>JBDNIG010000152.1:0-12505 GCA_041688415.1 Rhodopirellula sp. | reverse complement strand
CCTTAGGACCGTTCGGTCTTTAAGTGTCCGATTTGGTCGTAGCGAAAGTCGCCAAGACTTTCGAATTGTTGGGTGGCCGAAACTCTTGGCGAGTTTCGCTACGACAGTTATTCATCGAATGGTCCTTAGCTGGAATTTACGAGTAGAAACGATGAAGTCAGTTATTTGCGCCGTCGCAGCGGCAATCTTGGTCACATGGGTGCCCGCGGATTCCGTATCAGCTAGCGAGCCGGGGTGGTCGCCGGTGATCGTCGCCCGCGGTGAGTATCGCGATCAAATCCAATCGCTGCCGATGGAACAGCGTCCCTACCGACCGCTGCATTTTTACGGAAATACGGTCCGACGGATGCACTATCACGGCACACCGGCACCCTCACTGCGTGGGATCGTGACCCCGATCTTTGCCCAACGATCACGGTTGGGTACGTGGTAAATCATTAGTTCGCCGATTTTTTGCTGAGAATCCAATCGGCTAGTCGTGGTGAGACGGCATCGACGCTCATCAGCAGCCGCGTCTTGGCGGGCATGATGATCTCGATCTCGCGTTTGTCGATACAGCGCATCACGGCGCCGGCGACGGCCTCGGGGCTGAGCAATTTCAATTGGGCACCGCCGCCTGGTTTGGCGGCGCTGGCGGGTAGCTCCGAATCCTCATCGATGCCATACCGATTGGGCGGACGCGTGCTCGCGATCGGTCCGGGGCACACCAAGCCGACGTGTACCCCCTCGGCTTCGCATTCCAATCGCATCTGCCGCGTCATGCCAGCCAAGGCGTGCTTGGCAATCACGTAGCCTCCCAAGAACCGCGGTGCCACACGGCTGGCTAATGATCCAATGTTGACGATCACGCCATGGGTTTGACGCAGGGCTGGCAAGCACGCTTGGCTCGATAGCAGGGCCGTGATCACGTTGGCCTCGAAGAGTTCACGTAGCACGTCGGGATCGAGCGCATCAATCCGGCCGCGATCACTGCGTCCGACCACGTTGGCGAGCACGTCGAGCCGACCGAACTGCGCGAGGTGAGACTCGACGGCGAGTTTCAAATCCGCCCGCGATGTGGCGTCGGCGGAGATGCTATGCAGCCGCGCGGGATCGACCGCGTCGTCACGGAGTGTCGCTTGTGCGGCGGCGAGTCGCTCGCCATCGCGGCCGAGAATCGTGACAGCGTACCCGCGATCGAGCAATCTGCGAGTGATCGCCAACCCTAACCCGGACGACCCGCCGCTGACGATCGCGGCGGTGATGGTGGGCGAGGTTTCGTGTTGCATCGGTATCATCCTTTCGCCAGCGGCGCTAGCGGGCTGTCGATTTAGTAACCCGACGCGTCAGCGAGGGACCAGGTTGCATCCCTCGCTTACGCGTCGGGTTATGATTTACACGCTAATTTCGTAAAAATAATTTAATCGACTTTCGACCGGTAATGGTGAGCCGAATGCCGTAAGGCACCGGGTAACGCACGGTGCCCGGCCGCTTACGCGTCTCGGCTCACTCAATCAACAGGCCGCTAGGGCCTGTCGATTTGGTTGTGTTCGCAATCTTGCGGGGAATGGGGGAATGGTAGCCCGATGCGTCAGCGAGGGGTCACACCGCATCCCTCGCGGGCCCGTCGGATGATCTGATCGATTGCCCACTTACCGTCATCGACTACATTATTGGTTTCGGCCTGCCCCTCTTCCGATACTCTCATCGAAAACCTGCTGCATGTCACGCCCACGTTTGAACGAAGCCCGTACGAAAATTGTCGCCACCGTCGGTCCCGCCTGTGATAGCGTCGAGCAGCTCGCCGCGTTGATCGAAGCGGGCGTTGACGTGTTCCGCATCAACAGTGCTCATGGCACCATCGACGAGCACGCTGAAAAGCTCGCCAATATCCGAACTGCCTCGGAGCAAACGGGATTTCCCGCCGCGGTGCTACTCGATTTGGCGGGACCGAAGATCCGCTTGGGACAACTCCCCAGCGAACCGCTGGCCTGCCCACTCGGTGCCCGATTTACGTTTGTGCGGGGAACCGACTCGCAAGCCGAGGGTGAGCTAACGAGTAGCTACCCGCGTTTGATCGACGAACTCGAACCCGGAGATCGCGTGATGCTCGCCGATGGCATGGTGGCACTGCAGGTCGAGTCGGTCTCGTCGTCACGGGCGGAATGCGTGGTCGTCGCCGCGGGTGAGATTCGCAGTCGCCAGGGTGTCAATTTGCCCGGCGTCAAACTCTCCGTCGCCGCGATGCTGCCGAGCGACATCGAAAATGCGATCTGGGCCGCCCAACACGAGATCGATTTCATCAGTCTCTCGTTCGTCCGCACGTCCGAGGACGTCCGCAGCCTGAAAGATCTGCTCAACAGCTACGAATGTCAGGCACTCGTGATCGCCAAAATTGAGAAGCCCGAGGCGCTCGATAATCTCGAACGCATCGTGCAGGAATCCGATGGCATCATGGTCGCACGCGGGGATCTGGGGGTCGAGATCGACGTCGCGGAAACCCCGGTCGCTCAGAAGCGGATCATTGCGACGTGCAAGCGTTTGATGAAACCCGTCATCGTCGCTACTCAGATGCTCGAGTCGATGCACCACAGTCCACGGCCGACGCGTGCCGAAGCGTCCGATGTCGCTAACGCCGTGCTCGACGGCACCGACGCTTGCATGCTCAGCGGCGAGACGGCGATCGGCAGTTTCCCGCGTGAAAGCGTCGCGACGATGGACCGGATCATGCACAAGACCGAGCAGAGCATGTTCGTGGATCTGAAAGTTCCGCCCGGCGATGTCGACGAGATGCACCGCACGACGCATGCGATCACGCGGGCGGGGATCGAAGTGGCCGAGGCGATCGGCAGCAAACTGATCATCGTCGCGACGCACAGCGGTAGCACGGCTTGGGTCAAGAGCAATACGCGTTCACTGATCCCGACCGTGGCCGTCAGCGACAGCCGTGCCTCGGTCCGCCGCATGAATCTGTTCTGGGGAACCAAACCGATCTTTTGTGAAAATATCGCTGATACGGCGCAGCTCATCGAGCAAGTCTCGCGGTGGATGTGTGAACAAACTGAAAATGGCAAAAGCGTGATCCGCCCTGGCGATACCATGGTCGTCGTCAGCGGCAACGACGTGATCGAAGGTGCCGATAACGTGATCTCGGTGCATACGCTGTCGTAGTCGGGCATTCCAATCAAACGACGATTGCCCGATACTCTTCCCGCACGCCCATTTTGTTATTCAGCTTTGGTTTTGAAAGATATGTTGGATTCGACGTCGACGATTCTCGAATTGTTGCGATCCGGTGACGCCACCGCTCGCGAGGTCACCGAACACGCGCTGCGGGCGATCGGTGCGACGCAGCCGACGATCAACGCCTACACCCACGTGGCCTATGACGCGGCCCTCGAAGCCGCCGAGGCCGTCGACAATGATCGCAGGGCGGGCCGCCCGCTACCGCCGCTCGCCGGATTGCCGGTGGCGATCAAGGACGTGCTGTGTACATCGGACATGCCGACGACGTGTTCCTCGAACATGCTGCGAGATTTCACGCCGCCCTATGATGCCACGGTCGTCTCGAAGCTGAAACGAGCCGGCGCGATCGTGATCGGCAAAACGAACATGGACGAGTTCGCGATGGGGGCGTCAACCGAGACCAGCGCGATGGGGCTGACGCGAAATCCATGGGACGAACAGCGGACGCCCGGCGGCAGCAGCGGTGGCGCCGCCGCGGCCGTCGCCTCGGGAACCGTGCCCCTGTCGATCGGTACCGATACCGGCGGTTCCATCCGGCAACCAGCCGCATTTTGTGGGGTCACCGGACTGAAGCCCACCTACGGTCGTTGCAGTCGGCTGGGATTGGTGGCCTTCGCCAGTAGCCTCGACCAGGCCGGCCCGATGGGCTGGTCAGTCGAGGATGTCGCGATCGGACTGCAGGCGATGGCGGGCTTTGATCCCGCCGACAGCACCTCGGTGGACCAGGACGTGCCGGACTACCAAGCCGCCGTGGCCGCGCGAGATTTGAAAGGTGTCCGCATCGGCGTACTGCGAGATTCGATTGATCAAGACGGCGTCACGCCAGCGGTCCGCAGGACCGTGGCCGATGCCGAGAAAGTTTTTACGGATCTCGGTGCGGAAATTGTTGAAGTCTCGCTGCAACACAATCCGTACTGGGTGCCGACCTATTACGTGATCGCACCCTGTGAAGCGAGCAGCAACCTGTCGCGTTTTGATGGCGCTCACTACGGCTATCGTCATCCCGTGGAGAACGCTGGCAACAGTGGCGATGACTCGCTGGTGAAGTCTCAACCACTCGAAGCAATGTATCGATCCAGTCGCGCGGCCGGTTTTGGCAGCGAGGTCAAACGACGGATCCTGGTCGGCACGTATGCACTCAGCGAGGGCTACTACGACGCGTACTACAATCAAGCACTCAAGGTGCGACGGTTGATTCGCGGCGATTACGACACCGCGTTCGAGAACGTCGACTTGCTCCTCGGACCGGTAACGCCGTCGCCCGCATTCGGTTTGGGCGAGAACATCGATGATCCCATCGCGATGTACCTGTGCGATCTCTTCACCGTCGGCGCCAACCTCGCCGGTGTGCCCGCGATCTCATTACCATCCGGACTCGATGACGACGGCCTGCCAGTCGGCATCCAGTTGCAGGCGCCCGTGATGCAAGAAGCACGCCTGCTCGCCGCCGGTGCCGGCTTCCAGTCCGCGACGCAGCACCACAGGCTGCGACCGAGCGGGTTCGTCGCGTCGTGAAGAGAATGATCCTAGGCCGGTGAAAAATTGGTGTTTCGAACTGGCTGGTTTGCGCGGCCGTTGGTCCGTTGATCTCAGCCAGAGTGCCTACCAGATTCAATTGCTATCCCTGCTTGGCGCGCAAGTGGCGGATGTCGTTTTAGACGCCTAGGATATCGCGAATGCAATAGGCAGCCCGCTGGCCAGCACGTTGGCCATGCGTGTCCACGGTTTCGATGCGTCAATGCGGCGTCTCGGCTTCGGTAGAGTTTGGTCCTGAATTATATCTAGGACGGCTTGCCGCAAATCTCGGTGCGTTGGGTGTGTAGTCCGAAAGGATTTCCCGCTCCAGAAAGCTACCTCGAATAGTTAAACGAAGCATACGGAAACTAGTCGTCCCGCTGAACCATTACACCCGACGTGATCAGGCCCCCTTCGCCAACAACAGATCGAATATCACCCGCTGGAATTTCGCAGCGAGTTCTGGGTTATTGAGGTACTGCGTCATTTGCAGTTGATGGGCTTCTCCGCTGCTCATCACCGCATCATCCAACGCTTCGGCGAAATCTCCCAGCAAGGCTTGCTCGGGAGAATTATTCGCTATTTGATTCATCACCCGCTCATTTTCCCCGACTTTGTCGCGGATCGTGAACGCATAGTTGATCAAATCTTGGTCGGTTAGCCCGTCCGTGATGAATAACTCATTCAGGCGTGCAATCAGTTCCGACAACCAAATCTCTTGCTTCGACTTCGACTTGCCCGAACCGATGTCCGCACCGACCGGAAGGCCCTCGGCTCCCTCCTTGACCAACAGCAAATCCTGTTGCTTGATCTTTGAAAGCCGATAGTGAGTCAGGCCGAGCGACGCCAGGTCAATCGGATCGTCCTCGGGGGCTTCCTCACGGAGCAGCGGTGCGAGGTGTCGGGAGTACAGATTCAGCTTTTCTAAATCGGTGCTGTCGAAGTCGACAATTTGCGACATAAACTCGTAGTAGCGACTGAACGAAATTAGATCGGCTTTGAAAAGCCCCAGAGCGTCCTTTTCCTTCTTCGCATCCTTCATGTCGCCTTCGGTGTTGGCCATGAAGATCGGATCACCGAGCGTCTTGGCATGTTTGAAAAGTTTTCGGTGGTTTTCGAACTCCGCCTTGGCTTCCTTGAAACGTGTTTGCCACCGGTCCTTCGCAGGTCGGCAAACATTGCTGAGTGCGGCGTTGCTCTTGCTCTTGATATAAAAGACATCGCTGAACTGAGTCACTTCGGTCCACAAAAAGATGCCACTCGCCCGCAGCTTGTCAAATAGATCCCAAATCTTGTTCGGGTCCGAAACATCCAGCAACCTGGCCGTTTCGTAATACTCTTGAAAAGCCGTCAGCACGTCGTCTGGGTCGTTGAAGAAATCCAGCACGTAGGTTTCTTCTTTGCCGGGGAACGTCCGGTTGAGTCGTGAAAGCGTTTGAACGCACTCCAGTCCACCGAGTTTCTTGTCGACGTACATCGCGCACAACTTCGGTTGATCAAAGCCAGTCTGAAATTTCTTGGCAACAATCATCACGTGGAATTCGCCAGAGTCGAATGCCGTTCGCAGATCGCGACCTTTCAAATCCGGGTTCATGTTGGCTTCGGTGAATTTCTCGCCCAGCAAGCCTTCGACGTTCGGGTCATTTTCCAGGAATTCGACTTCGCCCGAGAATGCAACCATCGCAGCCAACTGGCTGTATTTCTTCTTTTTGATGTACTTGTCAAATTCCAGCTTGTATCGCACCGCTTCTTTACGTGACCCCGTGACGACCATCGCCTTGGCGTGACCGTTGAGCAGTCCCATGACCGTTTGGCGGAAGTGCTCGACGATCACTTTCACCTTCTGCGCGATATTGTAATCGTGCAGACGTACCCACTGGCCCGCACGCACCTTCGCCTTCTTGGCATCGACCTCGTAATCTGGCTTGGCGACCTTTTGGGCCAGGTTGTAGGCGACCTTGTAGCTGGTGTAGTTCTTCAGCACATCGAGAATGTAACCCTCTTCGATCGCCTGCCGCATGCTGTAGACGTGAAACGCTTTCGGTTTGTTGTCGCGTTTATTAGGCGGTTGATCAGGTTTCGGCAACCGACCAAATAGTTCGAGCGTTTTGCTCTTGGGCGTCGCCGTGAACGCGTAATAGCTGAGGTTGGCGGAACCTTTGCGAGCTTCCACGCTGGCTATCAAGGCATCTTCGGCAGTCAATGCGTCGTCATCACAACCCGATGTGTCAGCGAGAGACCCGTCAGAATCAATCCCTCGCTCACGCATCGGGTTAGGATTTTCAGCCTCCGTCATCAGCACCTCTTTCAGCTTGCCAGCGGTCCGGCCCGACTGCGAACTGTGGGCTTCGTCGGCAATGATCGCGTAGCAGCGTTCTTTTAGGCTGACACTATTTTCGATCGCTTTGAGCACGTGAGGGAATGTTTGGATCGTCACGATCACGATGGGCTGGCTGCTCTCCAAAGCCGCTGCCAGTTTTTCCGACTTGGACCCCTGGCCTTCGTCGCGATTGATACGTCCAACGACACCGTCGGCATGCTCGAACTGGTAGATCGTGTCCTGCAACTGGTCGTCCAGCACCGTGCGGTCGGTGACGACAATCACGCTGTGGAAAACCTTGTCGCCGTCATTGGTGTACAGCGACGAAAGTTGATGAGCGGTCCAGGCGATGCTGTTGGACTTGCCCGATCCGGCACTGTGCTGCGCCAGATACTTGTGCCCCGGGCCTTCTTCTCGGCTCCCCTGAATTAGCTTGCGGACCAAGTCCCACTGGTGATAGCGGGGGAAAATCAGTGACTCGGTTTTGTACTTGCGCCCGTCCCACTCCTCTGACTCTTCGATTTCCAGGTGGATGAAGCGGCCAATGATCTGCAGCAGATTGGCGGGTGCGAGAACGTCGTTCCACAGATAGCTGGTCGCGTACTCGTGAACATCATCGGGCGTGTCATTGCCCGCGCCACCGTCTTGGGTTCCCTTGTTGAATGGCAGGAATTTTGTTTCGTCACCCGCCAATCGAGTCGTCATGCAGGCTTCGTACTGGCTGACGGCAAAGTGGACCAGGGCACCGCGTTTGAAGGTCAGCAGCGGCTCGGGTTTATTCGTTTCGGGGTCTTTGGGCAGTCGCGTTTTGCGGTACTGGCGAATCGCTCGATCGACCGCCTGTTTGAACTCACTTTTGAGTTCCATCGTCGCCACGGGGATGCCGTTGACGAACAACACCAAGTCGATCCGCCACTTCTTGGCAACTTTCAAAGAACCAGTCTCCCCTCGCCCCGCTTCGGGGAGAGGGGTTGGGGGTGAGGGGTTTTCCAACTTCGTCCAAGGACTGTAAACCAACTCCGGCACCACGCGGAGGATGTTGCCGTCGTACATCGCCAGCGTATCGGGGTTCAAGCCGTGCTCAGGTTGGAACTGGCACATCTTGAACGACGCCGACTTATCGCGTATTTCGTGCCGCAGCACGCCGAGGGTACCGAACGTGCGTGAATGTTTGTCGCTCGCCTGAGGATCGGCTTTGGAAAGCTGAGAAGCGAGCTTGTCAATGAACGCTCGCTCGGGGTTGGCCGGGTAGAGCTGCTCGTACTTTCCCCAGGCCTTGGGCTGCGTCGTTTTGACGTACTGCAGGCAATCGTCGGTGTAGAGAGCCAGTTTCCGATCGTATTTGGCCGGTGCGCCGAGCATCCAACCGCCGTCAACCATTTGGTCGATAATGTCTGCCTGAAAAGCGGCTTCTTTGGAGTCAGCGTTCATGCGACTTTTTCGTTAACCTGGCATACCTGATTGCAACCGGAATACCATATTCCAGAGTCGGTCGATTTCGCCTCGCTCGATTACCTCAATCGGCTTCAGGCCGTCGAACGATTCGTTGGGCGTCTGGAACCAAAGGCCCAAACACTCGGGATCGACAACGTCGGACAAGGCTTCCCACAAACGGTAAACTTCGTTGTACGGTCGCTGCAATTTGTCTGCGTTATCGCTACTTGACTCGACTTTGGCAATAGTTCGCTCCGAGACGTTGACGATCCGCCCGAACATTGGCCGAGGCATCGCCAACCGGTCGCGCAATTCCAATTTGGATTCTCGCCCAATCCGAATCAACCCCTGGCCTTTGAGTTCCGCAATTGCCGTGACGACAATCGCAGAACTGCGACGTTTGATTTTAGATCCGGACGTTTTTTTCGCTCGTGATTTTGCCAGCGGCTTCGCGCGTACTTTTGGCAGCGGTTTGACGCGAGCTTTAGCGGTTTTCTTGGTTTTCGTATCCATTTCACCAAATCCTCCTGATGAACTCTATCGGGCGGCAGGCAGAAAAGCAAGCATTTGTTCCTGCGAAGATGCAGGGGACTAGTTGCGTTTGGATGAATGATCTGCAGGCGTTAGACTGCGGTTTACCCAATTGTTTTGTTACGCCGGAGGCGTTTCAGCGATTAGCCGGCGGCCTGGCGAAAGCGAATACCGCATACGCATCAAGACAAGTAAATATGTTTCTTTTTCACATGATCAGTGTTCGATGACTGCAGGTTAGTGTTCCTGAAAATCCGGAATTTGGAACACTAATCTTGACTAATCGCACACTCATCTCTCTCTTGCCGCTTAAGTTGATGTGCCTGCGGTTGAGCGCAGCGAACACCACCGGTTAGGTTAGCCCAGCGGGCGACACATGAATTGCCGGTGGCGTCAGCCACCGGATCAATGGAGATGGAACCTCCAGCCCAGAGGGCGACACATTGGTCACTGCGAAACGCCCGAGTACCGGAAGTATGTCGCCCTCTGGGCTGGCGAATGGATTCATTACCCACCCGGTGGCTGACGCCACCGGCAAAGGGTATGCCGCCCTCTGGGCTAAGAATTGCGCTGTCGCGCAAGCGGTTGGAAAGCCAGCGTTCACGCGAGCTCCATCTCGGTTTCGCTGTTCGCATCGGAGGCGGGAGGCTTCCAGCCACGCACGTCGATATTGCCGGTGACCGCGGCGGAGATCAGGGCGGTGCGGCGCTCTTGGAGGAGTTCTGACTTTGCGATAGCAAGCGATTCAAGTGAATCCAATCGCTGTGACATATCGGCGATCATTTTCAGGATTTGTGATTGTTCTTTAACTGGTGGAACTGGAACATGAACCGAGCCGATCGTGTCGGGATTCAAATTCTCCATAGTTGAACCACGGGATGCCAAGGACAACTCGCCCTTAAAGCCATCAGAGGAGATAAGGAAGCAGGCGAATTCCGCACTCAGCTCAGTCGAAAATGAAATACGCAAACTGCCAGTTCCACAAAGCCAGCCATCGTGCTCTGCGCGAACTACTGCGCATCGGCCTAGCTCGCCTCTGCGAGCGCAAACAAGATCGCCTTCCTTCAACTGATGACGCACCAACCGAACTTGGGTCGCGTCGTCGACTGTGCACTTGTCTTCACGAACGATCTTGCCATCAACCATATGTGCGGGATTTACTAGTGGAACTCCACCGCTGATGTAATCTTCCGCGTGTAACAAACTTCCGAACGGGCCGGTTTGAATGTCGGTTGCCGAGTGCTTCAACTTCCTGACGTCCCAATGCTCTGGCACATCTCCCAACCACTCGAGGCCGGAATCTCGCATGGGGGCGTCCGGGTTCAAGCCTTGGGTGACCGCATGACTGATGACGGCCTGACGTTTCTCACCGAGCAAGGCGATGAGCTGCTGCTGCTTCTCAATCAAAGCATCAATCTTCGCCGTCTCGTAGTCCAGGAACACAGCGATTTGCTTTTGTTCTTCTTTTGGGGGAACAGCCAATTCGAGGATTGAAAATTCGCTATATCGAAACTCAGTCGAACGCTCACGAATCCCTTTGGCAAGTGAAGAGATGAAATCGGTTACGGCAAGCTGGCGAACAAGGTAGCCGTAGTACGCAACGTGAACCTTGCCCTTCTGTTTCGCCGTACAAACCGAGTACACAGGAGAGCATTTGCCGTCAGAGTCACTGACACCAATAGCGCCAGCAAATCCGTCCATTGCGTGTACTACCAAATCATCAACGCGAACGCCTTGGTAGCCGATCTCCTTTGCCGCGTTGGTAAAACCATCTGTCCTTCGATTCGATCGAAGAGTTACTTCACCGTCACGGAAAGCTGTGACGATCCCGTCTTTTGGTTGGACGGGCCGTTGCATTCGATCGAAAAATGTCTTGGTTCTTTGAAGGTCCCAGTGACTCGGCATCCCGCCGATCCACGCGACACCTGATTCTTGGTAGTCCAAATATGGTTTGAAACGCTGCTTCACGAGTGAACCTCCCTCAGCATCTGCATGATCTCGCTACTGAGTTCATCCAGCTCCGCGTCGATCTCCTGCAGCGGTCGCGGGGGTTCATACTCGTAGAAATGTCGGTTGAATGGGATCTCGTAGCCGACGATGCCGACTTGCCCGTCCTGCTCGTCGGTTTTGCCTTTGTCGATCCAAGCATCGGGGACGTGCGGGGCGACCTCTTTTTCAAAATAGGCTTCGTTGACCGCGTCGACGTTGGCTCCGCGTGCGGTCTCGGCTGTCAACGGCACGTCTTCATTATCTCGCAAGTCGCTGTCGGGCTGGAACTGGACGATCTGGTCTCGGTACTCGAACGTTCCGTAGGTTGGGTCAGCTACCGATCCTTTGAGCCGTTTGGGCGATAGCCCCGGTTTCGTTGCTACCGATCCTTTGAGCCGTTTGGGCGATAGCCCCGGTTTCGTTGCCGGTGGTTTGACGGAACCGGGGCTAGCGCCCAAACGGCCAACAACCTTTTTGATGACCGGTTCGGCGTCGGGGTTCGTCCAACTGATGGCGGCGATGATTTGCTTTTTCTGCTTCGCGTCCAACTCGACGCCGGAGTCCGCGATCGCTTGCTTCAGCGTGTCTTCGAAGACATGGAAGTCGTCGTGTTGTTCCTTTCCGATCGCCGCTTGTAACTGGGTGGCTTTGTCGAGCAGTTCCTTTTGGGTATTCCATGTTTTGGGATCGAGCAAATCTTTGATCTGCCTTTCTTTGAAATCAGCGAAATCGGCCTTGATCATCGCTCGGACTTCGGGCTCGACTCCCTTCAGCTTGCCATAATTTGGAGTGGACGGCCCCTCACCCCCAGCCTCTCTCCCCGAAGCGGGGCGAGGGGAGCCAGAGTGAAAATGGTCGCCGAATTGCTCGTAGATCTTTTGCATCGCCGCGTTCAGCTTGCCAGGTGCAAAACGGAGCGTTTCAATTCGCTCGTCGGTGAACTGGACCGACAGACGCAACGGTCGCTCGATCGTGATCCGTCGGTAGCCGAATTCGTGGCTGGCAAAAATCTTGCTGCCGAACGTTTTCTTGGCGGACTTCTTCTTGCTTGCTCCTCGCTTACGCGTCGGGTTAGGATCATCTATTTCGACGTCCAGACGGTAGCTTTCGACCGCTTCAAAGTTACCGAAGGTGCGCGTGATCAGCTTGACGTCGTCTTCGCCGACCTCTTGCCGCTTGCTGCCCAAACTCTTCCGCATCTTTTGGTACAAGTGGACGCCGTTGATCAGTTGGACTTTGCCTTTTCTCTGAGCGTCTTTCTTGTTCGATAGAATCCACACGTAGGTCGCGATACCGGTGTTGTAGAACATGTCGGTCGGCAGCGCGACGATCGCTTCGAGCAGATCGCTTTCCAGGATGTATCGCCGGATTTCGCTTTCACCACTGCCCGCGCCACCGGTGAACAGCGGCGATCCGTTGAGGATGATGCCGATGCGTCCGCCGTTGTTTTGAGTCCCTCGCTGACGCGTCGGGTTTCCAGGGCCTCGCGGT
>JBDNIG010000151.1:0-4403 GCA_041688415.1 Rhodopirellula sp. | reverse complement strand
TCGTAGCCAGACGGCTCCGCCCGTCTTGGCTGTGCCGATCATACTCGCAAAATCAACGTCGCGCGACCACCGCATAGATCGCAGACCGCGTCGTCTCGCTCAAACTGTTGCAGGCAACGTGGGCAATACGCCACCGAATCTTCGTCCTCGGCAGCGGGTGGCACCAAACTATCGCCGAACCGGATCTCACGAGAAGCGAGAAATCGGGTGATCTGTTCCCGCAGGGCAGCTCGACAATCGTTCACGATGCTGGCGGCGAGTTCGATGTCGGGACGTTCCGGGACGGGACGTTCCGGGGCGAGTGGGTAGACCACATCTCGCACCACATGATCGGCGAATTCACGCAGCCGACCCGGCGAGTCAATTGCGGCCGAAACGGCGAGCGGATGGTGCAGCGAAGTCGCCAACAGTTCCCGACTCAAGTAATCGATCGCACGCAGCGGCACCGCCGGCGACAACAGGGAGCAGGCAATTAGTTTGAATCGTCCCATGCGGTCCTCGCGAAACAGTTGACGATGCGCTCGCCATTGGAACGCAACGGTCGTCCACCACAGCGCAAACAGAATCACGATGTAAGCCGCCGTTGTCTGCTCGTCAACTTGCATGGGCAAGACGCCGTAGTACAGCAGCAATCCAATCGGAAAAATCCATGCGAACAACAGATAGGCAAAGCGGCGAATTGCGGGTGTCGGTGATTGCAGGCAATCAAGACGTTGAGAAATCTCGTCGGCGTCCAAGAGGCTACTGTAATATTGATCGATCTGATCGGCTCGCTCACCTTCGGACGCGCTGGCAAATTGCCTGAGCACACCCGCAAAGTGACTTGCGATCAAGGTGCTACCCATGGTGCAAACGACGTGATCGCCGTGGACGACGTCTCGCTCCTGTGCGTGGCAATCCGTCAACTGCGGCCACGTGAACACCTTCCCAGATCCCGTTGGGCGATCGTTGGTCATCGGCGACACCGGCACAAATGCCGCGACCCCGCGTGCCGAAATCGAAACCGGCAATTCGTGGCACAGCAGCGTCATGTCCGATGGCAGCACCCCGCTGCGCACGAGCGATCCATGATCGTTGCCCGTCAATCGGGCTGCGGGATGTCGATTTCGAAAGGAACCATGCCGCGACACGAATGCGGACACGCCGCTCCGCACCCAAACGAGTGTTTCCAATGCATACAAAACGACCAGGACGACGAAAATCCATTCGACGTCGGAGAGTGACGGCATCAAGAGCGAGACCTACCGAACCGTTTCGCTGCGGTCACCACCACCGAACAGTTTCTTGAAAAACGTTCCGATCGCGCCGAAGAAAACAACGATCACCAAGATGATCGCTTTACCGCCCTTGGCCAGCAGCAAGCCGAGCTTGGCCAACAATCCGGTCTTCGAGGCAGCCACCAACGCGCCGCCACCCACCAAACCAGCCAAACCGTAGGCGGCGATTTTGTCGCCCTGTTTCCACTCCGCGTATTTGTTCCCCGACGTGAATTGGTACCCGTCGAGTATGCCGTTCACGGCGGGCAATGCGGTCGTATACGTTTCGGGATCGCCCACGAGCGTCGCTTCCATCACGCCGCGTCGGCCGAGCATGCGAATGTCGTAGTTGATCGCATCGCCACTGGGGAAATCCAGTTTCAGCCCCCACGTGAGATTATTGGTCTTGGGGTCGTAGAACGGAGGTTTGGCCCAGTTCATCGCGGTCAGTTCTTCGAGTCCCATGGACCGCCGCTCTTCATTGCCCGCGGGAATCGATGCTTGGAAATCGCTGATTAAACCGTCTGGATCGAGCGACTCTCGATCGGAATCGTCGACGTAGCCAATCTCATCGAATTGGAATACGAGCGTCCAATCTTCGTCTTCGGAGTCGGGCACCATCGCCCCGAGCATGTTCGGGTTTCGCGGATTGCCGTAGAGTTCCAACAACTCCTGAGCACCCTCGGCACCCGTAAAGGAATAGTTTTTCGGGATTTTGATCTCGGCAACATCACCGAGCTTGCCCACTTCCGGCCCCTCTTGCCACTGGATCGCCGCAAATCGCTGCATCATGGCCATCTGTTCCTGCGAGATCCCATCGGGCAGTTCAGGGTCTTGCGCCGCACCTGTGTTTGCGATGAGGAAAACAGCAAGGAAGAGCAGCGCAACGGTGCCGCGCATGCCGCTCGATTCGATGGATCGGAACATCAATGAGACCCTGAAAAAATGGGTATGTCGGTCGTGTGGAGAAAACGATACCATCGCGATAGTCGCCTGTGAAGCAAGAATCTAACGCAAACGCCACTTAATGTTAAAAAGTGCACCTTAATGATTGCTTGGCGCAGGAATTGCGTTCAGAAAGTGGATTCTTCCTCTGCCTCTCTGAACAAGCTGAATCGATGGGATTTTTGAAACAA
This sequence comes from Rhodopirellula sp., assembly GCA_041688415.1. Lineage (GTDB taxonomy): Bacteria > Planctomycetota > Planctomycetia > Pirellulales > Pirellulaceae > Rhodopirellula. Next base: position 2,011 of record JBDNIG010000151.1, on the reverse strand, counting down.
ACCTTTGCTGAATTTTCGAATAACAACTGCACGACGCTCGCGGCGGCTTTGGCGTACTACACCGCCTTTGCGCTGCCTCCGTTGTTGTACCTGCTGCTCACGGTGCTGACACTCGCAATGTCGGTGATGTACGACACCGACGAGGCCGAGACCAAGGCGCGGAACGTATTGACCGGCAAAGCAGCCGAGATGCTCGGCAATGCGGCCGCCACCGAGCAAATCGCCACCATCCTGGCGAACGATGAACAGTCCAGTGGCAAATGGTGGAAGACACTGCTGAGTTTCGCCGGCATTGTCGTCGGAGCCACCGGCGTGGTGGTAGCTTTGCAAGCGGCGCTCAACCAAGTCTGGGAAGTGCAAGCGGATCCCGAGCGAGCGAGTTGGAAGAATCTGCTCGGCAAGCGTCTGCTGTCGTTCGGGATGATTCTCGGACTCGGCTTCCTATTGCTCGTTTCGTTGGTCGTCTCATCCGTATTGGCGGCTTTGGGAGATCAGGTCGGCAGCTTGATCGGGATGTCCGAAGCATTCGCTTCGGGAATCAATATGCTCGTGCAAGGCCTCGTTGTCTTCGCTGTATTTGCCTCGATCTTCAAGTTCATGCCCGATGCAATTGTGAAGTGGAGCGACGTGATGGTGGGTGCGTTGATCACAACAACCTTGTTTCTGCTGGGGCGGTACGGGCTGCACTTATATTTTTCGTACAGTTCACCGGGGGCTCAGCTCGGCGCTGCCGCCGCGTCGCTCGCCGTGTTGTTGGTGTGGGTCTATTACACGGCCATGATCGTGTTGTTGGGCGCCGAAGCGACGCAGGTCTATGCGGTCCGATACGGTGACGGCATCCGGCCGCAAGGACACGCGGTGCGCGTGGTGAAGGAAATCAAACGCGGCGAGTCTGAGAAGGCGTAGTGGATCTTGCCAAAGATCCCGCAGGAGGACGTGTCACCACGTCCACGACGACAGCTCACGACGGGCGGAGCCGTCGGTCGACAATGTAGCCAGACGACTCCGTTCGTCTGAGCTGAGTCCGCGCCCGGTTTCTCACGACGGGCGGAGCCGTCGGTCGACAATTGTAGCCAGACGACTCCGTTCGTCTGAGCTGAGTCCGCGCCCGGTTTCTCACGACGGGCGGAGCCGTCGGTCGACAATGTAGCCAGACGACTACGCGGCCGTTCCGTCCTCTTTGCTGCCGTAAGGGCGAGTGCTGATCACCCCTTCGCTGGGACTGCTCGCGGTGCCGTAAAGTCGCCGCGGAATGCGTCCGGCGAGTGCGGCGTGCCGGCCAGCGATCACACCATGCTTCATCGCGACCGCCATCCGAACGGGATCGCGAGCATGGGCGATGGCGGTATTGAGCAACACCCCATCGGCCCCGAGTTCCATCGCGACAGCAACATCGCTGGCGGTCCCGACACCGGCGTCGACGATCACCGGATAATCCGGGTCGTCCTGTTTAAGATATTCTAAAATGATTTGCAAATTACCGGGATTCAAAATTCCTTGGCCGCTGCCGATCGGGCTGCCGGCCGGCATCACGCTCGCGGCGCCCACATTCTTGAGCCGCTGGGCCGTGACGGGGCAATCGCTCGTGTAACAGAGTACGGAGAATCCGTCGGCCACGAGTTTCTCGCAGGCCGTCACCGTTTCACTGGGATCGGGCAGCAAGGTCTTGGAATCTCCGAGAACTTCGAGTTTGACCCAGTCCTGGCCCGGATTCTCAAGGGTCTTCAGGATTTCACGACCGAGTCGTGCGGCGCGGATCGCGTCGGCGGCCGTGTAGCAGCCCGCCGTGTTGGGCGGCAGCGTGTAGCGGGCAGGATCGAGGAAATCCAAAATATTCTGGCCCATTTTGTCGTAGGGCCGCTCCCGCCGCACCGCCACGGTCACGCACTGTGTCCCCGACGCGACGAGCGAGTCACGCATTTGATCCATCGAATCGTAGCGTCCCGTCCCCACGATCAATCGACTATCGAGAACATGTTTACCAATCAGCAGCGGTGCGTCGGTGGCCAAC
>JBDNIG010000150.1:0-13643 GCA_041688415.1 Rhodopirellula sp. | reverse complement strand
CACCCACACTCATTTGCTAGCCAACCCGCAGGGCCAGGATGACTGCCCTGGGCCCCGATAGAAACATGTCGTGGTCGTTCAATACCCAGCCACTTCGATTGGAACGGGACAATGATCCCGCCGTGTGAGCATTCCTACGCGGCAACGCGTCTGGGCATGGCCTCGGCCCGGCTCGCCTCTTGAGCGATCACTTCGTCGGCTAACGATTGATAGTCAGTTGCTCCATTGCTCTCGCTGGAGTAGTCGAAGATTGACTTGCCGAAACTCGGGGCTTCGGCGAGCCGGATGTTGCGGCGAATCCGTGTATCGAAAAACTTGGCGTTGCGGACGAACTCGCGTGAGTCCTTGGAGGCGGTGAAAAATTCGTCGATGTCCGAGCTGACTTCCGCTGCCAGTCGCGTGTTCGAATCGTACATGCACAGCATCACACCGGACAGCCGCAGTCGGCTATTCATGCGCCGCGAGACCACTTCGATCGTACGCAGCAATTTGCTGAGTCCGTGCAGTGCCAGGAAGTGCGGCTGCAACGGCAAGAATACTTCTAAAACGGCTACCAAGGCATTGATTGTCAGCACTCCGAGGCTCGGCGGGCAATCGAGAATCAGGTAGTCAAAGTCCTCTTCGTCGTCAGCGAGTTTATCGCTCAAGATCATCTCTCGACCGACTTCGCATGCCAGTTCCATTTCTGCCGCGGCGAGATCGAGGTTGGAGGGCACGACGAACAAGTTCTCATCGACTTGCTGGCGGGCATCGGTCAGTGTCGCGTCACCACATAGGACTTCGTACATCGTCGCCTCGCCGTCAACGGCGGTGATGCCGAGGTGCAAGGACGCGTGAGCTTGCGGGTCCAGATCCATCACGCACACGCGGCGACCGGCGCGGGCCAGAGCGGCCGCCAGATTCACGCTGCTGGTCGTTTTCCCAACGCCGCCTTTTTGGTTGATTACTGCGATCGAACGCATGACATATTTCCTGTGAGAGGGCTGGTGAAAGAGCTGTGCATACTGAGGACAGGTGCGGCCGGACATTCCGCCGCTCACCCGCTAGCGGGACGCGGCACGCAGCGATTGATAAGCCAACAAGACTTCGTATAAATCCGTGTCGATTTTTACGCAGTCGTCTGCGAAATCTCGGAGCCAGGTGCGATTGGAATCGCTGGCATCAATCAACAATCGAGTGATTTGAGCCAACGGAACCGAGACCGATTTCGCTTTTCCAAGTCCAGACACACGGTCCATTTCCAATTCACGAACAAAGCTGTGTTTCTTCAGTCGAGTGCAAGGCGGATTCACGGCAGTTCAATCTTTCGGCTAAAAACGAGTCAACGCAGGTGTGTGTAACAAGGCCCGACGATCCGTCGCCAGACCGTCCTGCCCCCGAAGTATCGACTTTGACGATTGGGCCACTTGATCCAATTCTTCCGGTTCTACCAGATCGATTTGATTTCCAGCCGTCCACCACTGTGATCGTGCTGTGGTGCGAAATCTTGCCGCGGGCGCGTTTGGGTCCGTCCGAACTAGTATCCGAATTGGAAATCAGCTATCGAGCCACCATGATGTCCATACGCTGGCGCGCCCTCAGGGCGGAGGAAATCGGCCAACAAACAGACTGAAAAATTGTGAACCCACTCCGATGGGGAGCGTACAATGGACGCAATGGATTGACCATGTTTTCTGACCCCGTTTCCACTAACACTTCGTCGCCGATGGATCCGCTCAATCGCGTTCCGCCGTTCCATCACGCGATACCAGACAACCAATATGGCGGCAGTCAGGGTGATCGTCCTGGTGCCGACGTGGACGAGCAAGCGAAGGAAGACGAAGTCGCAGTGGACGATATGGTCCGCGATCTCGAGTTGGAGTTGGGCGGCGATTCGCCCGAGGACAATTCGCTCGGCGGCGCCGCTCGCCCAGATGGCATCGACAGTCATGGGGCGAACGAAGACGATTTTGCCACGGTCGGGGTCCGTAATCTGGAATGGCGATTACCAATTATCCGCAGTGCCGCGCACCGCAGCGCCGACGCGATCGCGTCAAGCCAACTCGTCGATCCGTCCGAATCGCAAGAAGCCCTACTCACCAAGATTGTGCTGTCGACCTACCGGTTGATCGATCCACGCTACCGAGGCAGCTATTTCCAGCAAGTTCGTGTGGGGCGGATGTTGCCGATGGCGCTGCAGACCGCTTCGCGCATTGACGGAACACCGCCCTCCCTCCAGCCGATCGCCCCGAAAGATCAAGGCAACTCCGTTCGCCTGTTCGGTCACCCCATTCCGCCGCAAGCCATCGCCCCCGTTGCTCAACCCAATCAATGGGCAAAGAATCCACGTCGACTGGCACCGAAGAAAAAGAGGCGACGTCAACGGCGCCAAGCATCTGCGAGCTCCAACGAGCGAGCCGAAGCCATCGAGGTACTGGCCGAACTCCAGTCTCGATCCTACCGATCGAGCTGGCCAAGCTGGTTTCACCGACCAGGCGTAGCCCCGACGCTGATTGGACTCGCAGTGTTGTTCATGTTGGGAATCGTGACCTATCAAATTGTGGCGCCGCGTCAGAAACCCATCGAGCCTCGCGAGCACCTCGTTAGCAATCGCAAGGCAGAACGCTCGGTCGACCAAACGCCCGTGCCGGTCGCTCCCGTCACACCACCTTTGCGCCCCCTTCCTCCGGTGTCGAGACCTGTCGAAGCCCCCGCACCTGCGCGGGAGACCGATGTGAGTCCACGGGTGACTGCTGCTACCGAGCCGACGCTGCTTCACCCGAGCCTGCCGGAGCTGCGCGATCCAGATCTAGAAATTGCCCCTTCGTCGATCGTCCCCGAAATCACGCGTCATGAACTGACGACCGAAGAGCTGATGGCGGCACTTGGAAAGGTCGCCAAGGTACCAAACGCCGAGGTACCGGATGTCGAGGTACCGAATGTCGAGGTACCGGATGTCGAGGTACCGGATGTCGAGGTACCGGATGTCGAGGTACCGGATGTCGAGGTACCGGATGTCGAGGTACCGGATGTCGAGGTACCGGATGTCGAGGTACCGGATGTTCCGATGCCGGACGTCGGAAATACCGAGCGATCTACCCCCATGGCACCCGCTGGCAATCCGCCGGCAACGACGCCAGGTTTTGAAGACGTTCTAAATGCCGCGGGTAACGCTGGGATGACTGCGCCAAACCAGTTAGACATTCCCAGTACGCTACGCGTCCGAAACCGGGAACCGTTAGACGAGGCCGTGATCACGGCAGCCATTACCACACTATGGTCGGAAACGGAATCAGCATCACGCCGGTTTACGGACTCCACCGCTGCGGAGTTGATTGATGCGTGGGACCTGATCGCCGAACTCGCCGGCACGGGCTCGGCAGAGAACGCGGCTGCCACGCGCTTGATACGCCAAGCGTCGTGGTTGATCTATCCATTTTCGAAAATCGTTGCCCAACTTCGTAAAACGGATGCTTCGATCTCGGCCCGCTTCGTTAACGCATCCGACAGTACGCTTGGAAATACGTTGAATCTCAATGCTGACGAAATTAAGAAACTATTTCTATCCTGGCGAGCTGCGCGAAAACGAGTGGCACGAACGAGCGATCTCAATCAAATGCTCCGCCAAGGCAATGTTCTGTTGGACCGGATCGTGATCAGTGACCAACTTTCGCCGCACGACCGCAGCGACTTTCTCGCGGCATTTCGCATTGACGTCGAGCAACTCGCTAAAATCTGCAGCGATCAAGACGCCATCTCCGAAATGCGCAATCTGTTCGCGGCAATCAACACGCTGCCCACTCCGAACGAATGGGAACGCCTGGCGTCCGCCGAGCATCCTTCCGGTCTGATGGCGAGCATCTACTGTCTGCAACAACGCCGTTGGGATCAAGGCATCGCCTGGCTCGGACAAACCAGCAACCTACCAGTCGCCGCCGCGGCAAAAGCGGAATGGAAATTGATCGAGTCCGAACAGCTCGAAGTGGCCTCCGGCCAGACTGACTCGACGGCTCGCGCCAGCCTCGCCAACCGCTGGAGCAAAATTGCCGACCGGCTTGAGCCATGCGAAGCCGCTGCAGTCCGTCGACACGCCATCGATCTCTACGGCAACGCACCGGAAACGGCAACCCAACGAAATGAACTGCGAGCCCAGTTGCCCCAGTACCTCGAATGAGGCGGTCGCGATGAGGAGGAAAGAGATTGCCATCCTTGCGGCGCACGTTCGTACCCCCGTCGGCTCCAACACGAACACGCCGAGTGTCCAACCCCGGATCACTGTTGTGATTCCATATCAAGTTCAAAAATGCACAAGAATCTTTGCATGTACGCATCCGGGGCCGAAGGAACGTTCAATTCTTGCATGTATTGCAACTCAATCGCCTGCGCCGCGTTGTGCTCGCCGTGGTCGCACGCCCACTGCCTCGCAAGGTATCGACAGAGCGCCTCGCGGTACGCTTGACTGTGATCGTCCACCAGGTGGCTGTACAGTTTTCGCCATCGATGATCGGGGAACCGTCGATAGGGATACGCCGGTCGTGAAAAAGTTTCATCGTCGGCTTTGACTCCCCCACGCAGCAAATCCGCATATTGGAAATTGGGCAGGCGGGCCAATACGATGAACCAACCGTCTCGATTGGACGCGTAGTCGAACAGACGCCAACTCTGCTGGAGAGAAAAAACCTCGCCGACTCGGTTCGCCACCATCGGAATGCGATCGTGCTTGATTCCTCCTCGCTCGGCAAGATTCCAGGCGATCACGTAGAGCAGTGAAAGCAAAACGAATGAACCTGTCACGGTTCGCTTCACCCAACCATATCGCGATGAGCTTTCTCGTGCACCATTTTTTATACTTGCCGGTTCGGTAGCAGGTGATTTAGAAATCGAATGCTTCGTCAACCGTTCGAGGTAGTCCCAAAAGCCGGTGGGGAGAAACAGTAGCAGTGCCGTCCAACATACGAACGAAAACAGACCGACCGTGAGCGTGAATTCAACCCCCAAATGCATCAGTGCGAGTGCCGCGACCACCGAGCAGCGCGCCCGCCAGTATCGCGGCGAAATCCACAGCAAAAATGGCAATACATGTTCGGCCAAAACGACCGCCGTTCCCGCGATGGACGTCAGCGCTGGGAACGCTTGCAGCGTATAGGCGAGTGGCCGCGCAAAGTTACCATCGCATAGAATTTGATGCAGTTCGTTCCCGTTGATCCAGTCACCAGTCAGCTTCCACGAGCCAGCGAAGAAGTACATCAAGCTGACCTGCAACAAAATTGCGGCGGATGCGATGGTGCTCGTACCGCCGCGGGCAGACGTGATTTGCCGCCGTGGGAAGGATCGCGACGGGAGGGGGAGAAATATTGCCCAGAACAGTAACATTCTCAGTATGTCATCGGCGCCGTTTTGCAATAGTGGCGTACGAGTCTGCACCGACGCCCACAACGCCCAACAAATCATTGTCGAAATTCGCGCGTGAAAACCGATCGCCAGGCAAAATGCGGCGACACCGGACACCGCAAACAGAAACCCTTGAAATGCTACGGTTCCGCTGAAAAAGTGTAGCGACCACCGCCACGTGCCTTCGTAGCTTTCAGCAACCAATGCCGATGGCATCACACCCGCATCGGTGTAGTGCGCCGCAAGGGAAGTGACGCGAATGATCAGGTCAACGAGCAGAACAATTCCGAGCCCGATTCGAAAAGCAACGAGTGATCGCGAATCGATCTCAACTAGATCCGAAACCCTACTGAAAAACGATGTTGGTCGTGGGCTAGCCAATCGTTCGGTCCTCTGGGGATTCCAACCTATTAAAGAGTGCGGCACAGGAAAATTTGCGACGAAGCAGACTTGATGCCGTTCATCACTTGGCTATCTGCCGGATTGGGGGGCAAAGTGTGCAGCTCGCACGTTGAGATCGGGGAACGCCGCTCGCATCTTCGTAACATCGGACGCTGCCGCCTCGGATGGTTTCGGCATTTGGCTAGCAGGCGTTCCAGCATAAACGCCGCTAAAGTCGGGTCCAATGGTAATGTGGCGAAGATTCGGGAGGTAGTGAAGTAGGTCGATCATCGTTTTGTTTGCGTATCCCTCGTGGATGTACACCCCCGTCACGTCAGTTGGCCGCGCGGGCGAAACCGGATGCTCATGCTGGACGCTTCCGTGCAGGATCACGTAGTCGATTGCATCGTTACCGCGTTTGTCCGCGGGAATGTTCAACGCGTAACGAGTTAGGGCGTAGATGCGGAAACCAACAACAAGGAGCAGACGCAGTGCAATGGTTCGGTTTTTCATTCGGTTCTTCAGTCACTACGATGGATTTCATTCGGAACGGCAAGAAGCAGCCGGGAATGCGGACCAAGTCGAAAGAGTTGAAATCGCGATTATAATCGATGACTCGAAAAAGGTCGAATTGCCGCTTGACCATCATTCTCCGGTGCCTTCGCATCGTTATTCGCACTACGCACCCGACTCACTAGCGAACTCATCAGGTGCATCAACCAGCCCTTCGATCCCCCCTGGACCGTAGTGTGATCGCTCTGCTCCAGCGTGTCCGCCATCGCCGCCCGGATTGGGGTCAGGCTTCACGTACGCCGCACACGTCAGCAGCGAGGAACCGAGTGGCCCGGCCTCCTCGTCGTCACGGTTAGCACGCATCGCCACTCGCTGGCACAGCAACCGCATCTACCAACTGAAACTGCTCAGTCGTTTACGAATCTCCGTTCGCTTGATCGGACACCCCGAAATCGACTTGATCTCGGGCTCCGTCGGCGAGCCATCCGCTTTGCGGCGCGGTAGACACAGCATGGGCCTAGCCTGGCAAATATCACGGCTTGGTGGGCAACTGGGCAAGTTCGGCATATGCCGTTCTGCTACGAAGTTGATCACGTTTGACTATGACTACGAACCCGACGAACCCGAGCAAGTTCGGCATATGCCGTTCTGCTACGAAGTTGAGCCAGAGGTCTGGGAAATGAAAAAGTTAAATTGAAAACTGAAAAATGCAAAATTGCCGCCGAATCGCATCGTATTTTGCATTTTTCAATTCTCATTTTTCCGTATTTCCCGCGTTCACCAAGATTGCGTATCGCACAATTCAGTGAGGCTTCAATATTTTTGACGGCCCAGCATGAGCCAGCGTCTGGCCACCTCTTCATCGCCCCAAGTCGCGACCACGTCGGGCCGCGACCTTAAGCTGAGATGAAAATGGTTCGATAAAATCGAGACTGCGAGCAGGTCGATCCCGAAACAGGCGGCGAATTGCCAGCAAATACTCTTCGATCCGGATTTTCCGGTGATCGACGTTTCTACCCGAAACCTTATCGTCTCCGAACAAGAAGCAACGACGACAAGTCCGATTCAAGAGGTGCCCGATCACGACCTCATCGGGATCAAACACCTCACACCGCGCCAACCGAACCATCTCACATCTCTGACGACGGAGGAATCGGCAATTTCACGTCAATGAAACTATACCTCTCATTGGGAGAAGTCAGATTAGTCGAGATCAAGCTCTGTCCCTGCTCCTCTGCTAATTTCAGTCCCTCTAATTTTCCTCATTATTCGACTTTGATTCTAATCACCCTAGAATCGACGCCGCGGCGATCCCAGACAAAACGAAATCTCGATGTCGACTCATCCTCGTCAGTGCCGGTTCAGCTTCTCAAGACCAGAACGGGACAATGAGCCAAACGGACCACCCGCTCAGCGACACTGCCGATGAACAGATGTGCCAAGCCGGTATGACCGTGCGACGACATCATGATCAACTCAGCTTCCTCATCCTTGGCATACTCAGTAATCCGGCTTCCCGGATCGCCGAACAGTGTGATGAATTTCAGTTGATCGTGATCTGGTTTGTCTTCGCAGTACTTGGCAAACGATTCGCTGCAGTGCTTTCGGATTGAATCCTCGCTCACTGTCCCCCAGATCATGCCAGGCTCGCCCGCCGGTGGAAGTGTTCCAACATGCACGACATGAATGACTCTCGGATCGTCCGCCAAGTCGACTGCTCTTTCCAGACTGGCCTTGGACATCTCCGAGAAGTCCCAAGGAACCACCAACGCTTTTCCAGTTAAAAGTGACATTATGATTTTCTCTCTTTCGTTAAAACGTTGTCATGCAATGATTGTGCCGGAATCGCACGATTCAACGATTGTGTTTGCGATCATGGTGTGGTTGAAAGCCTCAGTCGCTAAGACCAATCGCAAACGAGGTGTCAATCGCAGAAAACACACCCACACTGAGCCAACACGTTTTCTCTGCTTGCAAGACATGAAAATTTACTATGAAACTCCAACCGATAAAAGACCTCAATATTAAAAATGGTGTGAAGGGGATGAAACGACTTCACTCGTTGACGGAATCGACCCTGGCGGGGACAACGACCAGGACGGACGACCAGGGGGAACAGTATTTCCCAAGGTACACACGGCCGGCCCCGTAGGGTCGTCAGCGGATTCTTCTTTCCAGAACGCTTTCCGAAGGTGCTGGTAGAACCCATCAATGCATGGAAATCGACGGTTTGGACGGCGGGCGTGCACACCGCTTCCCATCCGCGACTTCAACCCCAAGTGGTAGCGAGAAGGTGCGTCCGATGACACCGCATTGAGCCGACACACTCCGGACGACCAGCAACGCTGCAGAACAATCTCCCAAAGTCGCTCGCTAACTCACACCAAGTCGCAGTGTCGCGGCCGAGCCGAACCGGTATCGGTTTGACGCCCGCAAGGTTGCCACCTCCCTTACCCGGGACGTTCTGTCTGGCCGTCCAATCAAGCAGCCCCAAATAATCCTCGATCGGCATCGCCAGAAATTGTCGACCGACGGCTCCGCTCGTCGTGAGAAACCAGCGTGTACTCAGCTCAGACGAGCGGAGTCGTCTGGCTACAATTGTCGACCGACGGCTCCGCCCGTCGTGAGAAATCCAGCGTGTATCAGCTCAGACGAACGGAGTCGTCTGGCTAAAATTGTCGACCGACGGCTCCGCCCGTCGCGAGAAACCGGCGCGTATCAGCTCAGACGAACGGAGTCGTCTGGCTACATTGTTGAAAGAAGCTTAGTTGAGCCGTTCCTTCCCGAGTGAGTAACGCAGCACATCTCGCAGCGACGCAAAGCGAAATCCATAACCGCTGGCGGCCAATTTATCGGGAATCACGCGGCTGCTCGCCAACAGCAGTGCGTCCGCCATCTCGCCGACGGCCAACCGCAATGCCACCGCTGGGGCGGGGAACAGAGCCGGCCGGCCGAGGACTTGGCCGAGCGTTTTGGCGAATTCGCGGTTGCTCATCGGTGTCGGCGATACGAAGTTGACGGGGCCGGTGAGCTGCGGCGTCGCCATCGCATGGACGATCCCGCCGAGCACGTCATCCAACGCGATCCAACTCCAGTACTGCCGGCCGTTGCCGAGCGCGCCACCGCACAGTTTGGCGGGGCCGAGCATTTTCTGCAGCGCTCCGCCGCGGGGCGAAATGATCATGCCGAAACGCGTGTTGACGACGCGGATGCCCGCCTCGGCGGCGGCCTGGCAGGCCCCTTCCCACTCTTGGCCGACGTTCGCCAAGAAATCGTCACCCGGTGCGGAGGTCTCATTCAGCATCTCGTCGCCTCGATCGCCGTAGATGCCGGTGGCTGAAGCGCAGATCAGCGTTTGCGGCGGACGCGACAATTTCGCCAACCGCTGAGAGAGGCTGCGGGTCTTCTCCACTCGGCTGTCGCGGATCTGCTGCTTGATCTCATCGGTCCAACGCGACCCCGCGATCGGCTTGCCCGCTAAATGGACGACGACATCGACATCGTTGAATCGTGCAAACTCCTCGTCGCTCGACCAAGCCGCGATTTCATTCTCGCTGCCCGTTTCACCACGCGTGATTTTCAATACGCGGTGCCCGAGCAGCCCCAACAGATTGCAGAGCGAACCGCCCACCAATCCGGTCGCCCCAGAGACCGCAATGGTCAGTGGATCCCCGCGGTAGCGAGCCGCCAGTGTTAGATCATCACGGGTCACCCGGTGCCGATACGCGAACATGGCGTCGAGTTTCTCTCGGACGCGCGAGCCACCGAATAGGCTCCCAAGTTGCCCAAGCGGCACTTGGTATTCGATATCGTCGGTCAATCGCGACGAGTTTGAACCCGTCGCGGCAAATTGATGTTGATGTCGCCAAAACGCGAAGGGGCCCGATTCCTGCTCGTCTGCGAACAGTTCCGGCGGTCGGTACTGGGTATGCCGGGCGTGCCATCGCAGCGATACGCCTGCCAAGCTCATTTTCACCACCACGCGGCTGCCCACCGCGAGGCTGTCGTCGGTGCGCTCCACTTCCACCGATTCCCAGGGAGGGATCAATCGATTCAAGCACCCTGGACGCTCGTGATAGGCGAACGCCTCTTCGATGGAAACCGGTAACTCAACACTGGCCTGGAATCGTTCAAGATCGGCGGGGGTGCTGTCGTCGTCCGAGCGTGCGTTGGATTCATTCATAATGAACTGGTTCTAGCAGATCCGATGCCAATTGGATCGGCAGGTGGCAATTGGACTTATTCAGCCCTGCGATACTTTGGAACGGGCGCGGGGTTTGTCAGATAAGCACCTGCCGATGAGTTTCTCGACGAAATCAGCCGTTAGCGGTCTGTCGATTGAATCGAATTTCGACCAGCCAGGGTGGATCGAATGCCGTCAGGCACCGAGTAACGCACGGCACCCGGCCGCTTACGCGTCTCGGCTCACTCACTTGAAAGCTTATCGACGGGTGCTTCGCATCCAAGAACTTACGTTCCTCACAGGGAGAATCGGAAGAAATGCACCATTCTGAAGACCGCAGCACATCGTTTGGCTCGTCACCGGCGTCGACCAATCGCGACTATTTATCCGACACGGGGGTAATGCGTATCCTCGGGGACTGTCCACCACCCGACGCCCCCGCCCCCGCCCCCAGTGAAGAAATGCCGGCGCTGCGGAGTTGCCCGCTCTGTTCACGCAACGTGCCCGAGGCGTCGACCGTGTGCAGTTACTGCCTGTGTTACCTGGGTCCCGCACCCGACTACTTGCGCTCGCTGAAGCAGTAACACAGCCGGGCGGTCCGCCGTTGCGGTCGGCTCCGCGTTAGCGGGCAGATTCCTGGGCGAGTTGGATCAACATTTCCGCGCCCCGGCGGAGCGTCTCGTCGCTGGCCGCGAAGCTGATCCGGAAGTGACTGTCACGATTACTGAAGATATTTCCGGGAATGATCAGCAAACCTTGCGAAATGGCGTGCTCGACAAACGCGGCCCCGCCCGCCGTGCCCGGTGCTTTGGGAAATAGGTAGAAGGCACCACCCGGCGAGGTCAGTTCGTAGTGCGGGGACAGTTCACCGACGAGGAAATCGCGTTTGCGGCGATATTCGTCCACGTTCGCCTGCATCGAAACCTCCCTCGCCCGCAACGCACCCCATTGTGCCGGCTGCGGGGCACAAACAAACGAGAACTGCTGGATTTTGAGCATCGTCGCGATCACTTCGGGCGGGCCGTGGACGTAGCCCACACGCCATCCCGTCATCGCGTGTGATTTGCTGAATCCATCGATCACGATCGTGTCAGGGTTGTCCGCGGCGGGTGAGTAAAACTCGCCGTCATAAAAGAATCGGCTGTAAATTTCGTCCGAAATCAACGCGATGTTGTGCTGGGCGGCAATCTCGGCAACCGCGCGCAGGTCCGCTTCGCTAGCCGTCACTCCAGTCGGGTTGGCGGGGCTGTTGACCAAGATCATTTTGGTTTTGGGGGTGATCGCGGCGGCGATCTTGTCGGGATCGAGCCGGAAATCGGGATACGAATCAACCATCACGGGCACACCGCCAGCCAACCGCACGAGGGCGGGGTACATGACAAAGTAGGGATCCAAAAAGATCACCTCGTCGCCCGGATTGACCATCGAGAGCATCGACAGGACCAACCCGCCACTGGTGCCGCTGCTAATGAACACGTCGCGGTCTTGATCCGGATACTTGTCGCGGACTTCTGCTAGGATGGCTTCCCGCAGCGGCGCGATGCCCTGGGTCGGCGAGTAGGCGTTTCGCCCGGTACGGATCGCGTCGATCGCCGCTTCCTTGATCTCATCGGGCACGTCAAAATCAGGCTGCCCGATCGATAGGTTGATCGGATCCTTGAGTTTTGCGGCGAGATCAAACACGCGGCGAATTCCGCTGCTATCGAACGTTTTAGTGCGGTCGGCGATCCAAGGGTGCATGATGGCGTCGTGGGATGAGTCGATTCAATGGCTGGAAAACGTAGGACAGCTAGTATCGACGTCGACACTACTTTGTACAGTGATCTGATTTTGAAAATCGTATTCCTCACCGCCGGCGCCGCAGGCATGTACTGTGGCAGTTGCATGCACGACAACTCGCTCGCCAAAGCAATGCGGGCGAACGGTGATGATGTACTGCTGCAACCCGTCTACACGCCGATCCGCACCGACGAACCCGGCATCGCGTCGGATGAAATCTTCCTGGGCGGCATCCATGTCTACCTGCTCCAGCAGTTCCCCATGCTCCGGTGGGTCCCCCGCGGACTGCGTTCGTGGCTCGATCGACCAGGGATCATTCGGGCGGCGACCCGCAAAGCCGTCGGCACCGATCCGGCGAAGCTCGGCAAACTGACTCTGTCGATGCTGAGGGGCGAGCATGGACGGCAAGCCAGCGAGGTCGAGCGTTTGGTTCACTGGCTCGAAACCGACATCCGCCCCGACGCGATCATCCTCAGCAATCTGTTGATCGGTGGTGTCATTCCACCCATCGCCGAGCGGATGCCCGATACGAAAATTGTCGTCGTGCTGCAGGGTGACGATATTTTTCTCGATCAACTTCCCGCCGACGTCCGCAGCGAAGCGATCGAACTGTGTCGTGAACTAGCGGAACACGTCGACACGTTCGTGACCTACAGTCGCTTTTACCGCGACAAGATGTGCGAGCTGCTCGATATTCCACCAGCGAAGTTCGAAATCCATCCGCTCTCGATCGATTTGAAACCGTTTCGTGATCGCGAGGAAAGTGAGGAAGCGCCAGATCCCGACGTCCCGCCAGCATCGTATGTCAAAACCAATGGTGAATTTCGCATTGGTTATTTCGCCCGGATCGCACCCGAGAAAGGCTTGCACGTGCTCGTCGACGCCTTCGAGCGACTCGCCGGTGATCCGGACAACGCTCACATCACGCTACACGCGGCCGGTTGGCTGGGCGATCACCACCGATCCTACCTGGACGAGCTTCACCTCAGAATGAAAACGGCGAGTCTAGGCGAGCGATTCTTGTATCACGGCAGCCCCTCGTTGGACGAGAAAGTGTCGCTGATGCGAAGTTTTGATCTGCTGAGCGTTCCGGCACCTTACGAGGACCCCAAGGGGCTGTTCGTGCTCGAAGCCATGGCGGCGGGTGTGCCGGTTCTGCAGCCCGCACACGGGGCGTTTGTTGAATTGATCGAAGCGACCGGCGGCGGCGAGTGTTTCCCCCCCCACGATGCCGGTGAATTGGCGGCGAGAATTGTCGCACTGAGCCGCAGTGCCGAGCGGTTGGCGGAGTTTCAAGCCGCCGCGCAGAATCGATTGGTACAGAACCACAGCATCGAGTCAGCCGCCGCCCGCATGCACGAAACCTGTGCGGCGAGATAGGGACCGTCCGCTCGTCGACTTCAGCCCTCCTGCAGCT
>JBDNIG010000149.1:0-12059 GCA_041688415.1 Rhodopirellula sp. | reverse complement strand
GCGAGGGTGACCTGCCCGGCAGGCAGTGTGTGCACGCTAATCCAACGCAACGAGAGATCGTCGTTCCAGCAACCGATGGGCTCGATCCGTTCGTCTTGGAGTCGACTGTAGAGCGAGCCATCGCGTGAACTGCGGACAACGGTATCACCGGCGAATCCCATACCGGGCGGCCCCGTGTCGGCTGGCCCTTTGCGGTTGTCGTTGATCTGGCCGGTGATGGGGTTCAGCGTGATCCACTGATCCTGCAGCGACAGCAACAGGTTATTCTGATCCTGTTGGATGATTCCGAATTGCCCGGTCTCACTGGGGATCGTTTGCGACCATCGCGGTTGGATGTCCGGCAGGGAATAGGCCTCCACGCAAACTTCATTTTTCTTCTTGCAGGCAACAAACAGCGTTTCCGCATCATGCGACAACGTCAACTTCATCGCTTTGCCAGGATCCGCCAACTGGATCGTTTGTGGTTCTTGACCGACCGGGCACACCATCAACTCACCGTCGTCGAATCCTAGTACCACAAGCCCGGTTCGCGGATCCAACGCGATGTCGGTTGCGCGTTCATTTTCCGGATGGAAGTATGTGTAGCTGTCTTGATCAAAATCGAGTTGACGATGGGGTGGAACGAAGACGTGCACGGATCCTTTCGAGTTGATGTTTGGCCTGTGCTCGGATCCCGCCGGGCCGGGTTCGTCGACCTGGTTCGGATCACGTGGACCGTAACCGAATAGAAAACGATCGGCGGGTTTGTGATCGAGCCCAAATTTGGACAGGGGGCGTGCCCACGTCCAGCGCTGCATGTGCTTGCTGGCTTGCATCAGCAGCCCTTGGGCCTCCCAAATCGATTGGTGCGACATCGCATTGGGCACCAAGCTGTTTGCAAGGTAGACCTGGATAGGATGCCCGACCCGCTCACCGCCCGGATTCATGAAATGGCCCTGGCCGTCGACGGTCAAGACCGCCACCGGGTCTTGCATTTCCAGCGGGATGACTTTCGCGGCCCGATTGATGCCCGGCACTCGGGAAATGATTTGGAAATCATCGTCCCATACTTCGACCGCGCCCGGCATCGCAACGGCGATCCGTTGCCCCTCGGGGTGCGTCGCGACGGCCGGACGCACCATCGTGTCGCCCAGTTTCGTGTTGGCCAGTACGGACTCACCAATTCGCTGATTTTCTAAGTTGTCGGGCAGTTCTATTTGGAGCAGGCGGACTCGGTGGGCCGCTTCACTGATCAATCGAATCGGTAAGCGCCGACCCCGGGTCAATGGGTTCGTCTTCGCTGAGTTGGAGTTGGCTGGGCAACCAATCGAAACCATTGTGATTGGGTGCCGTTCGGTGCAGATTGATGTAGGCGAGTCGGTCCAGCGTTTCGGCGTCGTAGACAACGGCAGTCACGGAGTCCGACCAAGCCACTAAGCGATCATCCCAGCTCCAGGAAATGTGCTCGATGATCGTGGTCGGTCGACGGTGTGCGTCGGCAACTTCGCGGGCGGTCCAAACATCCTCCGTCCGCTCGATTTGATAGGTCTTCATGCGGTTGGTGCTAACGACGAAGACGCGTCCGTCATGCCGCGCCGGGCCGATCCTCACCACGTGGCGGTCATCGCGCAGCCGGGATGACTGGCCCGTTCGCAGGTCGTATCCCAACAATCCGTCGTCATCGACGATCAATAGTAAATCAGCATCGGGATCCGACAACCACTCCAGTTGCCGGACGATGGTCACGGCCGTAGTGGATCTTGTTAAAGATCCTGCCTGGGAGGGATCTTTAACAAGATCCACTACGGCGCTGCTTTGCAGAGGTTGCCATTGTTCGGGTTGTTGGAAACCGCCGTCATCCGACGGGGCGAGGAGGGCAATAGGCTGTCCGACGCCACCGCCAAGCGATCCTCCTGCGGATGCCAAGTGAATGTCTCGATCGGATCCTCGGACTGATTGATCAATGCGGTCAGTTCCAGACGTTCGTCTTCCCAGCGGTAGATGCGTAGGTTGTGATGTTGCGACAGGATCGCCAGTTTGCGACCACTGGCCGACCAAGCGATTTGAATCACTTCGGTGCGAGGTGTTTTTGAAACCAGTGCGACTGCTTGCACGGTGGGGTCGCTGGTTTGTTGTTGACGCAGGGTGTGAACCGGATTGCTCAGGAAGCCGGCGTTGCGATCGGGTGACCAGTTCCAGGCGGCTGTTTCGCGAATCGCAGGGGCAGCCGCCATTGTGTCGATGTCGGCCGGACCTTGTGATGGCCAGAACGCCCAGAGGATCAACGGGCTCAACACCGCCAACATCCCGGCCATGATGTAGGCCCATCCGGGAAAACGCGCGCGAACGGAACGCGGCACCAAGTCCGTCAATTGAACCGTCTGTCCGGTCCGTGCCTCCTGGTCGATTGGAAAGTGCGATTGGGCACGGGCGATGATGCGTTGACGGTTGGCATCGATGGCCAAACCCGCCAGTTGATCGGCGACCTCTGTGGCGGTGGGTCGGTCGGCCGGTTGTTTGGACAGCATGCGATAGGCCAACGAACCCAATCGCTCTCGTTGATCGGTGGTTGCCGAATCGTCTCGGTGAAATTCGAGGGGGGGCGGTGGGGCTTTGCGATGTGCCCGCATCAGTTGGACGGTGGTCGGTCCGTCAATATCATGGTTCAGGGTTCCGAACGGTGCATCGCCGTGCAGCAGAAAGTAGAACGTGCAGCCAAGCGAATAGATGTCTGCCGCGTAAGGGTCTTGGACGTCGCCCGCAAGCTGTCCCGGTTTCGTGTTGGTCCGCTCGGGTGCCAGATATCCCAGTGTGCCAAACTCTTCGATGATCACCTCGGCTGGGTCGTTGGATGCAGGGTCGGTCGATCGTGCCGAGAGCGATGCGACCCGGGCCGTCCCCAGGTCCAACAGTTTGACTTGACCGTCGGACCGGAGCATCACATTGGAGGGTTTGATGTCCAGGTGGGCGACGCCTTCGCGATGGGCGTACGTGAGCGCTTCGGCGACGTCATGAACGATCGCCGCTGCGTCGGCGGTGTGCATTGGGCCGGTGGCTTTGACGATGCTGGCGAGGTCTTGGCCTGGGACCAGCTCGGTGACCAAATAAGGCCGCCGGTCGATCAGACCCGCATCGGTCGCGGTCACAATGTTGGGGTGAGAAAGTCGCCCGTGGGCTCTCCATTCCCGCAGGACTTGGTCGGCTTGGCGGCGCGACAGGATCTGACCTTCGCCGAGCAACTTGATCGCGACGCTGCGGCCCAAATTGATGTGCCGGGCTTCATAGACCGTGCCCATCCCGCCGCGAGCGATCTCGCCCACGATGACGTAGGGACCAATTCGCTCGGGGGCGGTGGACCGAGGAGCGGGCGCACTGGAACTGCTGACTCGGCGTGGCGAAAGCAATCGGGCGATCGTCTCGGTGGAATCGTGGGGGGCGTGATTTCGCAGCCGCTGAAGATTCGACTCGATGGACAGCGGCTGATGCGGTTTCTGGTCAAGTTCTTCCATCCGCGACTGACATCCGGGACAGTCGTCGATGTGTTGGATCAGTCGATCAAGCTCGCCACCACGCAGTCTTCCCGCCGCAAATTCGCGGAGTTGTGGTTCGGTTGGGCAAAGTCGATCGGGCATGTTGCTGAGCTTATCGGTGAGGTTTGGACATCAGCGAACTTGGATCAAGTAAACTCCTCACCAAATTGTTCCTGTAACTTCGTCAGGATCCTACTTTTTGCTTTATAGACCGCCCACACCGAGATGCCCAGGACTTCGGCGACGTCTTTGGCGGCGTCTCCGTCGACGGCGACACGCCAGAACGCGGTCCAGGTTGTTTCGGCAAAGGAGAGTTTCAGTTCCTGCAGCGCCCGCAGGTGCAGGTCGGTGACGTCTTCGCTGGTTTCCGGCGAGTTGTCGGGCAGAGCCATCATCTGTTGCAACGCACCGGTCCCGCCGCCGGCCTTCGCTTTGCCGGACTGGCACCGATGATGGTCGGCGATTTTGTTGCGTGTGATCAACCACATCCAGCCGCGAAAGGAACCTGCGGCTGAGTCTTCACCACAGCGATGTTCGAAGCGGCTGATCGTTTGATTGATCCCGACCAGCACGTCTTGGCTGACGTCAAAGGCGTCGGATTCTTGCAGCCCGCAACGCCGGCACCAACTCACCAGCAACGGCCCATAGATGCGAACGAGTCGATGCCAGGCTTCGGTGTCGCCTCGGCGCACAGCGATCAACAGCGTCGGAGACGTCGCATCATCGGTGGTGAGCGAAGGCTGTTGCATCATTGAACCGCGTGGGGATAACAAAACGATCCAACGCGTATTGGATCGTTTCTGCGAGATTGGCATCTCTCAACTTAGCGTGGCTGGCGAGACTTCACCACCAAAACGCATCGAACTGTCCCACATCTTGAGTATTCGAGCCGAATAAGCTGCGATGTTGTCCAATCGACCGCGATAGACGGGTAGCGAATCCCCGCTTCCTCATCTGCCGCAGTCAATCATGTCCCGTTCCAAGTCAGCTCAGACCCTTGTTCATAAACGCGTTCGTGATGCTTTGAAGCGTCGCCGGATGTTGACCGAAACGCTGGAACAGCGACTGCTTTTAGCGGGAGACCTCGATGTTGATCTGACCGACGTTGATCGGATGGGTGGGAGACCTCTGTTTGCCCAGGTCTCGGCCGAGGGAGAAGCTCCCTTGGGCGCAGCCGTTGAAACCATCGAAGCCGCCGAACAGATCGGTAGCGACGCGATCGACTCGTTCGCGACGGGACTGCGCGAGGCCGTCGACGAGATTTCACGCGTCGTCGCAGCGATCAATTCCGCGCCCGCATTGGCCGCCGAAATTCCCTACTTGGGGTCGCTGGTGCCCGAGAGCATCGCTGGCAGCACGCTGATTGATACCGCCACGGTGCAGTCACTTTTCTCACTTGCCGATCGGTTCGAAACCGATGTCGCCCAGCCGCTGACGACGTTTCTGGACAGCAACCCGACCGCCACCGCGATCCAGTTGATCAGCCACTTTGATTTCCTCGATCCCGTCGCGGGATTGACGTCCGGCCAACACGGTGTG
The DNA here is from genome assembly GCA_041688415.1 of Rhodopirellula sp. Taxonomy (GTDB): domain Bacteria; phylum Planctomycetota; class Planctomycetia; order Pirellulales; family Pirellulaceae; genus Rhodopirellula. Next base: position 7,011 of record JBDNIG010000149.1, on the reverse strand, counting down.
AAGCTGAACTTCGATCTGGAACAACAATTCAATAGCACGATCACGTCGATGTTGGAGCCGATCACGACGCAGGTCGGCAGCTTGCTGCAGGGGCTCAATGCAGACGAGTTGGCCACGCAGCTTCCGTTTGACGTTTCGCTCGACGACGTGTCATTTGAAGTGATTCGTGATGCTGCGGATGGCGTTTCCGTGGCGATCCCCGATTTTCGTTTTTCGCTGGTCGATCAAGAGATCCCGATCAACTTCGCGACTAACGTCGGTTTTCTTGCTGGCGGGATTTCTGGCGGATCGATCGACGCCGACTTTGGGTTCGTGGTGGAGACCGGTGATCTATTCGGCGGGCGACTTTCTTTGGAAGACCTGCGTGAGCTTTCGCTGTTCGAGGAACTGGCGTCGCTTCGTCTGCAGCCGACCGGACGTGGGTTGGACATTCGGCTGCCCTTTGATTTCCAATTGGACGGTTTGGACATGGGCGGATTTTTGCCGGTGCTGACCGCCCATGACGACAACCCGTTCGACGGTCGCTTTCCCGAGTTTGAACTTCAAGTGCCCCGAGGCGCCGACTACGACGCCGGCGCGATCACGGGGTTTGCATCGATCAATGCGACGTCGGTCCTGTCGACGTTGGACGAACTGGGGACGATGTTCTTGGGTTGGGAACAGGGCGAGCTGTTGAACTACCCGCTGCCGCTGGGCGATGACGTGTCGGTGGGCGACGTCGCGGGGTTTGCCGACGCGTACAGCGGCGCGGTGATGCAGTTCTTACGCACCGAGGAAGGCTTGCCGGCGTTCCATTCGATTCAGGAGCTTGCGGATTTGATCCCCCGCAGCGGCCAGGTCGGCGATTTTGTGACGTTCGACCAGGACGCCCAAACGTTGACCTTGGATTTGGGTTTTGTGTGGAATCCCGATGACATCGTTCGCCGCGCCGATATTGATATCTTGGCCGGCGCGGAAGATTCGCCGATTGCGTCGATCCAGATGAATTCGGGTGCCAACGGCACCGACAACCGGTTGGTGATCTCACGCGACATCGCATTCGATTTTGAAGTGCAAATTGGTCTGAAGGAGCGACTCGGTGCCAAGTCAAACCTGCTGGGATCTCAAATTGTCGTTCCGACCGAAAACGCGGTCGCCGCGCCAGGACGCACCGACGCGGTTGTGGACAATCAAAACGCACGAATCTCGACCCCCATGCTAAATGTCCTGAACCGCTTGGGGTTATCGCATTTGGCGTCCACTTCCCAAACGCTCAGCGTGACGCTCAATGATGGAATGCCCGCTGTTGCTGCGATGGGAAAGATCGATGAAACCGTCACGATCGGTGAATGGTTGGAACGGGGCACGGTTCGGGCGGCGAATGGTTCGCTGCGGATGACGCTCCGCTACGAACCGACCGTCGTTGTGGGTGCTCCGTATGATGATTTTGCCAGCCGCTTCATCGTCGTCGACCACACCTCGGGGCAAGATCGTGTGGACATCAAGATCAACTACAGCGACGCGACCGGCGTCGGCGTCAATGACACGACGCCTCTGAATGATTCCGACGTGCCCTGGGCAACCACCATCGGCGAAGCACGCAGGTTTGCAATTGATGCAGCGGCAGATCATTTAGAGTCGTTGTTAGCGATCTCAGGAAATTACCGTAGCTTTGCGATTGATGTCAAATTCCGAGCCTACGCTGGCAGCACTTTGGCTTCGGCGAATCCGACCGAGTGGGTCGTTGGCGACCGCGGTTTCGGTGGCGATCCCAATTTCACCTACCCAATCGCGTTGGCAAATCATCTCAATGGCGGCCCCGTCACGGTTGGGGGAAACGTTTGGAACGGCCCAGTTGTCGACGCGGAATTCGACGTCAACGAAGCGTGGGATTACGAAGTATCGACGCGTTCGGATCGCGGCAAGCAATCCCTGTTCAAGATCGCCACCCATGAAATCCTGCACGGGCTGGGGTTGTCAGATCGCTATCTAGAGAATGGTTCACAACTGGAAGCGAAACCTTCGGTCTACACATCGTTTTTTGCGTTGGCAACGACGTCACCTGGAACAGGGACAACGGCCTACTCGCCGATCATTTCGCAATCGTTCCCGCAAGGTGTTCCCAATGCGACACTCGCCGCGGCATTCATTAGCGACAGACTCTTCTTCACCGGTCCAAACGCCCGAGCGGCGAACCCCAAATCTCCCGGTGACCGAGTCAAGCTTTTTGCTCCGACAGACTATGCCGGAGGCTCCTCGCTTTCGCATATCGATACGCTGATCTACGCGGCGTCTGGTGAAACGATGATTCACGAGTTCTCCGCGTCGGATGAACTGCCAATCGGAGTTACGAAACTATCGAAAGCTCTCTTGAACGACTTGGGATTCACAGGCGCTGCGATCGCAACAACCACCGTGGATACAACCCTGCCGTTCTGGGATCGAATGTTCGAATCCGGCACGGCGAGCTTTGGCGTGCCGACGAGCGTGTCATTTGCATCGAACGTTGGGCTATCCGATCTCTCCGCTTCTCTTTCAACATTCTATCTCAAAGAGACCAAAGGACTCGATCAACCATCCCAACCGATGCTGTTGACGCTCGCCGACGGCACTGAGAAACAGATCCAGTTGGGCTCGATCAATTCGCTGAAACTCACAGACATTTTGGACGCATTGTCGGTCAAGGATGAGGGGGAGATCAAATCGACGGCCAGCTTTGAGGAAGACGCGATCGTCGTTCGTGACAAGACCGATGCGATCGCGGGCAAAACGTTTTCGCTACAAGCGGTCAATGGAGCAAGTGGTTCGACGCTGGTACAAAAATTTTTGCAGCCCGGACGCGCTGCTGCAGACCAATCGGTGATGGTCATCCCCGGCGTGATTGAAACGCTTGCAACGACTGATCTCGCCGTGCTTTCTTTGACGACACTCCTGACGGAATTCTTGTCGGAGTCAGAGGAAAACACCGTGCTCAAAGGTATCAACACCGTTCGCATCCATCGTGCCGGTGCGCCGGTTCAGGACGTCAGCGTTTCCTTGAACGCCCGGTCAACATTGGCGGACCGCAACGTTTACTTTACCCGGCAATGCTCGCGACTATACGATTGAAACCGCACTGCCGCATCTAGTACAGGTCGATGCTGGGAACACGACGGCGAAAATAGTCTTTGCCGACGGTCGATTTGGAATCAAAGACCTCACGCCAGTGGCCGGCGACGACTGGTTTACATCGTCGATAGATCCGTTTTTCACACAGGTTTTTGCGAGTTGGCGTTTCGACGCTGGCCAGGACGCGTGGATGGGACGCCATTTATCGGACAGCGCCATTGAGATTGATTTGGGCGGCACATTGCTGAGCAATCTCGTCGAGGTCGGCACGTTAAACACGGCAACCGCCGCGATGGTCAACGTACCGACGTATCGATCTTCCCTGTCAGCCGTTGCAACCAATCCAGTATCCACGCCCATCAAGATCGATTTGCGAGATGGCACGCGGCTGAACGTCAAACCGGGAACCATCACCGGCAAGACATTGGTCGAGCTACTCGATTCTCTCTCGGTCCGCCGTGATGGTGAAACGATTCTGCAAGCGAGGGTCGAAGACGACGCGATCCATTTGGTCGATCGGACTCAGCAAACCTTGGATAGTCGCGGAAGGCCCCACCGGTTTGCGGTCGCCTATGACACCTCACAGACCGGGGGTCTATGGTTTGGCCAATTTGCGCCCATGGGCGTGGATTCCGATGGGGATGGCGAACTGAGCGGTGGGCGTCTCGTTCCCTATTTCCCCGCAACGGATGAGTCTTTTGTCACCCGCAACACGCCTCTATCGGTGGTTGCTGATCGCATGCTCGTTCGCGACTACTTGGGAACGACCGAATCGGCGACCGTCACCACACGTGATGGCACGTCGCACACGATCACGACGGGGATGCTGCGTGATGACATGACTGTCGGCGACTTGGCAACGTTCCTATCGGTCAATTCGATCGACGGCGAAGTCATCCGTGTCGAGGTCAGCAACAACCGTTTGGTCTTGATCGATCCTTCCGATGGATCAACCCCGCTGCAAATCGACGCAATCGCCGGTCAGTCCAACCAACTGCTCGTCGCGGTCGGTCTGCTCAATCCTGGGCCCATTTTCACCCGCACCGCAGACATTGGAGATCGGATCCTGACATCTGACAGTTTGGCGTCTTCCAAGTTGACTCATGACACGATGTTGGGTGACGTGTTCGGTTTGACCAGTGCATTGTTCGACGGTAGCACGACCACGCTTCACTACGACAATACAGGGGCAGGATCGCCGCTCGTCGTGGCACCGCATACCCTCGGTCCATTTGTGGCCGGTCAGACGGTAGGGGATCTGCTGCAAGCCCTTACCGTGAATGATCCAGCCGACGCGACAAGCAACTACCTCGCTGCTGCGCTGGTGGGCAACACGATCGTCCTGTCTCACGCTGGCAACGCGTCGGTCCACGGAACTTCTCCCACCTCGATCCGATTCGGCAACGGATCAACTGCGCTGGATTTACAGCTTCAGGAATTGTTCTCCATCCGTACCGATGACGACAATGATGGACGATTTCGATCACGCCCATTGGTCACGTCGCTGGTTCCGATGCCTGCGGATCCCAGCACACCGCTGGAACAAATTTTCCCTGGTGGCTTGTTCGATCAACGCCGCGTCGACAGCAGCGTCACACCCATGGTTTACTCGTTAAGTGATGGTCGAGAAGCTGCGATTTCCGTCGAGCACGAACCGCAGATGACGCTTCAACAATACGTCCAACAATTCAGTGTGACCCAAGACGGTGAAACGCTCGTCAGTGCATCGCTGCAACGCTACGATGGTTCCGATGGATTAGCACGCTACCGAGCGGTCTTGATCGATGAAACGGCGGGTGATGGATCCACTCTGTCGCTGCAAATGGATCACTCCAGTGGCGTTGCCGCAAACCCAATTCCCTTGGAGCTGGGTTTGATCGGCTACGACCAGAACGGACTAGGCAAATTGACGAGCCACGCCATCGAGCCGGCCACGCAATCACGACGTCGCTTGGACGGGCGGATCACGCATGAACCGCGGTTCACGGCATCGTTTGCTGCTAACGCGTCGAACATCCAAGCGACCGCTGCGATCGGGGAACTGCTATCGGCCAGCGTCCAGGATGGCTACGCCTCGTTGACCGGTTCGATTGATCTGTCGGTTCCGTTTCCCGCCGGCCAAGATTTCTTGACGCTGAAGGATCTTGGCAATGCGATCGTGAATCCGTTGAACTTGTTGGATTTGGAACTGGATGCTGGCCTGACGCTGGGCGGCGAATTGATCGTGGACGTCGCGGGACTCAATGCCACGTCGACCGATCCCAATGAGATCCCCCGTATCGATTTGGTGTGGGATGACATCTTGACCGCTGATCCACGAATTCGATTGCAGCCCGAGAACTTCCAGCTCACGTCAGAGAATCTTGACAATCTGCTGGATTTCTCCGAGGTCACGGTTCAAGACGTCATTCAGATGATCGGTAAGGTGGTGCAGTTCGTCGAAACCGTCAGTGGCGAGGATCTGATGGACAAACCGTTGCCGTTAATCGGTGCGTCGCTCGGTGAACTGTTGAGTGTGGCCGAAGACGTGGCCGATTTGGTGGACCAACTTCAAACCAACCCAGGCGGACTGCTCAATGCACTGGAGTCTGAGATCGAAACGCTGCTCGGTTTGTCGGACGAACAGTTTGACTTGCGACTCGATACGGTGAACCGGGTCATTCGAGCCGACCTGAATCTCGATTACGACATCCAAACGACGCGTTCATTGAACATCGATCTGTCGCAGATCGAAGGCTTTGACACGCTGGAGAACTTCATCGACTTCGAAGGCAGCGGGCAGGTGGGTGTTGAAGCGGGCGCGGACTTGCGGGCGCACTTTGGGTTGGACGTGACAGCGACTCGGAGTGCGAACTTTGACGACGCCGTCCGCGTGTACGACACCAGCGGCGTGTTCGCCTCGGCGCGATTCTTTGCCGATGATTTGAATTTTTCGACGTCGGTTGTTTCGTTGGACGCGTCGATTGACGCTGGGCGAGTCGCGTTTGACCGCGACGGTTTGAACTTTGCAGGCGGCCCCGGTTCGACCGAGCGGGTTGCGATCAGCATCGAAGCCGGCAGTTGGCCGGGTGGATTCAAGACGTTGTCGAGTCTGAACGCGGCCGATTTCCAGCGGAATCTGAACCTGAACGACGGGGCCGCGTTGGGCGTGGACTTGCCCACGACGATCTTGGGGGCACCGTCGCAGTTACAGCTTCAGTGGACCGACCTGGACAGTTTCCAGTTCGACATCTTGCCGCCCGGAACGCCGATCACGACGCAGACCGGCAACGTGCTGACGGTTCCCGACATCGCGGATGCGATCAGCAACGTCACGCTGGGTGACGGGATCGCGGCGCTGGCCGCCGGTTTGCAAGGTCTGTTTGAATCGCTGCAGGCACGACTGGGGGATGAGGTTTTGGGGATCCCGGTGCCGTTGATCGGGGAGGCTCTGGATGACGCCGTCGAGTTCGTCGATCGATTCGTCGCACCGATGGCCGATGCGTTCCGGCAGGGCTTCGATGACAGCCCGCAGTTGTTCGATGAAGTCGCGGCGGCATTGTTTGGCGTGCTGGGGCCCGGCGTCGGTGGCGGGGGACTGAACATCATCGGTGATCGCAATCAAGACGGCAGCGTAACGGTCGCGGATATCGGTTTGATCGAGATCCCCGGCAACGACCGAGCGCTCGGATTCGATCTGATGTTGGACTTGGGATCGTTGACTCGTTCGTTGCCGATCAATCTGGACGTCGGCGGTGGTGTGTTCGGTTTGGATATCGCCGGCGACGTGGGGTTCACGACCGGGCTGACGATTGACGTCGGCGTCGGCATCGATCTGGATTCTGGGCCATTCGTGCAGTTCGGCAGCGGCAACGACATCGGTTTTGAATTTTACGCGGGCGTGAATGACTTGATCGCCGATGGACGACTGGGGCCGCTGGCGGT
>JBDNIG010000148.1:0-8719 GCA_041688415.1 Rhodopirellula sp. | reverse complement strand
TCCGAGTTCACGATTGGCACCGACACAATTCCCACAACGATCTATGTGGAAGGCATCGATGTGGGCCAGAGCAATATCAATTGGCGTCTGGAGAAGTCCGATCCTCGTGGTTTCCTAATCATACCCATGGATGATGACTCGGTTACGGTCACGGTTATTAACGCGGACATCGACATCGACACCGACAGTGACAACGATAACGGTTTAGCCGCTCCGGAACGGAACCAAGAAGAGGAGGAAATTGAAGACGACTCCAGCTTGCCCGGCAAGTACGTTGCCGCGAATATCAGTGACGAAGATCAGGATGGGATTCCCGGCTTCGCGGACGGATTCGATCTCAACGAAACTGGCGGAGACGACGATGATCAGGACCACGCTGCGCAGCAGTTCACACCGCTGGTGCTGGAGATCCCGGACGATATCGACCTGCAAGTCGCGAAGATTCGTATCACTTACGCCGCCTCTGACCCGGCTGGTGTGATCGAGAGCAACGGAACTTACACGCCCGCCGCTGGTTACCTGCGGATCTGGACGAAGGACGGCAGCGCGACTCGCGACAAAGCGGCTGCCAACACCGCCATGAATCCCGGCGACTACGTGGCTTCGGACGAGTACACGCCCGGACAACTTGGACTGAGCGCCCAGAATTTCGTAGTGACGCTCTACATGGAAGGCATCCGACCTAGCACCGCCTTGGGTGCCGACCGCGTACTGGCCGAAATCGACCCCGACGGTTCCGGCCCCATAGGTTTCGACATCAAGGATGCCGTCCGAGTCACCGTCGTGAACGTCGATCTGGACATCGACTCGGATAACGAAGACGGATTCGGGCCGCCCGATCGCGACCTGATTGAAGCCGCCGTCGAAGACATCAACGGCGAGCCGGGTAAGCGTCTGCTTGCCAATTACGGTGACAAAGACGCTGATGGAGTGCCGGATCGAATAGACGGCTATGATCTCGATAGCGTCTCTGGCAATGAGGACGACGAAAATTCGGAGGAACAGTTCGTACCGATCGTTCTCGAAATCCCTCAGCCAATTGATTTATCGGTTGTCGAGGTGATGCTCGATTACGAGGCTGCCAGCCTAACAGCACCCGTGACGGGTGCCTTGCGGATCTGGGATCTTCAGCAGCCCAGCGACGCGCAGCAACGCACGGCCTCCGAGTACCTTGCCGCCGGGACGTATTCGGCGGCCCAACTAGGCTTTAGCGGCAGTGCCCGTACGCGGACGCTGTACGTGGAAGGGATTGAAGTCAGCAACGACATTGGTGACCACGAAATCACGGTACGCATCGATCCAGACGGCAACGGTCCCTCCGGCTTCCTCCCCAGCGACACCGTACGGACAACCGTCGCCGGCGTTCAAATCCTCGACGCCACCATGACTTCAGCCGAAGAACTCAAGGTCGCGAAGTGGCAAAACGGCTATTCGGGAAGCCCTCCGACAGTCAAGCCGGACTTCATCGACCTCGATCCAGATCGATTCTATGTACGTGTTGGCGACGTAGCGGAGAATATTGATCCCATGACAAAAGAGCACGTGTATATTCAGTTGTCTACGCAAAGCCCAGGCAACGGGTATGACGACGACGAAACATTCATCAAGTTAACCGAAACGGGCGTGGATACAGGTATCTTCATTACGAAGTCCATGATGCTCATGGGAGACGACGTTGATGATGACCATGAAGTCGACGGGATCGTCGACGACGGCGACTACGACCGAACTCACAAAATCGCACTCGACGGTCGCGTGCAAATCAAGTATGGCGACGTACTGCCGGGAACTGCAGAAACCGCCATTGTGCCGATCAAAAAGATATTGACGATTCCAACGATCTACATCCTACGAGACGATCTAGCAAGCAATGGTGGGCAACCCGTGACGACGAAGGCCGAAGTGGAGGCGGATGTAAAATGGGCCAATGAACGCTACGCTCAGGCTGGCGTCGCGATTGACGTGAGCAATATCGCAATCGTCGACCCGCCCACCGGGGTTGACTTGACTGATGGGAGCTTAGATCTATCTTCGATGGGCCTCAGCGCCGAAATGCAATCTCTTTTCAACGGCCTGGCCTCGACGAACAAAATGGATGTTGGCGTCTTTTACGTCAACAAGTTCTCGGCGCTTTCCACGTTGGGTGTTTCAATTCGGGAGTCGGTTAACCCAAGCTTGAACGACAAATACGTGAACAATCTCGTGGTCGGCGGCCAGCACACCGACATTGTACATGCGGTCTTTTCACACGAGTTGCTTCACGTGGTGGGTGACACTGGCACGCATCCCGCTATTCCGAGCAATCTGCTTTATTCGCCATCGTCAACTTCGTTTCTTGACGACGACGACGTCAACAAGATGAGAAGAATGTCGCCCACGCAAGCGACCGATGTGCGCACCTCCAAATTCGTTAGCAGCCCATAGCAATGAATTTCACTCGAGCGTTTTACAGTTTCCTTCTACTGATTTGCGTGGCAGGCTTGGGTTTGGCCGACAAAGGTCGCAATAGCGCGATTGCAAACGCTGGCACCGACCAAGTTCGGCAAGACGTGCTCAACTGGGTTAGCATGTTCTTTTTTGACCCGAACCTCGTCGATCCGGTCGAACGACATGGCGCTGCCGTACTTCCCGTTGTGACAACATTATTGTCGAAGGAAGGAAAGCTAGAGACGGGGAAAATCAATGGTGCATTAGGACTGCTGAAACAGGTGGACAAGCCTTATCCTCCCGCGGTTCCTGTTGTTGTTCCACACTTGCGGGCGGAACAGTGGCAAAGACGAGAATCGGCGCTAGGGGCACTCGCCGCCATTGGTAGCGAGCGAAACGTTCCGGTTTTTATTACCATGCTTTACGATCCACGTGACAGCGTGCGATGGCAGGCGGCAATGGCCATCGGAAAATTTGGCGAAAGTCCCTCATTGACGGCACTGCAAATTTGGCGAGAACAGGCAGCCGCAGCTGACGAAAGTCGCTCGCCTGCGGAGAAATGGCTTGATGGTACAATGCGTAATAAGATTGACAAGGCAGCAGATTTGATACGTCAGCGTGTCAAAGTCGATAACGCAAAAGGAAGAAAAGGTGACGGGAAGAAAAGGTGACGGGGGTGAATGGCGTTGTCCCGGCGAAGAAAACGGGACGCGAAGGGGGATGGGGACAGAGCACTTTGTCAAGCTAGCCGACACTGGCTCACTTGGACGATGTGCGAGTTCGACCCGACCGAAGCGCCATCGGGGCTCGCCCCGGCAAAGAAAAGGGGAAGGGGGTCGCAAAGAAAAGGGGAGGCAAAGAAAAGGGGAAGGGGGTCGTTGTTTATGGATTGATTCGCTACAATGCTGATTTCACACACTGCTAGATGAGGAAAAGGGTCCAGGACTCAAAGATAGCCCTTGCGCGAAACGAGTCCGCGTACCTTTTCCCACCCATGGATGATGACTCCGCAACCATGACCGTCGTCAATCACGATCTGCAAGCCTATCGTCCGCAGACGGAAGGCCCAGGCTACGGCAATCCTTTTCCTAAAACCGCGGTTCCCTCTCCGCAGGAAGAGGACCTCGGCGTCGGCATCCGCCGTAACGGCGACGATGACGACGCGGATGGTGTGGACGATCTCGATCCGAACGACACGGCAATCACAGGCGAGAACGACCTGATCGAGGTGGATTTCATGATGCCGACCCTGCTAGGCATTCAATACGTCCTCAAGCGGACCAATGCGAATATCAACGTCTTCGCTCAACGCGATAAAGGCGGGGCCGCGTTGCTGGACGACTCGGATACTGACAACGAGGAAGTGGTCGTGTGCAACGCCACAGGTGGCGCATGTGGCGCGTGGGTCGAATGGGCGACACTGGAAGCTGCGCAAACGCAGTCCATCCTGACATTGGAAGTCCGCACAAAGACCAACGACACCAGGACCGACGGCAAGCTCACATTGTCGGACAAGCTGAAGTTCTATCCGTTCACGAGCGTGGTTATTGCGTTTGGAGGCAATGGACAGAACCCAGCTGACACCGACGGCGATGGATCCATTGGTGACGTCGCTGATCCCAACGACACAACGAATCGTGAGGGGCCATTCGACGTCGCCCAAGACCTATACGAATCAGGTTGAGATGTCCATGCGTACGACGAAGAGGATGTTGACGCCGGATTGGGCACAAGTCCACCATACGACGAGGTCGCTTCAGCGACAGAAGACCGCGGCGTAACGGACATTGCAATTTTTGGCTACAGCCAGGGCGGCGGTGCCACTCAGGTCTTGGCGGACTGGATGGCTAGCGACGGCTTTGACGTTGGTGTAACCGCATATGTTGATGTGATTGACCACGATGGAGCTTTTGCCGAAAACGAGAGGCCTGACTCCGACTATCATCTAAATATTTACGAGACGATCGACTGGCTGCTGCCAGGTGGGCCCACCAACAACTTACGAGCTACGGACAGGGAAATCGACGTCACAAACGCTGCTGGATGGGAGCATACTCTCGATCACTTACACATCGATGATGATGCGCAGGTTCAAAGCGAGGTAAGAGACTGGCTCGGTCAGCACCTCGATCGGTAGGCGGCTGAATCAACTTCGAGCCTAGCCGACAACCTGCCTGATATCGACGTAAGTCCTTGAAGGTTGAAGGCCATGTTCCGACACTAAACATCTACGCATTTCAAAGCTATCACGATGACCGATGAACCGCCGGCAGTACTCAATCCCGACCGTCCACCGGCAGCTGACTACCCGCGTTTGCGGCTGGGATCTGCAGGCCCAGTGATTGTAATTGTGGCAATTTTCGTCGCCGCAACGTTTGCAGTACCGCTGCTTTATTGGAAGAAGTCAGCCGTTATTTGGGGAAGCAGTATCGCCGTTTTTGCGGGACTGCCGAGTTTTCTTGGCATTCTTACGGGAAAGCCTAGTCGCAGGGTCACCTGGACTGCGGTCTTGCTTTGCCTCGCCAGTCCGGCAATTGGCGCAGCTGTTGATCCGTTGCCAGCTGAGTTCGAAAAGTTAAGGGACATTGTTTTTTTGGCTACTAGCGCGGTAGTGATCTTCGTAGGATCTGCTTGGGGCGTCAGTTACTTTCGGCGGTGTCGGTGGTTCGCATTCTCGTTTGCTGCATTCGTTGTCACCGTTGCGATTACGTCGCTCTTCATCATGGTCACGCTATTTATGTACCTGGAATAAGTGCGGACGTATCAAAGGGAACAGGGTGTTGGAACGAGAAAAACTAAGGGGAAAGGGGTAGTTTCGAGTTCGCTTGTCACTTATTACCCCCTTACCCTTTGATTTCGCCCATGATGATGACCAAGTGCAGAATGAAATTCGCAATTGGATCGAAGGTCACATGGAGCGTTAAATGAGGAGTCGAACGAACGTGACGATACTTTACGTTGTGGCCGCTGTTGCACTTTTTACGACAGTTTTCATTGCTACTTGGTATGCGACGTTTTTTGTTCTTTATGCCTATATCTATGGTGATACATATGGGGGCCGATGGCAGTACCTTGCGTGGCCGATTGCGATTGTCACCGCAACCAGTGCCGTTACCGTTTTTGCAATTCGTGTAGTGGGTCAGAGGCGGATCCGATTTCGAGCGTGGCTTCTCGGTGCCTTCTTCCTCCTACTTATGACGCTCGCGTGGACTTGCGTTGTGGCTGTGTTTCTGTTCCCGCCGCTCGAGTAGAATAGCTAACAAAGGGGGAGGAGCGGGCGAGTTTCGACGTATAACGGAAGCATGATCGATGAGGTCGAGCAAGTCCCACACACCAAAGTCAAAAACGCAGTTGAGAACCGGGGGTCACTAACGTTAGTATTCTCGGATACGGCTATCGCGGGGGAGCGGCATACCTCTTGGCAGATCAGCTGCGTGATAACCCGCCAGCAGGAAGCTGGGATCTTGTCTTTACCGCGTATGTTGATGCCGTGACTCACGACTCTCTGGGCGAATCAGAGGAACGGCTGCCTCCTGGGACAGAATATCATGTGAATTACTATCAGACTCATTTTGGCCTCAATGGCGAGCCAACTGCGCCAGACCCAGCGTACCCAAATGCAGTCATAAGAGACGTCAATGTTACGCTGACTACATGGGGAGCCAATCTTGACCATTACTTAATCGATGATCACCAAAACGTTCAAGAGCGGATTAGGAACGGGCATGGTGGAGCGGGCGATCCACAGCATGATGGGCTAACCGATAGAGTGCCGAAGTGAAGGACACGCAGAGGAGAGCGGAGCAATTGCCATGATAGCGACATTCGTCAATTTGGCACGAAGTACGCGTGGTGTTCTAGCATGCGCGCTTGTATTGAGCATGAGTTCTTGCGCCGGAGGCGAGGAGCAACCAGAGCAGCTTGCACCTGACAAGGGCGTGCAAACGCACATCGCACGAGCCGTAAACACGTTTAACAACGGCACCCTCACTCCAGCAGAGCGCTTTGCAGCAATAGGCGACTTGGCAGTTGCCACCAAGGATGACGAGCGGTTCTTTCGTCAACTGTTCTACTACTACCGACATGCAGAAAATGACAAGGACCGGATGACAGCGATCCTGCTCGTTCGTTATCTCGACATTTCCAAATTGGCAATCGTTGGCAGTGTAATGCCTTACATCGATTCGGAGGACCCAGGACTGCGTTCTGCTGCACGGATATTTCTCGAGATCGTCGAAGGTGAGGCCTGGAAGGGGTGTCCGGATGGCTACCGTTATTTTGCATATGTGCTTGGTCCAGGGGTCCGCGACAACCAACGCGACTTAGTTAAGTATCTTTACGACAACCATCCTGGTTGTGGATTGCTTGCCATTCTAGAAGACCAACCATCAGGTTCTGAGCAGTCGCGATCCGTGCGTTGGGCCGAGCATGTCATCAGTACCGCGATCTGGGAGAAAGAAAACGGTTTCAAGCACGCATTTCGCCAGACTACCCGGCAGGCGGTGGAGCAATTGGAATTACTCTCAAGACGCGATGCTTGGTGGGTCCGGTTGTACGTGGCTGAAATTCTGCACCGCCATCCGGAGTTTCGCACACCGGAGGTGATGACGCGACTGAAGAATGACCAGGACAAACTCATCCGCCAAGCAGTTACCAGAATAGAAGAAGAATCGAGAGAACCGAATCGACCGGTCGAAGACGGCCAGCCACCGGTACGACCGGCTGATCCCGATGGCGATTCCCAGTAGTGCGTAGACACGGCGTAACCGTTCACGGGCCGGTGTGAGCATCAGCTCGAATTTTCAGGCCGCGGCGTCGGTGCTTTGAGGAAACAAAGGTGTCCGGTACCTTAAAAAATGGTACCGGACACCTTTGATCGCACTCCAAAGCAATGATGTATTCGGTCAGGTGGACTTCTTTGGTGATGACGTGTCAGGCGCAGCCTACAATTTGAATGTCAACAGTACTGCTTGGGGGGCTGGCCTAGATCACTACACGATCGACAACCACCTTAATGTGATTAATCGGATACAGGACGGTACAGCCGCTGACGGCGGACATAGCGGTTTAGTCGATAAAGTCAACCGATGAGAGATTATTATGTCGATCAAAAATGCGGTAATGATATTGTGCGTTACCGCAGGTGTGGGTGGCACAGTCCTTGCTGAAAGAGATCCTTCTGAGACTGTAAACGGACAAGGACAAACCAAGTTTCCCATCGCTCCCGATCCGGAAGTTCAGAAGGCAATAGACCGTCTCGTTCCGGCTGATCCCGAAAACTTGGCAAGGGAAGCGCCCGCCGCACTGGACGCGCTTGATGAATTGCGCGAAATCCGAAACGACGATCCCGAAATGCTTGTGCAACAGCTACTTTACTATAGCGCTCACGCAGATCATCTAGCGGGATCAATGGTTGTCGCTATCGTTGACTGTCCACTTAGGATCTCCAAATCAGTGATCGTTCGGGCTGTCATGCCGCATATTGAATACCTGTACCCCCAGGACGATATCGCAGATACCAAGCCAATGACGGCATTGAGAGGGGGAATGCGGATGCTATTGGAATTTGTCAATGACGCGCACGGAGAAGAGGAACCAGATTACAAATTTTACAAGTCGTGGATCAGGAATCACGAGGCCGATTCATCGCCTAACCTGGTCAGGTATATGTACGACAAGGCATCGGGCGCAGCATTGTTGACGATGTCGCAGGTTTATTCAGAGGAGAAGGACGAGCATAGCCATCTTGTTTGGTCTGACCACGTTATCAGCGACGCCATTTGGAAGAAGGAACACAGTTTCGAGGAGGCTTTTCAACAGGCCAAGTCGAAAGCGGTTGAGCAACTAGAAAAACTGGTCCAGCAGGAGCAATGGTGGGCTCGGCTTTACGCCGCAGAGATCCTGCACCGCCATCCGGAGTTTCGCACGCCGGAGATGATGCAGCGGCTGCAGAATGACGAGCACAACCTAGTCCGCCAAGCGATCACAGAAACTGAGTCGGACGCCGAAAAGCCAAACCGACCGCCGGTACAACCGGCCGATGCCGACGGCGGACAACAGCAATGAGGTTGGGAAAATTCCCGTGTATTCACCAAACACAACCGGAAAGGTCATGCACGGAAGCGTATGATCCTCACGGGTCTGAAAGTCGCGACCTCAGTTTAAAGAAACGCCACGCAACCGACACGATCAAATCGGGCGTTTGCAAGTAACTCAAACTTTCAGACATGTTGAAATGATGCGATGGAATCGTTCATTCCTGTCGGTTGGCGGAAGTTTCAAACCGATGACG
>JBDNIG010000147.1:0-4425 GCA_041688415.1 Rhodopirellula sp. | reverse complement strand
TAGGCGGTGAGCGCGGGATCGTCGGCATCCCGTATGATTTCGATCAGTTGCGACAAATCTTGGGCCGCCGCCTGCATCGCTGCAAGGATAGCGGCTCGATTTTCGGCCACGATGGCGGTCCACAGCCCCTCGTCGCCCGCCGCGATCCGGGTCGTGTCGAGCCACCCGGATCCGACCATCGGGATCGCGTCCTCCGGTACTTGCCGGGCCACGACGGCCGCGAGCAGGTGCGGTGCATGCGACGTCACCGCTACCAAATCATCGTGCCGCTGGGGAGATAGCCGCAGCGTCCGCCCGCCAGTTGACTTCCAAAACTCATCGACAACGTCAACGACGCCTTCGGCCTCGTGCCCGGACGGCGTAATCACGATCGTTTTGTCAGCAAACAGATTGTCGCGGGCAAACTCGATCCCCGCTTTCTCACTGCCGGCGATCGGATGGGCAGCCACAAATCGGGCCGCCGCATCGGGAACCGCCCCGACCGCTTCGACAATCCCGCACTTGGTGCTGCCGACATCGGTGATCAGCACGTGCGGGCAGGCCGCCACAATTTTGATGGCGTATTCGTCGATCCGGTCGACCGGGGTGGCAATCACGACGCGATCGGCGAGCTTGGAGGCTTCGACGAAATCGTCCGAGACGGCATCGACAAAATCGTGGTCGATCGCAAATTCCCGTGTTTCCGCCCGCCGCGCAAAACCGATCACGCGTACACTTGGCTCCCCACCATGCCGCCGGAGCGACTTCGCAACGCTTCCACCAAGCAACCCCAGCCCAATCACCGCGACAGTGCGAGTGGGCGGCGGCGACGATTCGTTAGCAAAATCAGGGACATTCACGCGCAGCAGAATATCGCATCCGTTTCACCAGGCCCAGACCTCTGGCAAACTCAGAACTCTGGCAACCCCAGTCCTGGTAGCCGGGAACGTCAAAGGCGTGATACAACACGCCGGTGGACAGGCTCAAGGTTTCAAAGGATGGCTTCGGAACTCCCCTTCAACAGATGTCATGTCCACACTTTTTAAACCAGATGGAGACAACCGCCGCTGAAATTGAGCCCGCACACCCTTCCGTCGGATGAGCGTCATTAAATGATCTAGACTGATTTTATCCACTTTCGCCGCTATTTTGTTTTTTGAGATGTTGCATGATTGATTTCCTCCGCCCGCCCACACATCAACCTGAGCGTCCAATTGAAGCCGTCGATCCCGAGTATCGACGGCTTCGCATCCAGGTCTTCGTGGGCATTTTCGTCGGTTACGCCGGCTACTATTTGGTGCGGAAGAATTTCACGGGTTTGTTTGGCTACCTGGGTGGTTCGTTGTCGGCCAACATCTTGATTGGATATGTGGTGGATCGTGGCGGCTGGGATGCCGGATTCGCGTTGATCGTCGCGGCCTGCGTGCTATCGATCGTGTTGACCGCGATGACGGTGAGAGTGGAGGCGCGCCATGCGGCGTAGGGAGCGAATTCTGCTTACCGAAATGATCGCCTAGGGATTTCGCTGCGGATTGTCGGCGATTTTGTAGCTGCGTTGGCCAGAGCGTAGCCGAGTTGACAGCGTTTTTCGCAACTCCATCGACCGTCTGGCGACGGTACTTACTCTGATCGAAATTGCGAGACCGCTAAGTAACTCGCGCCCCGCTCGGGGAGCCGGGCGACCGCCCGCAGCGATCACATGGGATCAGCGGTGGCGCCGAGGACGGTGTACTCGAACCGCGTTTCGGGGGTGTCGGCCCGGAGTCGCTCCAGCGTTTGCGGGACGGCATCGATGAGTGGTTGATACACGCCCGCGACGCTCTCGGGAGCAAACGAGACGAGCAGGATCACTAATCCCTTGGGTTGCGGGAACTCTTTGTAGGCGGCAAACAGGCGATCGGTGACTTCGTCGGTCCGACCCGCTTGCGTGTTGGCTTCCAAGCGAAACGAGTCTCGCCGCTGGTCCGCTTCGATGGCGATGTTGCCGTTGCCGTCGGCATGGACGGTCCAGATCTCGGCCCGTTTAAGTAGTTCGGCGTGCCCGATCAGGAACCGAATCACGGCGTCCGGTGAGCCCTGGCCGAGACGCTTGGCTTGCGCCACGGCCCGATTGATCGGGTTGTCCGGCGATACCGATTCGAGTGTCGACTCGGCGCCCGTGATCGCCCGTCCGTCGAGGGTGAACCAATCGCCAATCAGATCCATGGCGGTTTGTATTTCGGCCAGCTGCGCATCGGATCGCTCCAATGCCTGGTCGCGCGCCGCGCGGGCGCGATCGCGTTGCCGCTGGAGTTCCTGTTGTTGCGAACGCATCGCTTCGCGAATGCCCGACAGCTCACTCCGCTCCCTCGCGATTTGCAGCGTGAGTTGTTCGCGTTGCGTTTGCAAGGAAGTCGATTCCTGTTGCGAAGCCTGGCGGACATCGAGGAACTGCGCAAAGACGATGATCAACAGCAGATCCATCAGCGGCGTCAGTTGAAAGCGAATCCGTCGTGATAGCCACGATGTTGACAAACGGACATCACTATGAGGAGACGTCGATTCAGGGCGTGAATTCACGGGGCGGCGAGTTTCGTCGTTCACGTGAGTGATTCCGACTGCGTTGTCGAGGCGGACTCCTCCTGAGATGCGGCCGTCCTTTCGTACACGGAGAGCTCTCGCTTGACTCGGCCGGCCATCTCGCGGACGTGCAACCGGTTTTCCGACAATCGGGCAAATCCTGGTTCGACAATGCTGCTGATCAGCATCAGCACGATCGCGGCGGCCAAGCCCGCGAAGGTGCTCCAGATCGCATCGCCGAAGCGACTCACGATGACGTTCACGGACGCCTGATCATCTGCGGCCAACGCCGAGCCGATAGCGAGAATGGTGCCCAGCACGCCGGCCAGCGGATAGGCTTCGATCATCGTCCGCGCGACGTTCCACGCGGTTTCAAATCTCAGCGATTGCAGGTAGTCGCGACGCTCGTCGAGAACGCGAATACGATCGACTAATTTTGCTCGATCGGGACTGGGCGGCGGCGCAGCCAAGACGTCACGGATGTCAGCCAAAAATGCTTCGATTTGATCGGACAGATGCACGTGGAAATCCATGCGGCTGCGATGGGGCAATCCCGCCGTGAACCGCTCAAGTGTTTGAGCGATGCGTTTGCGGTCGGCCCGCGCCCACAGAATCAGCACCGCGAAGGCGATCAGATGGACCACGGCGGCCGCGAGAATCGCGAACGTTGAATACGAAGAAATCAGTTCCAGCATAAAAACTCAATCGAGTTTGTTTCGTGAATGTGCCAAAGCTGCCCGAATTCTGGAGACAGCGAGTTATTTCAAATCTAGGAGAACTCAGCTATGGTTTCGCTCGATTCTCGACCATCCTATCCGTCACCGCAAGAGAGATCGCCGATGAGGTTGATGCGTTTTGATCCAGCCGGTGTCATGGACGATACCTTTGGCGTCACGCGCGAGCAGGTCGAATCGTTTGACGAATCGCTCACGGTGCTGCGCAGCGAATTGTTCGATCCAGCTGCCGCGAGTTACGACGGCCGCCTGCGTCTGCCTGAAAAGCTGCTCACCGATTACGAAGCCACGCGGGAAAAATCAGAACTGGGACGTGTCTTCCGGGTCGCCAATCGATTGCACGATCATCTCGACGCGGTGGCAGTGATCGGACCCGGTGAGACGTTGCTCGGCCCGACCGCATTGATGCGAGCGTGTTGTGAACCGCATCACAACGAGTTGTCTCGATCCGCTCGTGGTAGCAAGCCTCGAATGTATTTCGCCGCCGCGGACTTCGACAATGATGTCATTGATGGACTGCGACGACGATTGGCCGCGGGCGGGGACGATCAGCACGCTGCCGAGCAGCGATACGCCGTAATCGCGATCGATGCGTCGAGTGACGATCTCAAGTCTTCGCTGGCGACAACGGTCTCGACGAAATTGCTCAGCGATCAACTCGCCGCGTCGCTCGGCGACGGAGCAACTCGCTGGATGCCCAAATTGATGATCCCAATTTCGCCGGCATCCGGGCCCGTGCGGACGCTGGCGAACAAGTACGATTGTCCACGCGATTTTGAACTCGACAACGGATTAGGGGGACCGCTCGGGATATACTCGCCGGCGAATCTGTTGCCGGCCGCGCTGCTCGGCTTGGATTGTATTCAGTTTCTCGTCGGTGCCGCAGCGATCAACGAGCATTTCATCAACGCCAGTTTCTCCGACAACCTGGTCATGCAATTCGTGGCCACGCAACTCGCGATGGAAAAATTTCGCGGATCGCGATCCAGTCAACTGCACGCGTGGAATCCAGCCCTGGCGGGATTTGCGGCCTGGTGGAAACGACTATGGAAAGCGACCCCGGAGGGTCATGCCATGCCGGAGGGTCATGCCATGCCGGAGGGTCATGCCATGCCGGAGGGTCATGCCATGCCGGAGGGTCATGCCATGCCGG
>JBDNIG010000146.1:0-34830 GCA_041688415.1 Rhodopirellula sp. | reverse complement strand
GGACGTGGCGGAATGGGCCGCGTCTATCTGGCTCGTCATACCAAACTTGGACGCGAGGTCGCCTTAAAAGTCTTAGCCACTCACCGTTTGGCCGACCCACGAATGCGGCAACGCTTTGAAGGCGAGATGCGAGCGGTCGGTCGTTTGAGTCATCCGAACATTGTCACCGCCTACGACGCTCGCGAGGTCGACGGCACCGCCGTTTTGGTCACCGAGTTCATCGATGGGCTCGATCTCGGCCAGTTGGTGAACACGACCGGGCCGCTGAGAATGGAGGATGCTTGTCAAATTGTCCGCATGGTGGCTGTGGCCCTTGCCTATTCGAGCGAGCAAGGTTTCGTTCACCGCGATGTCAAACCATCCAACATCATGCTCAGCCGATCGGGCGAAGTGAAACTGCTCGACCTCGGACTCGCTCGACTGCAACATGCCGATCCTGATCAAGTGGAGATCACCGGGACGGGGCAAACGATGGGCACCGCTGATTACATCGCGCCCGAACAAGTCACCGACAGCCGCCATGTCGACATCCGTGGCGACATCTATTCGCTCGGATGCACGCTCATGAAACTGCTTACCGGCGAAGCCCCCTTTGCCACGGATGCTTACCCAACACCGTTCGCAAAAATGACCGCCCATGTTTCCGCTCCACTGCCACGGCTCACCGAATGGTTGCCCGATGCACCCAAAAGGTTGGTGATGTTGGTCGGATCGATGTTGGAGAAAGATCCTAACAAACGTCCACAATTGCCAATGCAAGTCGCTGAGCGTTTGCGACCGTTTACCGCAGGATCGGACTTGCAGCGACTCGGGCAAACGGAATCGACGGACTCGGCCGAATCAAAGTCACAGCGATCCGCTACGGTACGATCCCAAGCCGAACGTCACCGCCATGTTCCGCTCTGGGTCGCGGTCGCTGCCGGAATTGTTGGCCTGGCGATCGGACTCTTGATGGGGATTTGGATCACGATCAAATATCCCGATGGCACGACTGCCAAGATCGCTGTTCCAGCGGGAAGTCAAGTGACGATTGACGAATCCGGCGGTCATGAAAGTGACCTCAATCCAGCAAAAGTAAAGCGCAAAGGAGGTTTGCAAGGTCCAATCGATCGCGCAACCGCTCCGATCCAAGAGCTCGCTCCGATGCAAGAGATCGGTGATGGAACGATTTCACCCAACGATCCATTGGCGTTCATCATTCTCCAGACTCAAGAGAATTTGACCGAAGCCAAGCTGAATGAAGCAAAGTCTTCACTACGAATGTCTGTCAGCTCGGACCCAAAGCGGGACCGAATCGTGACGACGGATGCAGGGATTTGGATTCGGTTGGACGAAGATGCCGCCGCTCCGATCGTTGATTCGTACAACGGGAACCGCTATGGCTTGGCGGATGGATCAAGCTCCGCACGGATCGGATGGGAGAAAATACGCGGACATATCACAACGGCCGAACCGATTGTTGCTGAAGATGGATCACCTGCGATCAAGCTAACGTTCGACGACCCACTGGCAAAACAATTCGGCGAACTGACAGGCAACCACTTGCGACGACAATTGGCAATCGTTGTCGATGGAACAGTGCGTCTTGCGCCCAATATTGTGCAGCAAATACGAGGCGGTTTGCGTATCACGGGCAACTTTCTGGAAGGTGAGGTCCAGGAAATCGTAGAAAACCTCGGGCCCACAGTTTCGCAGGCAGCCTCATCGCCCAAGGATTTCGATGCGGATACGGAGATCGCACCCTTCCAAGGAATTTGGACCAAAGGTATTTCAAAGAACGCCAAGATGGACCCCGATGCTTTGGTCGTTTTTGATCAGGAAAATTACCTTTACTACAGCGATCCGTCGACGTTGGAGCAGATCGGACGTTTTTCCATCGATTCCAGAAAATCGCCGGGGCAGATTGTTATTAAGCTAGTTTATCCCGAAGAGGTTACGTTGCATGGTTCGTACGAGTTCGACGAACGGCTGACGCTACGGTCCGATGAGATGAGCCAACTTCTTGAAAAAACTAAACCAGTTTTGGCCGATCCTGCAAACGAAGCACCACCGCTCGTGCTCGATCGTCTTGGTAGTTTTCCCCAATCGACCGAGGATTTAGATGCGTTGGCTGACAAGATCGATTCTCGCTGGCTAGCACTTATCGGTAAATTGAAAGACGTGCGGGGGGGGGCTGGGGAAAAGAAGGCTATGTCACGCGTTTTCGCCAATTTTGCGATACAGACCGATGACTCGTTGCGTGAAATCGGCCTTGCCTTTCGCAACTTTCATGATACCTTTCGAAAATTCCCGGGTAGCCAAAACGTGCGTGAAGGAGGGTATGGCGTCAACGGTGACGCACCCTACCCGTTCAGTTGGCGAGTCGCGTTGTTACCCTTCCTTGAAGGAAATAACGACTTGTTTGAGCAGTATCGATTTGATGAACCTTGGGACAGTGAGCATAACTTAACTCTGGTCGATAAAATGCCGGAAGTCTACCGATGCCCGTTGGCGCCGCCGGATCAACGAGTTGGCGAAACGAACTACTTAGGGTTTGCAACCGAGGAAGGAGGTTTGGGGATCACCGGTCACTCGCTGGCTGATTTTACCGACGGGACTTCTTCGACCGTCCTAATCATTGCATCGCAGAAAAGTGTGCCTTGGACCAAACCCGCCGATCTCACCGAGCCCGTCGTTTCAGCCAATAGCGACGTCGAACCGTTCAAGGATGGATCGATTATGTTTTTGAACGCCGATGGCTCGGTGGCAGCAATGAGTCCGATCGATCGCACGAAGTTGCGAAAGATGATCATTCGAAATGACGGTGAGCCAATCGAGTGAGGATGCACCCGGCCATCTTTCGAGAGAAGATGTGACGAGAAGAGGCTGCGTATTCTGAAAACCGCGAGTCACCTTTGATATGCAATGAGGCAACGTCGGTGTCAACGAGAACCCGAATCACAGTGATCGTGTTCCGTTCAAGGTTCCTGCACTTCGCTGTTCTCGAATGCATGCGATGAAGTCATCAACGGATTCATCGGCAGGCCACAAGCCAGTTGGCAGTGGCTCATTCTTAGCGAAAGGCTTGGCGTTCTGCTGTCTCGCTAACTCCTCGATATCCACTTCGCGTGGCATTCTTTCCTGGAAATCGGTTGGTTCGTGTCGCTGAACCTCTATGCTCTATCGAACGCTCTGCTCACGAGAGAGCCACTCAAGTGCGTGAATCAAAGCATCTTGAGGCGTGGCGAACGCACCGCTAGCGACCGCATCGTTGAGAACGCGTTCGTATTCGCTGGGGATTTCGAGTGTCACGGCTTCGTTCCATCCTCTGGGTATCGTGAAATTTGTTCGACAATATTGGCCCGACGCGGTCAAGAAGGCAAGTAATTGGTGAACGAAGACTGGCGAAAGCAGAAAAGGAAATCAGGGATAGAGGACTTTGGCGACCACATTGTAGTCGCTTATCTCGGGCGTTTCCGCCAACGCTGCACGAATCGGATCGCGGTCCACGTACACTGCACACACGAGCAAACTGGATTCATCGAGCAATGTTTGGATGCGGAAACGATATCGACGCTTACAAGGATCCCTTCCTTGCCGCCAAACCGAAACTCGCCGAACGATTTCGAGCTTTGACCGACGCGATCACAGCCACTGGATGATCCCCGCGCCGATCGCTGCCATCAACAACGCTCCTGGAACGGCTCCGATCGCCGAGCACCAGATAAAACGTCGCCAGGTCACGCCCGCCGCACCTGGGACGAACGAGCCGACATGCATCCCCAACCATGGGATTTGCCGAATGCCAATCAGGTACACCGGATGGCCCACCGGAAAGTGCCTGAGCCGCTCGGGAAGTTGCATGCGATGGCGATCTAGATGGAAATCGAGTCTCGCCCGTCGTCCAATCCCAAACTGAAGCATTGCCGCGCTCCAGGCTGCTGTCCAGCTCAGGAAGGTGCCAAGCACGACGCCAAAGAGCGCCCCGTTGGCGATCGTGACAAAGTCCGAAGGGATGGGACTCAAAGCGACCACGACATGGGACGGCCAAATCACGACAATCGCCGCCCATCCGTAGGTCTCGCGAAAAGTCTGCAAGTCATGCTCGGCAAGCCACCGGAACATTATCCAGCCCGCGACCAGTAACCCAGCCAAGATGTAGAAAGTCGGCGAAGTCAGCAAGGATACCAGGAATCGTTGCCTCGGAACCCGTTCCTGGTCTGCGGCCATGGACGAGCCAGAATCGTGGTCAGGCTTGTGTCGAAACTTGCGCTCGGCGGATTCGCTCATGTCAGGTAGGTCGCCCCAATCAAGGATGGGAAAGTCGGGAAACTTGGCCGTCAACGTTTACGAATCTTTGCACCACCTGATCTCGCGTCAGAAATTGATGATCGGCCGCTGCTTCCAATTCGTGAACCACGCGAACCACTTCGGCATTGTAGGGTGCGTCGATGGAATGAGCTGTCGCCAAGCGAACGATTTCACCATTGACGAAGTCAATTTCGGTCGGTCGGTTTCGCATCAGATCCTGGTAGACCGAATAGACAATGCTCGGCAACTTCAGCGGACCACGCAGCAGAAGCCGCCCTCCACGCTGGACACCGGGAAGGTTCAGCGTTTGAAGGAATCGCCGGAACCGAAAGACATCGTTCATACCACTGACCCTTTGCAGTGGAATTTGGGCCGCGTCGAGAACTCGCAATCCCTCGGACAAAATAGGCATTGCAACCTCGTTTCGCCAGTCGCGATCGAAGATCCCCTCGTTCAGGAAATCCGTTGCGGACAATACCGAGGCGTAACCCATCGTGTTGAGCAATAGCTTGTTGTACTGCACGCCCAGGATGGAATCGCTTACTTCGACGGGCAACTGGGATGCCGCAAGCGTCTCTTGCGTTTGCAAAACCAACGAAGAAGGCACTTCATAGGAAACGGGCCCGATCGTACTGGTGCCAACTCGTTTACACGCGACGACGCCCGGCTGAACGATCTCCATGTTCGTCGATGTCATGCCGACCATCAAACGATCGGCACGGACAAATTCCGACAAACGGTGTTGATTGATGCCATTCTGCAGCGAGACCACGACGGCATCGCCGAACGAGTCGACGAACTGACTCGCCGTTGACTTCGTGTCTTGGGTTTTGACAGTGAACAAGATGAGGTCCGAACCGATCACATCAGCCGGATCGGACGATGCGGTGATCGGCACCTCGCGATGCCCCCAATCCCCGCGCAGTTCAAGGCTCCCGCGATCTTGCATGGCCCGGCAATGCTCGCCGCGAGCGATCAAGACCACCTCCATTTCGGGGCAGTGGAATTTGATCAGACCGCCAAACATTGATCCAATTGAGCCGGCACCGATCACGCTAATTTTTTTCGAGGGTTTCATCCGTGATATGCTAGGCAACCACGTCCTTGAACGGCAGCCCGGATGGATTAGGATACCGTCCTGGGACTAGGATACGGCCCTGTCGTTTGTTCGCATTGAAAATGAGTGTTTGATCGTAGTGGACGAGGCAGTTTCAATGCTAACGAACCAAAAGTTCGCCCCCCGCTACTGAACGAGTCATGCGTGCGCATCTTGCTTTCTGAAGGCTCCAGCAGCTCAGCTCGCCAAGCGATCTACGGCCTCCGGCGGAACCATCATCATCAAATTGACTTGGTCGATCCGTCACCGTGGTGCCAGTGCCGGTTTTCGAGCCTGGTGCGGCGACGCATCTCTTGCCCTCCGATCTCGCGCGATCCGCTGGGATACGCGAAAAAAATCGCTGCCCTTGTTCAAACGGGCAATTATGACGTCCTGTTCCCGACGCATGAACAGGCGTATCTATTTTCCAAGTTCCGCGAGTTCTTTCAGATGCACGTTGGTTTGGCGGTCCCCTCCTTTGACGTCCTTCGCCGAGTTCAAAGCAAGGCCGAGTTCGTTGTTCTGATGGATGAATTGGGGCTGCCCATTCCAGCGAGCCGGGTCGTTGAAACGAAAGCCGAATTGTTCGAGCATGATCAATTTCCCTGTTTCATCAAACTCGTTCACAGCACCGCCAGCCTGGGAGTGCAAAAAGTCCATACCCCCGAGGAACTTCGCAGCACCATCGAGCGATTTGAAAAATCAACGCTCTGGAAGGAGGGTGATTCGATCGTGATTCAGCAACCGGCCCGCGGACGCCAGGCCGTCGCGACGGCTGTCTTTCAAGAGGGACGTTTGGTCGCGTTGGCTTGTGCCGATATTCTCAAAACGGGTATCGGCGGAGGTCCCACCTTGCGAGTCAGTGCCGTTCACCCGCCGGTGAAAACCCACCTTGAAAAACTAGGGCGAGAATTGAATTGGCATGGCCCAATCGCGATCGAGTACTTCTATGATTCCGCGACTCAGCAAGCGCAGTACATCGAAGCGAATCCTCGCATCGGCGAAACCTGCAACCCCAAACTCGCGGGCGTCCCGCTGTGCGAAACAGTGGTTCGAATCTCAGTCGGTGAGCATGTCGATCCGCTGCCAGAAGCGACACCGGGGGTCATGAGCCATGGCGGGCTTGTGGTGTTGATTGCCGACGCCTACAATGGTGCATCGCGGATGCAATTGTTCCAACGACTTATCGATCATTGGCTCCAGCGAGGCGATTTCGGAACTTGCGAGAGTGAGATGACCCGACTGCGCGAAGATCGCCAGAGTTTGATTCCGGCGACTGCCGTTGTCATCCGCTTGCTGGCGTCACCCCGGTCCGCCGTGGATCTCGCCACAAGCACGGTCGAGAACTACTCGCTTCCGCAATCCGCAGCGGCCTTCATTGACAATCTTCCCGACGACGCACTGAGTTCCTTAATGTTGCCCAAAGCAGCGTCGGTATGACGCGCCGCCCTTCCTCACCCAACACGCGTCCGTTGGGATCGTCGGAGTCTTGCTTGACGTCCGCCGCTCATGGTCGATCACACGTCGACTGGGAGAGAGGGCCCCTGCACCGGTTCACCCGTTAGGTAACACAAGCTGAATAGTCCTAGAAATGATTTATGACCGGCCGTCCAGCGATATTGGTCGTCCACGTCTGCGGCACCTGCAATCGCGAGGAGTTCATCGGATTTGTACCCGCGAGCGCACGAAATCATGCCATCGAAAGCGCACACCAGCGGAGCGATGGGAATCAAGTAGGTGAGTGGAAACAGATACCACGGTGTTTGCCGGAAGTGTAGAATCGGAATCAAGAACGAGGCGGGAAACATCAACAGTCCCGCGCCAATGAATTGGGCGAAGGATCGCTGCGCCGTGTCGACGACAACGACTCGTTCGTTTTTGTGCACGACATCTCGGATAATCGCCGTGGCAAGCTCCGGCGTGAAATGGTGAAAGCAATTGAACATCGTTCGCAAGCCAGTCAGTTCGTCGGGTACGGCAGTTGCATCCACCGGGCTCGGGTATTGCCGTACGGTCGAACCGTTGACTTCTTGGATTGGCGGCATCGGCGATGGTGGGTAAAGGTCCGTCAGGATCACGTCCACTGTGTCAGGGGCGACCCGTTGGATCAGTCCACGCCAGGGACCGCCCGTGCCCGAGCAAAGATCGATGATGGCGGCGTTTTGTGAAACAGAACCGTCTTGCGTTTGATGATCAAACGCACTCGATGCAGCGCGTTTTATTTCCGGTTCCATGACTTGATAGGCCAAGTCAGCAAAGGATGGGATCAATCGCTCACCACCAATCTTCCACCGAATCCACGGGAACGCCCAGGTCAAGGCAAGCAATTCCGTTAGGAACCAGCGAAGGCTGGACGGCCACCAATCAAAATCGTGCAGTTCGAAAAGTTGGCGACGACGAATGGACGCGAGCGATGTAGTGACCGGAACGTTGGCCGCTTCCGACTCGGAAAAGATTGTTTTTGCTGGCACGAGCGAGACTCCGTAGGGGGCAACAATGACAGGGGCCGCAGCACTCGCCAGCGGGACGACGGAAGGGGCCATCCTGATTTTGAAGTACGCGGTCTCAATGTCCGTGCCACTGTACTTGAAAAACCATAGCCACCACCACTAAAATTGGTATCATCCGACGGAAGCGTACGTCGTGCGCCAAAACGAAGGCAATCGCAGGGATGTGATCTTTCAGTGCTTGCCTCAGAATCGTGGGATTTCAGGGATCGCGGTGGCACCCAGATGTTTGCATCGCGCTGGGTTGAGCGGTATTCTTGTTGTGCCGAGAGAAATGGCATGTAGGCTCGACTGGGAAGCTAAACTCAGGCAAAAATACAAGACAAGCAATGACGACACAACGAACCTTTCTAATTCCCGCGCTAAGCCTGGGCTTGGCACTCATCTCACTGACGACCGCTGGGGCCGCTCCTCCGGGGCTGGTGGGGCACTGGAGGTTGACAGGAGATGCTCAAGATCACTCGCCGCAGGCCAATCATGGCACTGCCCATGAGGTCGACCTGCAGGCTACCGGACAGGACGGCCGGGCCGGAGGAGCCGCCGCGTTTGACGGTCGCCAGAGTCACATCGAAGTCCCGCACAGCGAGTCTCTGCAACTCGGCAAACAGGAATTTACGATCGCTTTGCACGTCCATACCGAGGAGGAGCTCGACGACGCCCTGGGGGATTTACTGAGCAAGTACGATCCGCAGAGCCGTCGCGGGTTTCATTTCAGCATTCTAAACAACGCCGGTGTCACCTCGTCGCAGGCCAACTATCGCCATTTGCACTTCGGTATCGACAATGGCTCGGCCGTTGGGCCATGGACCGATCATGGTCGTTTAGGCAATGCGGTAATGATCTTTGGCATGGCGGTCTACCAGGGACAATTGTTCGTCGGTACCTGCGAGACGGGGGAAGAACAAGCGGGGCGTGTCTTTCGTTTCGATGGCCGAACGTGGACCGATTGCGGCAGTCCAGATCAATGCAATGCCGTTTCCTCCTTGGCCGTTCATCAAGGCAAACTCTATGTCGGTGTGAGCAAGTATCGGCTGGCGGGATCGTCGCTGAACGAGTCTGAAAATCCGCATCTGGGCGGCAAAGTCTATTGCTACGAGGGCGATGGTCAGTGGGCGCACTGTGGCACCCTGCCAGACACGCAGGCCATCAATGGGATGGTCGTCTATCGTGGGCACCTCTACGCCGGATCGATGTACTCGCCAGCGGGTTTCTATCGCTACGATGGCGGCACGCAGTGGACGTCTTGCGGCACACCGGATGGCAAGCGTGTGGAGTCGCTAACGGTTTATAACGGAGACATCTTCGCCAGCGGTTATGACCAGGGGGCTGTCTATCGCTTTGATGGTCAGCAATGGACACATCAAGGCGTTTTGGACGGTGCCACACAGACCTACGGTTTCGCGACGCATCGCGGCCAGTTGTATGTCAGCGAATGGCCCAACGCGAGCGTCTATCGTTGGGGTGGCGACAAGCGATGGCAATTCGCCGGACGATTGGGGGACGAGCAGGAGACCATGCCGCTGATGGTCTACAACGGCAAGATGTATGGCGGCACGTTGCCCTCCGCGGAAGTCTATCGCTACGACGATCCGAAGTGGTCGCAGGTTGGCCGGCTCGATTTCACTCCCGATGTTCGCTATCGTCGCACGTGGACGATGGCCATTTTCCAAGGCCGGCTGTTCGCCGGAACGCTCCCGTCGGGACACGTCCACTCCGTGGAAATTGGTCGCAACGTCAGCTACGACCACGCCTTACCGAGTGGCTGGGTGCATCTGGCCGCCGTGCGAGACACAAACGAGCTACGCCTGTACGTCAATGGCGGGCTCGTCGCCCGTTCAGCGACGTTTGACTCGGGCGGGTACGACATCAGCAACGATCGGCCGCTGGAGATCGGGGCCGGAGCCGGCGACTATTTCAACGGCAAAATGCATAACGTGCGGCTCTACGAACGCGCATTAACGATTCTCGAAATCGAGCAACTTGCCGGCGAAAGTGCCACGCAATAATAGAGAGGTCGTGCGGGTTTTAAATTGTGGCAGTATAACGTTTTACCTCTCCCAGCGAAGCTGGGGGAGGTCGAGCGACGCCGTTCAGGCGTTCGCGAGGGAGGGGGCATACACAGCGACGGTTGCCATGCGGTTTGCCGTACACAATGCCCAGCACCGAGCCCCCTCCCGAACGGCGGCTCAAGGCCGCGTTCGACCTCCCCCAAAGCAAAGCTGTGGTGGAGGTAAGTTACTGCGACGTCTTCACTCAAAAGCCGCACGACCTCTATATATGCGGGGGGATTCTTGTTCGCCTGCTTACTTCTTCTGTTTTTGGTTGAGTGGCAATAGCTTGACATTTTTGTACCAGACCGGATGACCGTGGTCTTGGAAACCCAGATAGCCGGCGCGGGCAAAATCCTTGATAGCTCGGCGTTTGCCGTTTAATTTGAATTTGTGGTCGCCAGCAATCGCGCGTTCGCCCGGCTGATCAAACTCGTCGGCATCCATCTGGCAGACCAGCTCGCCGTTAACCCTGACCGAAATTTTCGCTCCCTCACATTTGATCTCCATATGGTCCCACTGGCCTGGGCCTTTGGAAGCGTTCTTGGTTGTCGGCACAATATCATAGATTGCGCCGAAGTCGTGGCAGCTTGTGCCGTTGCCGGTCGCGATTTGGGCCTCAAAACCAGTGTTCACTGGATCCGCTAGGTCCTCAACGCGAAAGAAGATTCCCGAATTGCAGGATTCCGGCATCTTGACGTCGCATTTCAGGATAAAATCGCCGAACTGCTTATCATAAATAATGATATAGCCGCCCGACTTGTAGGGCTGCATCGCATTGTCGACAACGTCCGATGCGATCTCTTTTCCGTTGTTACACTTCCAGCCAGTGTAATCCGTACCATTAAATAGTAGCTGCCAGCCAGCCTTTTGCTCTTGATCGGTCAGTTGATTGTCAGCGGCGTTGGAAACGCTGACGCAACCCAACGTGCAAAACGCTGCGGCAAAAAGTGAAACGATGTTCTTCATTGGTAGAATCTCTCGAGGTGGGAAGGAGAAACCGTGGTAAACGGTCGGTTGATTTAGTCGTAGGTTGGCCACTCTTGGCCGACATCCACGTCACGGACGGGCAAGAGTGCCCATCCTACCTTTATTTATCCGAAGTGGTCGATGACGGTTGGTCCTGAGCCTGGGGTAGGTTGATTTTCTCGGGCACGTCATCCATTGCCCAGTATTGGTGCTGGATCTTCGTTTCATCCACGATCACGATGCGAAAACCAGACGGATCTTCGCCGAGAGGACGACCGACCGGGCCGGTCGTGATCAACTCCATTGTACCGGCGCGACCATAGGCGTTGCGGTGGTAATGGCCTGCAAAGACGGCTCGGACATCAGCCTGCTTCAGTTGATCCAACAGCGGCGTTCGGCGTTCCAGCGGAATGTTGAAGTATTGATCCGGCTCCTCCTCCCGCTTCAGAAACAGCGGATGATGCTGAAACAAAAAGATGTGCTTTGCCTTCGCGGCCTTGGCTTCTCGAAGTTGTTGATCGAGCCATGTTTGCTGAGCCGCGAGCACCTTCGGAGCACCGCTAGGATCTTTCAGGACGTTGGAATTCAGGACGATGTTGCAGACGCCTCCAACCCAGAACGAAAAATAGTCGTCGCCAAAATTTTCCTGATAGCTGGCGATCGATTCCGGCGTCGGACGATTACCAACGTCGTGGTTGCCGCACACACAGACGAGCGGTATGTCGGCATCGACTTGCGAGAAATTTCGTTGATACTGAGCAACCTGATCTCGGTAGCGGGGTTGCCCCGGAGTGGCGTTGGTCAGATCGCCGCAAACGATCATGAATCGAGGACGAAGTCGGTTGATATGTTCCACAGCCCGTTGAACGAGAGCGACCTCCTGCTCGAACCCCTTGTTTCCAGTGAACATGCCGTACTGAGTATCGGCAAGTTGCATAAAGAAGAAGGGCCCTCGCCACGCCTGTTCCTGTTCTGGATCGAACGTCTTGAAAGTTCGATTGGCCGCCTGGCTGAAACGTCCTTTCGCCTCGCTAGCGAGTTCGTCCGTAGCGGTTACGCTGGCCAGTGAACTCATCGTCGTGACAAAAAACAGGAGCAGTGCTAAATAGGTTTGCAGTCGCATTGTGTTCGTCAATCCCAAAGAGTTGGAGGTTCAATCGTGGTTCAACCCAGGATAGCCGACGGCGCCGGTACTTGTTGGCCAATGCCAGGAAAATGTGACGGGAAAATGCTTCGACCGGAATCGAGAAAACAGCGATCGTCACCTTTGTCTCCCCGACAATCCTGCACACCCATTCCCTGATTGGCCACGTTGGTCTTAGTTCGACTTTCACCAATTGCTTGAGAGATTCATCAAGCCATTCGCGGCGACGAGAGTGTCTGCCGAAAAAAGCACCTGAAAAGACAGCAGATCGAGCCGATCGACTAATCGATAAGCTCAAACCGTTCGGGAGCTATTCACGTCTCGCGCGCGAACAGGGACTGTCGTTCGCGGAGATTGCACACAGAATCAACGACGATCAGATGCTGGACATCGAGATTTGCCTCTTCCGCCGAATCGGTGGGTAAAACTAAGCGGGCCCGGAAACCCAGTTAACTCACATTTTCCGCAAAAGCTGTCAACTTGGTTGAAGAAATGCGGGACGAGGTAATTAATCGTGGGATTCATTTCGAAAACGATTCCCGTCGCATTTTTTTTCCGTCAATCTGCTCGACTGAAAGGCTGCCAGCAACGCCATTTTAATGAGTCCGCATGAAGCAGAAATCTGCAGTGAACTTGCAACATCTGATGGATGCAAATGGTCCGCATCTGATGCACTTCATGGCATCGCCTCAGATCCTCCTGCCAACCAGAGAGTGTCGGATTAACGGACCCCACCGGCACGAGCACGCCGTCTGCGTGTTGTTTGCCGTCAGCGACCAGTCGTGAATTCACACGGAAATATCTTTGTTCAAAAGGCCGTTCTTCGCGTCAATTGGAATGGGGCGATGTTGCTACTGGGATTTTGTTTTTCCCCGGCGATCAATCGGTTTGGAGAGTGTCGAGTTGCAATAATCCGCGTTCAAACGCCCAATCGCGACAATACTGATGCCTTTGGGGCACTGGGCTTCACATTCACCGTAGTTGCGACAGGATCCAAAACCTTCGGCGTCCATTTGCTCGACCATTGCTTTGGCGCGATCAAAACGTTCAGGCTGGCCTTGAGGCAGTAAACCCAAATGGGTCAGTTTTGCACCGGTAAACAACACCGCGGAACTGTTGGGGCACGCTGCCACGCAGGCTCCACAGCCAATGCAAACCGCTGCGTCGAGGGCTTGCTCAGCGACTTCGGGTTCGATGGGTGTCGTGTTGGGTTCGGGTTTAGGCCCCGAATGGTTGCTGATAAAGCCTCCTGCCTGAATGATACGATCGAACGCCGTGCGATCGACGATCAAGTCTTTTACCACGGGAAAAGCCCGTGCTCGCCACGGTTCGACGTAGATATCGGCCCGGTCGCGAAAATGCCGCATGTACAATTGGCAAGTCGTGGTTTCTCGCTGTGGCCCGTGGGCTTGACCGTTGATGACCATCGAGCACATCCCACAAACGCCTTCGCGACAATCGTGATCGAACGCGATTGGTTGCCCGCCTTCGGCGGTCAGTTGCTCGTTGAGATGGTCCATCATTTCGAGAAACGACATGTCGGGTACGACACCATCGAGATCGTATGTCACCATGCGGCCGCTGTCGTTACGGTTTTCTTGTCGCCAAACGTGAACCCGGATCTTCATGTTCAGACTCCCTGATCGATCGAGTTGTATCTAAGTTTTATAATTCCGTGCGGCCAACGGCAGCGCTTCGAAGCTGAGCGGTTCTTTGGTCAGCTCGGGATTCTGATCCTGGCCCTTGTATTCGAACACTGAAACGTGAGCGAATCTATCGTCATCGCGTTGTGCTTCGTTGTCTTTCGTTTGATACTCATCTCGCAAATGGCAGCCGCAAGATTCCTCTCGTAGCAACGCGTCACGACACATCAATTCGCCAAATTCAAGGAAATCAGCCACACGACCAGCATGTTCGAGCGATTGATTCAATTCTTTCGTTGCGCCCGGCAATTTCAAGTCGCTCCAAAACTGTTTTCTCAATTCGGGGATCAACTCCAATCCAGATTCAAGCGATTCTCGACTGCGAGAAATACCGCATTTCTCCCACATGATCTCCCCCAATTCGCGGTGAAACGAATTAACGCTGCGAGTTCCATTGATCGAAGTCAAACGACTCAATTGGTCGCGGACTTCAGCTTCGACTTCCTTGAATGCTGCATCGTCGCTGTTCAAACGGGCTTCCCCGGCGTGACGAGACAGATAGTCTCCGATCGTGACCGGCAAAATAAAATATCCGTCGGCCAGACACTGCATCAACGAACTTGCGCCGAGCCGATTGGCACCGTGGTCGGCAAAATTCGCTTCACCGATTGCGTACAGTCCCTGCACGTTGGTCATTAAATTGTAATCGACCCACAGGCCACCCATCGTGTAATGCACCGCTGGATAAATTCGCATCGGCGTCTCGGTGGGGTCATCGGCGGTGATCCGCTCATACATTTCAAATAGATTGTCGTATTTTGATTTGACCGCTTTGACGCCCGCGTGTTTAATCGCGGATGCAAAGTCGAGGTAGACACCAAATCCGGTCGGTCCGACGCCAAGTCCTTGATCGCAGACGTCTTTGGCGTTGCGAGCGGCCACATCACGCGGAACGAGATTGCCAAAACGCGGATATCGTTCTTCCAGATAATAGTATCGATCCGCGTCGGGGATATCGACCGGCGCGCGTTTTTCGTTGGGGTCGCGCGGAACCCAAATCCGCCCGTCGTTTCTCAGCGATTCGCTCATCAACGTCAATTTCGATTGGTAATCCCCCGACGCAGGAATCGCGGTCGGATGAATTTGCGTGAAACATGGATTGGCAAAACCAGCTCCGCGTTTGTAAGCCCGATAAACCGCCGTGACGTTGCAGCCTTTGGCGTTGGTCGACAGGTAGAACACATTTGCATAACCGCCCGATGCCAATACGACTGCATCGGCAGCGTGCGAGGTGAGTTCACCGGTTTCCAGATTGCGAACCACGATGCCGCGAGTTTTCCCATCGACGACCACCACATCCATCATCTCGGAACGCGTGTGCATCCGGACGCGTTTGGCGACAATTTGTTCTTCGAGCGCTTGATAAGCCCCCAGCAACAACTGTTGGCCTGTTTCGCCTCGACAATAAAACGTGCGTTCGACCAGGACGCCGCCAAACGAGCGGTTTGCCAATTTGCCGCCGTACTCCCGCGCGAACGGCACACCTTGCGAGGCCGCTTGGTCAATGATCGCCGTACTCAATTCAGCCAGCCGATAAACATTTTGCTCGCGCGCCCGATAGTCACCCCCTTTTTGAGTGTCGCTAAAGAGCCGCCACGTCGAATCGCCATCGTTGCGATAATTTTTTGAAGCATTGATCCCGCCTTGAGCGGCAATCGAGTGTGCTCGACGTGGCGAATCCTGGAAGCAAAAACAATCGACGTTGTAGCCCATTGCGCCGAGCGACGCGGCCGCCGCGCCACCGGCTAAACCACTGCCGATGACAATGATCTTGGATTTTCCGCGATTATTGGGGCCGACTAATCGCAAATTGTCTTTGTAGTTCGTCCAAGCATCCTGGATCGGACCGGACGGAACTTTGGCATCAAGGTTTAGCATTGTAATTGACTCAAAGTCCGGTTAATAAATCGTGAGCGTACTGCACCGGCTGCGCCATCACACCGGACATGAATGCCAGCGGGACGGCGACGAAACCGACAACAATCACAATCGTGACGATGATAGCAAACATCCGCAGCTCCCGATTTCGGTCGGCATTATCCCATCCCCAAGTTTGGAACATGCTCCAAACGCCATGCCACAAGTGCAAACCGAGCACGATCATAGCGATCGTATACCCAATCGCCACCAACGGATGGGCGAACGAATGCCACAGGTTACTGTACACGCTTCCGTGTTCGAAATCGCCCACACGAATCGTGCCGGTCGTGAAGTGCAGGATGTGAAGAATAATAAAAGCGAGAATCAAAAAGCCGGAAAGCAACATCCACTGCGCAGGCAAACTGGCCGCAATTTTTTTGCTGCGAACGTAGTTCACCGGACGAGCAGCGGCATTTTCCTTTGCCAACTGCGTCACGGTCACGACGTGGAAAATCAGACACACCAGCAACACGAGGCGGGCCGTCCACAGTCCCGCCATCGTGGGAATCATCGGCTCGCCCATCACGGT
Source organism: Rhodopirellula sp. (assembly GCA_041688415.1). Lineage (GTDB taxonomy): Bacteria > Planctomycetota > Planctomycetia > Pirellulales > Pirellulaceae > Rhodopirellula. Next base: position 18,624 of record JBDNIG010000146.1, on the reverse strand, counting down.
GAGAAAATGGGCATATTGGTCGATATGCGGGACTCCGCTGTCGGACGTTCCGGTAAACGATTTAAGGTTTCCCGCCATGTGACCAATTAAAAAAAGAAAAAGAATCAAGCCGGTAATCGAGGCGATGAACTTTTTTCCGACCGAAGTGCGGTACAGGGCTGTCAAACGTGTCATGGAAGGTCGTTGCGTGAGTGTGGATTTCCGAAGCGGATTTGCCGGTAGCCGTAGACGCCAGACCCTGGAACGATCACGTGAATTCAAACCCTCGCGAGTTCGGCTACGGATTTTATTTCTCAACGGTTCCCTAGTCGATCAAACGTCACGTCAGTTTACCATCTTTTAGACGGTTCGTGGCGTTTAGCGGTCCCAGCAGTTCCCGGCGAGCCGGGAATTGCTGACGAGAGCCTTTCAACGGTACCCATGCTCTTGATGTTTCCTGGAGCGCGATCAAAGGCGACGTAATAGTTTAGTCCCTGTGTGGGTGCCTGCGTGGCGAGATGCCTAGAAGTCATGGCCCGCGAGGTGGGCGCGCGGCAGCGTTCTCCTCTGCGAAACGACGATGGATATGGCGAGAGATAAAGCCATGACCGCGAAGCCGCTCTGTAAAACTTGGCACGCTGGCATGGGCGCAGTCTTTCGCTCAGTTCATCAGCGATGAAATCGAGGTTAGGCGTGTTGCTGTCGATGCCTCGCACGGCGATGGCAAATCGCTCGCGTGAGATGGCTCGGACAGAGATTTCTTCGGTCCGTTATTTTGCAGTCGCTGTGGCGTCTGCGTACAGTCGTCGCATCGCGGCGTCGAGAGGCCGGGTGTATAGCTCAAAGTAGATATCGCTGGCCCGATGACCATGACGTCGTGCGGTCTCAGCAACCGTCATCAATCGTGCCATCGTCTGAGCACCCATTTCACTCCAATAACCAAACGTGATCTTACGAACAAGAAAACGGGACGGGGGTTGAACAGCTTGATCTTCAACCGTCCCATTATCTTCGCCCGCGGACGCTCAGCACAACGTTGCTACCGCAGTTGCACCTCCGCCGGAGGCCGAAGTCGGTGCCTAGTCGTTCTTCGTAAGAAACTTTGATTCTCTATCCAAAACCGGTTTTATCCCAACATTTCCCTGACACCTTTTCTTCTCCCAAAACAGAATGCCCAGGCCATGTGGCTATCTTTTGGCCGTCAGATCGAAGCTCAAGTTGTCGGTGCCCTCCGCAGGAATCGTCACCGATACCGGACTGCCGGGACGGCTGTACTTATCGTCCAATTGATTGACCGCGTCGGCATCAGCGGCGGTCTGGCCCTCTGGAATCGGGGAACCGTCGGCCAGCGTTAGCTTTTGAAACAGCACGATATATTCGCCCGCAGGCGCGCCAAGCTCGCTGCCGGACACCTTTAAAGTAAACTTACCCTCCGAATCGGTTTGCCCGTAGGGGACGACAGGTTTCTCGCCGGTGTTCTCATCAGTGGATTGACTCAGAAGAGTCACGGTGATGCGCTCCGTCGGCTCGCCAGCAACCGTGACGATGCCGGAAGCGGGCACCACTCTTTGATACGCATTAATGTTTTAGCGAGTACTGACACCTTTTCCGCATTCGCCATTGATCGGCGAGTTCTGGATCGGGTGCTCGGGTCATGGCGAGTCTCCTGAGAGTGAAACGGATGCAAAGCCGCTAAAGTATCCCGCCCGTCAACAGGTGCAGACAGAACGCTGACCAACCACCCGTTTTTTGCAGTCCGGTCATCCTACGATCCACTCTCTTCGCTCTGCGATTCGTCCATACTGAGGTCGTCAAAGTCGATATCGTCGAGCGGCGAAGTCACGACCGAGTCCATCGAACTCACCGGTGAAACGGTTGATTCTGGTGATGAACTCGTGACCCGAGGCGGACTCGCTTCAGCCTCCGATCGCAATTGTCGGATTTCATCCTCATTGGCCTCACGAACTTGTAGTTTCCCCGTGTGCACCCGCACCACAATGACCAACGTGCCGGTGTCGATCGCCAGTCCCGTGCTGACGGCGTCGGATCGATGCCCGTCAATCTTCACCTCGCCACTGGGCAGAAGATTCGACATTGCCGTTCCAATGCGGCCAACAAATTCGCTCAGGGGCGTGCCGTCAATCGTGGTCGGTTCGGGCAGGGCGGAGTCTGCTTCGAGGGTTTCCCGGTTCAGCATTCGGCGACCGATCTTCGTTTTCGGCCAGAACCGAATCAACAGGCCGAGCACGATCGGTGTGGTAAGCACGTAGAGCAACGTTAACGTCAGCGCCATCGTGGAACTATAGGTGTATCCGACGATGATCGACGTCACGGCCACGACGGTGGCAGTCAATCCGAGCATCCCACCGCTCGGGATCAAAATCTCCGCGATGACGAGCGCGTAAAAGGCAACCATCAGGCCAATCGCATAGATCGCGGGCATCACTCGTCCACCGCTTCGACAACGATCCGATTGCCGTGTACCTGGATCACACGGACGTTTTGGCCGGGGTCGATTGCGGCGCCGTCACTGACAACGCCAACGACTTGATCGCCAAACTTCGCTTTTCCCGACGGTCGTAATCGAGTGGATGCGACGCCTGTTTTCCCATTCAAGTGGTCGTAGTGAGCAACTCGCTCGAGGCGATCCAGGTCGGCCGCTGGCGATTCCATGGCCAGTCCCGACACGGCGGCAGCCTGTGGCAGAAACGCCCGCACGACGAGGAAGCCAACCACCAATCCCCCCATCCCGCCGATCGCCATCCAGACCCCCTGTGCCAATTGATTGGCCTGGTAGCTGTTGCGGGGAATGACAAATGTTTGGCTCATCAGCACCACGCCCAAGGCGGTCAGCACGAGACCGCCGAGGCCAAAGATCCCGAAGCCCGGCAGCACGAAGATCTCGATGGCGAGAAACGCCAGCCCCAAACCGAAGGCAAGCAATTCCGCCCATTCGGCGGTACCGGCAAGAAACTTGATCCAGAAGAACAATGCGAAACACATCACGGCGATAAACCCGGGCAGCCCTAATCCAGGCGCACTCGCTTCGGTCGACAACATCATGAAGCCAATCAATAGCAACACGAACGCCAAGCCATCATGGCTCCCCATCCGCTCCACCCAACGAACCAGTCCTCGATCGCTAAGCTGCGCGGGCACGCTCGCCAGTCCAACGTCCGAGGCGAACGCTTTCAAAGACTCCACGGAGTCGTCAGCCAAACCTAGTTCGATCGCCCGATTGGCGGACAAACCTTCGCTCAGTTCGATTCGCTCGTCACGCTTCCAATCGGATCTCCCGCCAGTCTTTTCCGCGTCGATCTCGCCCGCTATCTCGAGGGGCACGGCATAGCGAATCCGTCCGGTGCGGCGATTGACGTACCGATAAACCGTGAGCTCGGGATCGAGCAATCCGCGGATCAATGTTTCGCTGCGCCCGGTCAAACTCGCGACAAAATCGATCAACTCGCGCTGGGCGGCAACTTGTTCGGACGTCATGGCATCCGCACCGCTGCCACCGATCGTCGCGTCGGTATGCATGGCCAGCGGCCGGCACGCCAAGGCGATCAATGCCGCGTCACCGCGAGCCTCCCGCGACACGTATCCGCCGACCGTGCGGATCGAGGTCCCGGGATCTGCGAGCGTTGCCGCCAGCGACGCACTACCGGAAAGATCGCCACCGGGCGAATTGATCTCGACCAGCCACGTGTTCGTTTCGCCCCCCTCCGTCGTCGCCGCGAGATTCGAAAGCCAACGTTGGACTCGATCACTGCGAATCGCACCATTGATTCGCATTAAAACCCCGATCGCTTCACCGCTCGCATCGGTCGATTCACGACGCAACTTTTTGAGTCCGAGTCGGTCAGCAACGTCACCCTCTGAATTCACGATCGCGGTCGCGGCGCGAAACTGCCGCAGTTGGTCAGCCGAGAGCGTCAACGTCTCACCGGGCGGTGACAGGATGTCTTCCTCGACGATGGTTCCCTCGCTGCGGAGTTTTTCAAGTGCTTCACTGAGTACGAGCTGCGTTGAACCGTCGGTCAGTCGCACGCGGGCAACCGTCTCGTCAGGATTGACCAGCCCCGCGATAATTTCGGGCGGCAATAGGCCGCGCCGCTTTGCGATGGATTGAAAAATCAACGTCGTCGTTTCATCGCTCGACGTTTCACCAAACGTGGCATCCCCAATCGATCCGTCCGGTGCCGCGAAGATTGACTCGCACGCCAGCACCAACAACACCTCGCTGCCCCGGACCGGCGTATCGACCCACGCGACCGGGCGGATGCGTTTGAGATCCGCACCCGAAATGGCCCGGGCGAGCTTGAGCGAATCCTCCAGCGACGTGCTGCTTTCTCGCGCGAACGCATCTCCGCCCGATCTCGCTCCGCGAATGTTTCGCTCCGCGGGGAGGTTGCGACTCCGTTCGGGATCGCCAAAGTGCAGCACCACGCTCACCCGGCGATCCGCATTCGCCCCCGAAGACGCTGGAGCCTTACGAACTGCTTGAGACAGACGATTCAATTGCCCGAGAATTTGCTCGATATCACGCGGCGTCAAGGGACTGGGGATCTCGATCAAATATCCATCTGCTGCCACGGTAGCCCCGGTTGCAGGGTCAGCGGATTGTGCTCCAGCACGCGGTGGGATTGCGCAGCCGAATATGCCCACCAAGGCCAGGCATGAGACTAGCAAACGGCACGCAGTCGCAAGCGTGCTACGACATCGCCATTCCCAATGATGGGCGACGCGAACAATAAGACGGGGATTCTCGATCATGCTGACATTATAGGCATCGAATCGGTCGATGTCGCAGCGATTGCTATCGAACGCCGCTCGATCCGGCGAAAAAAGGGGAAAGGAGCGAAAATGCGAAAGTAACCGTAGGTGCATTAACGTTCTTGATTGATCCAGTTGACCAGCTCGACTGGATCTTGGTGCTCGCTGGTTGCAAAACTACCGATTGTCAGCTCGGACGGGACGCTTCTCGCCCGCACCAAGTAGGCCGATCCCCGCTCGATGAGCTTGTCTTCGAACGACGGAGCAGCGGCTAACAATTCGGCGAGCGAAGTCTGCGCGGTCACGGGGGCTCCCGGCTGCCATCTTTTGCGCCGACTCATTTGCTTGATCATGCTGATCGTAAAGAGCAGCAGGGCAATCCACTCAAACACCGCCGAAACCGGCATCACGGTATAAGCCACGGGGAAAGCCAGCGTAGCGAGTTGCGACGTTACTCGCGTCAGATTCCCGAGCCCGATACAAATTAGGATCGGTGCCACCAATCCTGGCATCCTCAACACGTTGTGCTCGAGTACCGGCAACAGTCGCTGGCCCACACCCAATATGAGCGTGGTCATGAAGCCGACGGTCAATGCATGTCGCACGGCCCCGGTGAAGGCATGCGGGAGCATCTGTCCGGAAATAGACTCGTACAGAGCTCCACCGGACAGCAGGACGAGGCTGACGATTAGCCAGAAAAACGCCAGCGGCGGATACACATCGAGCAACCGATGCCCCTGCTCCAAACGAGTGGAACTCCTGCGTTTACCGATCAACCCACGCTGGCCAATCGCGTAACAGACCGCACCGGCGAGAACCGCGATCGCGCCGAGAGGATCAGCCAGCAGTGCGACGACGCGGCTCGAACCCGCCGCCGCGAGACTGGCAATGAGCATCAGCAGCACGCCGCAGTTATGCAACCAGAACGATGCCTCGATGGCACCCAAACGAGGCTTTCCGATTCGCAGCAAGCCAGGCAACAACATCTGGCCGAATCCATAAATCGAATTCATGGCGAAGCCAAACACGGCGAGCTTGATGATTAACGTTCGATCATCGTGGCTAAAGGCGGCCGGCCCAGCCGCTCCCGCAGCGAGACGTAAGTAGATCGTCAGGACGGCCCAGACGACGAGCCAAAACCCAGACATGAACACGGCTCGCGACCAAGTCGCGTTCCACTTCGACTTGGCAACCCGCCACTGAACGGCCCACAAAGCGGCTGACAAGACTAGCAGCATGACCGCACTGCCAACGCCCACCGCCGTGAGACGCTGCGGCGCCAGCGACCAGGCGAACCCGCCCACCAAACTGACCAGCGCTAAGAATAACGCCGTCCGGCAGAGTTGTTGCCCCAACCGAGTGCTCGCGGCATCTTTGAGTACGGTCCGCAAAGAAATGCCAACGATGAACAGACCGACAAATCCCCACAGTTGCGCCTCGCCATGGGCAATCACATGGGCGACATCCGCTGCGACAAAGTCCCGGTTCAGACCGATCGCGGCCAATAAATATCCGCCCCAACCGGCACCGAGCGACAACGTGATTGCCAGGGCCGAGTAGATGAAACCGTGATGGATTTTCTCGGCGGCTACGCGGTCGCGATCGACCGGAACCCCTGCAACCTGACCCAGTCGCTGCAAGAGTTCGTCGAGATTGACGCCATGCTCGACCGCGAACCGATCGAGTGGCTGGAAGTGACCAAAGGGGCCCGGTTTTCCGTTGACGCCCGCCCGATTGTCGGGTTCACCGAGCTGACGAAAGATTTCACGGCAAGCCGGATACTGTGCCGCTACGTGTCGCACCGTCATCTCCGGCCGAATGGCCGCCGTGTTATAGGACCGGGCTGGCGGTGTGGGGGCGTCGACCGGAGGTGAGTTCATCAGACGTCTTGGATCGAATGGAGATAATCGGCAAGGATCACGGGAACAATAAGTGCGGGATAGTCGTTGATCGCCCCGCGATCAGAACAGTGGACTGCAGAGCGATCCACGGCAATCGATGGTCCGGCAATCCCAATCGGCTCGGCGAGAGTCTTCCGCTCCCGTCGACTTACCTCTCATGCCACGGCAGGGTCAATACTGTCCGGGTCGATTTCGAGTGTCTTCATTGCTTCGGTGAGCGAGTCGCCATCAAAATCACCTGACTTCGCAAGCGAGCGCAGGGCGGCGTAAACAATGTGCTCGGCATCGACTTCAAAATGCCGACGCAACGCATCACGCATGTCACTGCGACCAAATCCGTCCGTACCGAGCGTTGCATATTCACCCGGCACCCATTGGCGAATTTGATCGGGCACCAACTTGATGTAGTCCGTCACGGCAACAAATGGGCCACGTTCATCGTTCAAGACCTCTTCCAGATAGCTCCGACGTTGGGGTTGGCCCGGGTGCTATGCATTGTAGCGATCCACCGACAAGGCCTCCCGTCGAAGTTGGCAATAGCTCGTCACGCTCCACACGTCGCTGCCAATCCCAAACTGGTCGGCGAGTGTGTCCTGCGCACGAAGTGCTTCGGGCAACAGGGATCCGCTGCCGAACAATTGCGGCCGTGTCTGACAACATGGCTGTTCCGGCGTGCGTGCCCGCAGTCGATACATGCCTTGGAGGATCCCCTCTTCGGCACCATCGGGCATCGCCGGCATCGAATACACCTCGTTGTATCCGGTGAGGTAGTAAAAGATGGCCTCGTTCTCAACATACATTCGCCGCATGCCCTCTTGGATGATCACGGCGAGTTCATATCCGTAGGCGGGATCGTAGGACTGCAGCGTGGGAACGGTGGTCGCCACCAGCGGGCTGTGCCCGTCACAGTGTTGCAACCCCTCGCCCTGCAACGTCGTGCGCCCCGAGGTTGCACCAATCAGAAATCCCTTGGCACGTGCATCGGCGGCGGCCCAGATGAAATCGCCCACACGCTGGAAACCGAACATCGAATAGTACAGATAAAACGGAATCATCGGCGTTTTCTGATGGGCATAGCTCGTACCGGCCGCAATGAAACTCGCGACCGCTCCGGCCTCGTTGATGCCCTCTTCCAATATTTGCCCATCGCGGGATTCGCGGTAATACATCACCTGCCCCGCATCAACCGGCTCGTAGAGCTGGCCGCGACTGGAGTAAATGCCATGGCTGGCGAATAACGCATTCAAGCCAAACGTGCGGGCCTCGTCCGGGATGATGGGGACAACGTTTTCGCCGATTTCCTTGTCCTGGAGCAGTTGGGCCAGGATTCTCCCGATGATCATCGTCGTGGCCGCCTGGCGATCGCCCGTGCCTTTGAGGTATCGGCTGAGCGTCGCCAACTCGGGGACTTTGAGCGCGTTCGTGTCGGTATTGCGCGCCGGCAGGAAACCACCCAACTCCTCCCGGCGAGCCTTCAAATAGGTGATTTCCTCGCTCGACTCGTCGGGCCGGTAGAACGCCATACGCTCGATTTCCTCATCGCTGAGCGGGAGATCAAACCGGGCGCGAAAGGCGTGCAACTGTTTTGCATTCAGTTCGTGCTGCTGGTGGGCCACGTTGCTGGCTTCGCCCGCCGTGCCCAGTCCATACCCTTTGATCGTCTTGGCGAGCACGACGGACGGCCCCCGTTTGTATTGTGTCGCAGCGTGATAGGCAGCGTAAACCTTCTTCGGATCGTGTCCGCCCCGACTGAGGCGTTCGAGATCGTCGTCGCTGAAGTCCGATACGAGCGCCTGCAACTCAGGCGACGTACCGAAAAGATGCTCACGAAGGTATTGCCCCGATTCGGTCGCATATTTCTGGAATTCACCATCGACAATTTCGTTTAAACGTTGGGCTAGCAATCCATTGGTATCGGCGGCAAACAATTCGTCCCAGCCACTTCCCCAGATCGCCTTAATCACATTCCATCCCGCGCCATGGAACACGCCTTCGAGCTCTTGGATGATCTTGCCATTGCCACGCACGGGCCCATCGAGGCGTTGGAGATTGCAGATCACAACAAACGTCAAATTATCGAGATTCTCGCGCGCCGCCATCGACAAAGCGCCGAGCGATTCTGGTTCATCACTCTCCCCGTCACCCATGAAGCACCATACCCGTGATTGCGATGCATCGATGATGCCGCGGTGCGTCAGATACCTCAGGAATTTTGCCTGGTAGATCGCCATCAAGGGACCCAACCCCATCGAGACGGTGGGAAATTGCCAAAAACTGGGCATCAACCAAGGGTGCGGATACGACGACAACCCCATCTCACGCGGCGTCTCGCGACGAAATCGCTCAAGATCCGCGGCATCGAGTCGTCCTTCCAAGAATGCCCGTGAATAAACGCCCGGCGACGAGTGACCTTGAAAGTAAACACTGTCGCCATAGTGATCTTTCGTCGGTGCTCGAAAAAAGTGATTGAACCCAACCTCAAACAAGGTGGCAACCGAAGCATACGACGCGAGGTGACCGCCGATGCCAGGAAAGTCGTGATTGGCACGCACCACCATCGCTAAGGCGTTCCAGCGAATAAGGTTGCCAATGCAATTTTCCAAATGCAAATCGCCCGGATACACGGGCTGCTCGTCCGCCGCAATGGTGTTGACATACGGCGTCGTGATCGCCGGCGAAATGCCCGTGGACATATGCCCGGCACGCGACTGCAGGGCACGTAGCAATTCGGCAACACTCCCCGCATCGTAGCGAGCGGCAACGCTGTCGAGTGACTCGTACCAATCGATCAGTTCCGCCGGGTCGAGATGTGATCGTGCCGATTGTGGTAACATCATATTCATCGTTTCACTCCTTCGTCACTTGCAAGCATTCGAATCGCGACCTATTGTACATACGCGGGTGCATATTAGCAAGCGTGTCGCGCCGCCCGCGACCCCTGCGTGCAAATACGAAGCCGAAGCAACGTAAAATTTTTTAATATCTTCACCACCGGGAAGCCAAGATGCCAGACCACGTCTATAAGAAGATCGAACTCATCGGCACATCGCCCAATTCGATTGAAGAAGCCACCGCGAACGCAATCACGCTGGCGTCCAAGTCGATACGTGGGATGCGTTGGTTTGAAGTCGTTGAAACTCGCGGGCATATCGTCGACGGCAAAATCGCGCACTGGCAAGTAACACTGAAGGTGGGATTCACTCTGGAATCTGACTCGTGAGCTCAGCGATGCGTTTCATTCGAACGCGACTGCGCCTGGGGGGTCGACAACTCGCCAACGACATCGCCCTGCTGGTGAGCCGCTCGGAGTAGGGGAGCGTCGGTCTGGAACATCGACAGCCGACTTTGCATTTTTCAGTTCTCAATGTAACTTTTTCAATGGCGAGCGCCGTCACAGAAACTTTGGATCGTTCCTAAGTCTGCCGTCGCACCCAAGCTACTGCATCCTCACGCGTGTGGAGAGATCCATCGAGTTGCAGGCGGCGAATCTCGGCCAGCCATGAGCGGAAATGGGGACCGGGCGATATTCCCATCCCAATCAAGTCGTCACCGCTTAGCAGGGGAGGTGGATCGAGCAGGGCGGGCTCGCGTTGCAGTTCCGTCCGCGCTCGAATGACCCCCGTTTCGTTCTCCCCAATCGCTTGGGCAACCGCGACAATGACGTCGATATCTCGGTTGATCAAAATTGACTGCAGCGTCGACCAGGGCGCATCGGCGCAGTTGACGATCTGCGGTGCAAACTCGATCGCGGCCGCAATCGCTCGCCGTTCGGCCACCGACAGTTTCCAACGCCGGGTCAACTGCTTCAAATTTTCTATCGCGTCGGCAGTCTTTCGATGGATCATCAATAACGTCGTCGCCATCGCCGTTTCAAAGCAAAGCAACGGCAAACATTCCCAACAGGCGTCGAGCTTCGCCCAATCCGCAGACTCCATCTGCGGCCACACTTGATCGTGCAGTCCCGTGTCAACCAACATCCGCAGTCCCCGCGGGGCTTCGGTTTGACACATGACGCGGCGCATTTCCGCACCGATACGTTCGCCACTGACAACGCTCAGGGTCTCGGCGTGTTGGCGGATCGCGGTGAGTGTGGATGCATCGACGCTCAGTCTCAACGTGGTGACAAATCGAACGGCGCGGAGCATGCGAAGTTTGTCCTCGTCGAACCGGCGATCGGCGTCACCGATCGTGCGCAGGTGCATCGACTGCAGGTCGGCAAGCCCATCGACATAATCCAGGATCACGTCACGCGTGGGATCATAGAACAAACCATTGATCGTGAAGTCGCGTCGAGCCGCATCCGCTTCCGCGGTGCCGTAGGTGACGTGGTCCGGGCGCCGACCGTCGCTGTAGGTACCATCGGCCCGAAACGTCGCGACTTCGGTGGGTGCGCGCGGTCCTCTCTCGACTTTGTGCTCACGCGGCGGCAAGACGCCGATCACCCCAAACGAGGCACCGAACGCGACCGTATGCCGTTTCCCAAAGACGGCTTGGACGGACTCGGGAGTCGCATCGGTGGCGACGTCAAAATCCTTGGGCGCACGACCGAGCAAAGCGTCCCGCACGCAGCCGCCCGCCAGCACCGCGAAGTAGCCGCCTTCCCGCAGTCGCTCGACGATGCGAATCGCTTCGAGCGCCGAAGGCGATTGCAGGACCGATCGAGGGAATTGCATGCCGGCCAACTAATTGTGCAGTCCACATTCCGTCTTCTGGAATCCGCTCCAACGACCGGCCCGTTCGTCCTCGCCCGCCATGACCGGACGGGTGCAGGGCTCGCAGCCGACGCTGGGGTATCCGCGATCATGCAGAGGGTTATAGGGAATGCTCTCCTTCATAATCAGGGACCACACCTGTTGCTTGGTCCAATTGGCGAGCGGGCTGATCTTGATGAGTTGAAACTTACGATCCCAGCCAACGATGGGCGCCTTCGCGCGATCATCACTTTGATCCCGCCGGATCGCACTGGCCCACGCATGCCAGCCACGTGCCGCTTCGTGCAACACACGCAGCTTCCGTTCGAAGCAGCAGCGATTGGGATCGGTTGCATAAATCGGGCCACCGTTCTCTCGTTCGAACTCCTCGACCGTGAGCTTCGGATATTTGTACTCCACCGTCATCCCGTACCGTTCGCGAACTCGCTCGCGAAGCTCCAGCGTCTCCTTAAATTGATAGCCTGTTTCCAAATTGAACACGGGAGTGTCTGGGGCGATCTCGGACAGCATGTGAATGATCGTCATGCCTTCCGGGCCGAACGCGGTGGCCATGGTGAACTTGGGCGCGTAGCGATCAACCGCCCATTTCAGAATCGATTGCGGCGACTCGTTCTCGAGCGATTCACTTTCTCGCGCCAGCTCGGCCAAAAATTCCGGAGTCGGTTCGAGCGGCGGATCGGCCACCCGCGCACCGCCAACGAGTGGAATACCCTGTTCATCGAGTTCCATCGCGTTCCGGGCCGCCAACGCGGCTCCGGCCGATTCCTCGTGCGAGAGTGCTTTCGACGATGGCGAATCAAGAGTCACGATTGGGATGGCCCGGGCAATAGGGGGGACTGAACAAAATGAACGGTTTAGTGGAAGTTGAAATTGCAATCAATTTTCGACTTTGGCTTGCAACCAGAATACAATCCTGACCAAAATGGTCAAGTATCTCCATCGGCCGTCGCTGGTTGTTGGCTTGAGCGGATTTACTCGCGCGGCCGCTTGCCGGTATTCAGCCAACAAACAGTTCGTCAAACACGCTGGATTTACAAGATTTCCCGCCTCTGATCCCGCGAAAGCGTGGAGATAAGAATGCGAAAAACAATCGTGATTCAATGCTGAATTTTGAGCAGCCCACACCCATCCTGCTAGACTAGTGGTGACCTGATCCCCGAGCCGATAGAAATTCCAATGTTCATTATTCGCCCCCGACTGATCCTCAGAATCCTCGTGGCCCTGATCGCTTCGATGACCCTCAACGCACGCGAAGCGGTCCTGGCCGGTAAAATCGAACTGTCGGGCGGCGGTCAATTGACGGGCGCAATCAAATTAGCCAAGAAACCGGACGGATCGACGACGCACGCGGTGGTGAAAATTGACGATGACCTGTCCATCGCTGTCGCGGGCACGCACGTGCGGCACACCGTTGTTGCCGCGGATTTGCAAGAGTATCGCGACCGCGCCGCGGCGGCGGGACAAGACGCCGAATCGCAGTTCCAACTCGCGCACTGGTGCAAGTTGCAGACGCTGTTGCCGCAGTACCGCCATCATCTCGCCCGGACGATCGAACTGGATCCCGACCATCGCTACGCCCGTGCCGCATTGGGCTACATTCGCCACGACACGCAGAGTGGTTGGATCAGCGCCGAAACGCTCCGCCGCGACCAGGGGCTGATCCGCTCCAGCAAGGGCTGGGTGCTACCGGAGGTTCTGGCCGCTCGCAACCAAGCCGATGAAGCGGACAAACAGTCCAAACTTTGGATCAAAAAATTTCGTCGGTTGCACGCCAATGCGGTGCGTGGCGACGGCGAAGCCATCGCGGAGATCAAAGCGATTGACGATCCGATGGCGACCCGGGCGATCGCGGATGAATTGCTGCGTTCGCGAAATTCCAAACTGAACCTTCGAAACCTGCGGATGATCTATGTGCGTTTACTGGGCCGGCTACGCAATGGCGGAACCGTTGCCGCATTGGTGGAAATGGGGCTGAACGAACCCGACGAATTGATCCGTGAAGAATCGCTACGTCAGCTCACCGAGTACGGCGCCTCCTCAGCGGTGGCAACCTACGTACCGCTGCTCAGTTCCAGCTCGCCCGCACAAGTCGATGCCAGCGCGCGGGCTCTGACATTCTTTGTCGACCCGGAACTCGCCTTTGCCTACGTCAACGCGCTTGTCACCGAGAAACAGTCCCAGATCCAAGTCGGCAGTGGCGGCACCCAAGCTGGGTTCGGCAACAATGGTGTGTCCGGCATGAATTATGGATCGAAGACGTATACGAAAACGGACTCCGTGCGTCATCCCGCCGCGCTACAGTTGGTCAAGACCATCGCACCGGGAGTCGATTACGGCTATGACGAAGCCGCCTGGCGACGATATTTCGCTGCCCTCAGAAATCCGTATCGCGCGGACTTGCGACGAGATTCAAGCGAATAGCCAATCGCGACTAGGCTCTTCGTCGGGGCGGGTTAGGTCACTCGGCGAGCAACTCCTCGATGGTTTCTCGCATCTGCTGCTCACCCGGCGTGCCCTGCCAGTTCATTTCGCCCTGCCACCAGCGGCGAATGAATCCGTCTTTGTCGATGATGTAGGTGGTGGGCCACATTGTTGTGCCCCAAGCTCGCCAATTGTTAGAGGCTTGGTCGAACAGCACCGGGAATTCAAACCCATCGCTGCGTTTGGCCGCCGTCACCTTGTCGTGATCGCGCTCGGCAGACGTTTCGGGACTTTGGATCCCGATCACAACCAACCCGTCGTCGGCCATGTCGCGATGCCAGGCGAGATAGTGTGGGAAGTTACGTTGGCAATTGATGCATTGAAACGCATAGAAAAAGACGACGACGACCTTGCCACGAAGATCGGCTAACTGCACGCCATCACCGTCAATCCAACTGGCGTCCTCGGTAGCGAACTCGGGGGCGCGAGGATACGTGCGTTTGACCGCGGAAAAGTCAAACGGCTCGCCAACCAACCCGCCAATCTTGCGGCGTTGGTCGTCGGACAACACCTTGAGCAGCGATTGCCTCTCTTCCTGTTGGACATCCACCGTCTGCCGACCAGCCTGCTCGGCATCGATCTTCTGATCCGCTAGTTGTTTCTGAATCTTCGCGACCTCCTCGTCTGTCTTCGCAAACCGTTGCTTTAACTGCTCGGATTGCGAGGGTGTGATAGCCAGCTTCTGCACCGTGTCGGCACGCGTCAACATGCGTGTACCAGCCGCTTGGCGTTCGAGCTGCTGGAGCCGCTGCCGCTGGTCGTCATCGAGAATGTCGTCGAGGCTCGCTCGCAACAGTTCGGAGAGCTGGCTGATTTCCGCCGCCTGTTTTCCGGCAGGCAGAATTCGACTCACCCACCATCGCGGATCCACTTCCCCGAGGGCTCGATCAACCTGTTTGATGGTCGCTGCGTCGAGGCCCAATTCCTGATGGATGGCGTCGTCGCGAATCATCTGCATGAGATACGGCGGTGACGCCGTCGCCGAAGCCGTCTCATCGCCGTGGGATCTCGGCAAAGAGCACTGGAACGTAGCACAGACGCTCAACAATAGCCTGGCGACGAGTCGGAGGGCACGATTCATGATCATCCTCGGTAGTGGTATGGCTTGCACATCACCGCTCCAACAACACCTGGCACGGGGTACCACTATGACGCATTTTTTGTCGAAATTCACAAAAAAACAGCCGTTTTGGCCAGATTTTGTGTGCGAACGCTCCGCGGTCGCTTTGATTTGCCACGACTGTGGAGCGTGCGGCCACATTTATTGATCCGGCGGTTCTCATAAAAACGCTTCACCGCGTTGCCGACACTCGCGGGATCCGCAGCCACCCCGAGCCCCATACCGCTAAATCGAGATTCTCAAAAGTCGCATTTCCCTGCATCATTGTGGTACCACACCCAACCACGCAATGGAAATGCGACATATTTTAAACCGTTCCGGCGACCCTCAAGGAATCCGCCCGACTTCGTGGGCTCAAACAAGTTCTCCCGCAGGAGTCCATCGACCGCAGTATCGGCGATCATCTTAAAACTCGCTACTGAAAACGAATCAACAACCAGCAACTCGTCTGGCTCATTGTCGGCATGGGACTCTTGCCCGGTAAGAAGTATCGTCAAATCTTTCGCTTATTCGCCGCCCCCCTGGTTGCTCGCTCCGTCCTCGGCGACGATCACCACAGGTGCATGTATTGCTGAGCAGTCTTCTTGAGGCCGAGAAGTATCCGGCGGTCGAACTGGTTGACCTGTACCACGTTCGCTGGGAGGAGGAAATCGCGTTTTCAGAGTGGAAAGTCGCTCGGGGCGAGACCAAGATGCTGCGGAGCCAGAGTCCCGCGATGGTCCGCCAAGAGATCTGGGGAAAACTGCTGAGTCACTACATTGTGCGATCGTTAATCTTTCGCGCCGCCGAGGTGGCCGAGGTCGATCCGATCGGCATTTCGTTTACCGGTGCGTTGGACGTCTTGATGGCGCGGCTGCCTGAAATCGAAAAGAGCCGTGTGAAAACCGAGCGCTGGCTGAGCAACCTGATTAACGAGATCGCCGAGGAAAAGTTGCCACCGCGGACCGATCGAATCAACCCTCGCAAGATCAAAAAGCGATCCAACGCCAGACCCACCAAGCACGACAGCGATCGGAGTCCCCCACAACCAAACGGCAGATTTCGCGATCACATACAAATCTCGAATTAGCGGCATTGGGTTCCCAGGCGAGAGGCTGGGAACCCGTTCACGAGATGATACTCAGCTTTTTGGATTTCAATTCGTGTCGACAGTCCGGCAAATCAAAATCGACCAGCACGTCCGGGACGATCATGGACAGCGGCAAGTCGTAATCCGCTTCGGAGGCGACTGATTCGTACGACAAAAGTGGTTGATGCAACGTGACCTGTTTGACCGACGCGGCAAACAGCGATGCGAAAGTGGCGATCGTCGCGCCGTCACCGCTGCCAATCAGGTGCAACGTGTCGTACCCGCGACTGCCGAGCCATTGAATCACTCGGAGCAGATCGAATGTCTTTTGGCCGAGGTACGGACGGCCCAGCATGATGCCATGAATGGCGTAGAAGTAATCGGCACTACTGGGGGCGTCGAACGATCTCTTGCCACACGTGTTGGGCAAGCTTTCGCCGATCCCGCGCACATCGCAAGTCAGGAATGGTTGTTCGGGATCTCGCGCGATCATTTCTCGCAGCCACTCTTGGCTGCGAAGCTCTTCGTCGCTGCTGCGATGTGAGACGTATAACGATGCGACTCGCCCAGGCTCCGCCTTTGGTAACCGCGAAAGATTCCGCTGATCACTGAGCCAATAACAGATCGCCGCCGCGTTGGGTTCGGTTTCCACGTAAAATGTTTGCGAATATTTTCTTGCATGCCCCCAGTTCCCTATCAATCGCAGAATCCGAACGGGCGGCGGGTCGGCATCCAAGTTGGGCACCCCCAATCGGGACTTCACTGCTGAGAGCAATTTCGATCCCGATAGCGGCTTTCGTAATTCCTTCAGTCGCATTGCCTTCTCGCGGGTGAAGTCTGCGATCGTTCGCGATGCTGTCCATTCCGGTGTGTTCACGCAAACTTGTCCGTGCGGGAGGCACCACAAGTCTTCCACTTTTTCGATCTGCAACTCGGGTTCATCGCTGGGCGATTCCTTGCCGGTGGCTCGATTGAACCACTGATACATCGCTTCACGGTTTTCGATCGTGAAACCATGTTCGGTTGGTCCAATTCTCAGCGAAATGTCATCCTCGGCGCCGTCGTAGTGTGAATAGAAAGTTCGCAGTCGTTGGTACGCTTCCTCGCTGCCGCGAATATCAAAATAGTCGCGTTCCTTGCCCAGAATTCGAATCGGCTTGGGTGCCATCGCGATGAGAAAATCTTCATGTTCGAGCCCCAATTCCATCGCTCTTGGGGGACACTGCTCGGTGTCGACGGGCTGTTCGTTCTCCGTGTTACGAAGCAGGGTGGTGACGAAGCAGGAGGGTGCTGCCATCGTCAACCGTCGATCCATTGCGCACATCCACGTGGTCTGGGTGCCGCCGCCCGAGTTGCCGGTCACGCCGATCTGATCCGGGTCGACTTCGTCGCGGCTGAGTAGGAAGTCGACCGCGCGCATGGCGTCCCACAGCGACCAGGTGATGAATCGCTCGTCGACCAGGAACTGCTGGTTGCCGCCGTGCAAGTGTTCTCTCACCCCGATCCCGATTCGGCTACCGCCACCCTGGGCTGGGAACTGCAATCGCTCGCCCTGACCGATGGGGTCAAAAATCACGCATGCGTATCCCAACCGCGCCAAGCCTTGGGCAAACGATTGATAAGCCGGATCAGCCTTTCCGTCATTGGTATGACCACAGGTGCCGACGACGCCGGGGACACGCCCGGTGGCGACATCCGGAACATAGAAATTCGCGGTCACTGGAAAGTTGGGCCGGCTATCAAACAAGACCTTTTCGATTCGATAGCCGTCGCGTTGCAGCGTTCCGGTAATCCGTGAATTCAAAGGAACACGCTCAGGAAGTGGACCGAAGCATTTTTTGATCTTCGCGCGCACCTGCTCGACGTAGGCTTCGGCTTGCGATTGGTTCTTGACGGCTCCCTTGGCCTCAACGGATCGGCGGTGGCACTGACGGACTACGGGCACCAGGAAATTCTGGACCATCCGGGGAAAACGATTCGCAGACGAGTCGATCTTTCTGATCGCTTTCGGTTGGCTCGGTTTTGGGTGGCGCCGCACCAGAGGCGGGAAACGGTGAGAACACACCCATCGATACTGATGCCGCGATTTGAAATGCTTGTCTTCGCGGCAGCGTTTGATGGGGCAACATGATTTCAACGACCATTCAGTGGAGTAGCGCGGGCACGACGGGCGTTCGGTCAGGAGGAATAGCCAGTCTACCCCCCGCGGTACGGCAATCAAGACGAAGCTCCTGTTTCGAGTGGTGTTTGAGAACACGGCATTTCTTCAAGACACACACGGACGGCCCACCTGTAGAGTCGTCAGCTGATTTTTCTTTCCATAACGCATTCAGAAGGCACCGATACAACGCGCCTGCTCGCGTTCGGACGGCGGTTCGGACGGCGGCCGCGCACGCACCTCTCTCCATCGACGACTTCAACCGAGGTTCTGCCGTCCAATCAAGCAGTTCCAAGTAATCCTCGATCGGTATCGCCAGAAATTGTCGACCGACGGCTCCGCCCGTCGTGAGAATTCGGGCGTGGTTCAGCTCAGACGGGCGGAGCCGTCTGGCTACATTGTCGACCGACGGCTCCGCCCGTCGTGAGAAT
>JBDNIG010000015.1:0-3220 GCA_041688415.1 Rhodopirellula sp. | reverse complement strand
TCCGCGGTCGACGCAACGAGGCGATCGTTCATCTCAAGCAAGCCGTCCAGCTCAGTGCGGGCGATCCAAAGCATCTGCAGCGACTCGGTCGCATGTACCTCGAATTGGGACGCGTCGACGAAGCGGCCCGGCAGTGCGAGATCGCCCTGCAGTCCGATCGCGAGTGGGCCGCCTTATGGGCGTTGTGGGGCGACTGTGAGATGTCGCAAGGACGTTCCGATTCCGCACTGGCCGCTTTTCACCGCGCCCTGTCGTTGCAACCCGACTATCCCTACGTCCAACTGCAAGCGGCGGAGATCTACCACCAACAACAACGGCACGATCGCTTGCTCGCCACCCTCGATCGATTCAACGAGGCGAACGGTTCGGCACTGCTCAACCAAACCGATGGCGGGATCATCCCCGGGCGCGCCGATCTGCTCCGCGGTTTGGCCTATCGCGAACTCGGATGTGGCGACGAAGCGCGGCGGTACCTCGTCGCTGCGGCGGAGAAGAATCCGGCGGACGTGACGGCGCGGCTGCAACTCGCCGCTTCCTCCATTGCCAGCGGCGACTCCGTCGCGGCTCAAAACTGGCTCGCCCAAGCCATGCGGATCGATCCCGAAGCCGTGGCAGCGTCGGGTTGGGTACGGAGCAGCATCGACACCTCCGAGCTCGCCAGCAACACGGCGATATCGGCGTTGAACGCCCCCTCCACGGGTGGCCGCATGTCATCGGTCTACCTGCCTGACTCAGGTCTCTCACGCCCCGGCGATCGAGGATCGTCCAAATCCAGTTCGCGCATGGCCATCGGCCCCGCAACGAGAGAAAGCCGCTAGCCGCTCGTTGATGGAGTCAAAATCGTCGATTTAATAAGCGTCGGATGGCCACTCTTGCCCGTCAGTGGCGTGGATGTCGGCCAAGAGTGGCCAACCTACGATGCAATCAGCCAGGCCGCTGCGGATAACTTCGGATCTGTCCGATTCCGCAATACTGGGCGAAGAAAAGGTGTCCGGCGAAGAAAAGGTGTCCGGTACCTTTTTTGGTTAACAGGAGGCATCGGCTGCGCTATTCTGTCTGACAACAGACGCTCATTTTTCGAAATGAACCCGAAAATGACACTTAAGGTACCGGACACCTTTTCCTCGCGCACCTTTTCCTCGACCTACCCCTATCATTGTCGACCGACGGCTCCGCCCGTCGTGAGAAACCACACTGCTTTGGATCTACGGATCCTCAGTCGTACGTGACCAACTTGCCTGTACGATCAATTTTCTCGGCGAGACTACGATAGGTTTCCCAGTCAACATCACGCGGCAAGACGCGTTGCTCACTCGGTCCATCCGACAAAAGCGAAGATCGCCAAAATGGCAAGCGTGACTACGAAATTCAGCCAAGAAATGGGACGCAAAATGGGTGTCTTTGTCATACTGCCAGAGCTCAGGATCCTTCAGTCGCGATCAAGTTATTGGTTTCCTCGGAGTCAGTGCGGATATCATCGAACTCATCACGTTTTGCACAACTCACCGTCGGATTGGCCGAACACCCGATCCAACACGTGAAAATCGGTCGCATCCGACAGAACGATGTCAGATCCCTCGACCTGAGCTCATGATCGTAGAAGTAGCCTGGTGCGCAAAAAAACGGACCTCCCTGATGGAAGGTCCGTTCTCGTAGATCAATCGAAGTCGTGTGATTACACGGACCGTTTTTTACGCCAGCGCATACCAGCGGCAACTAGGCCGACAGCACCGAAAATCGCCAACGAAGTAGGTTCCGGAACGCTTGCGGCTCCGAAGTCGTAGGTTGTGTCACCGATTCTAACTGCATCGAAGTAGCCAACCTGGTTGAGGTTGTAGGTTCCTACTCCAACATTGATACCAATAATCGATGCGGTGCCAAAATCAGTGTCGGCGCTGAAAAGCGAAGCCCATTGGCTGCTTGATCGAATCGGCGGGCCGCCAGCACCGCTGGATTCCCCAAAGCCACCCGACCACCACCAGCCACCTGTTGCGGTGTCACTACTACCGATGCTGGAATCAATCGAAACCGTTTGCCAACTATTCGCAGGCGGGTTTGACGATCCACCGGAGGGTTGGTTCCAATTTGGTTCGTAGATAAGCTCGCCATAACTATCGGTGTCGGGCCCAGTACTATCGGGGGAGGATACCACGAGCTTCAACGATGGCGCTGCGGACAGGTTCGTTCCACCAACGGTGCCATCTTTGTAGTAAGAATAGCCCACGTCCAAGTTATTGAGGAAATTTTGAGCATCTCCAAAACTTCCATAAATGCCGATTTGGGCGCGTTCGTTGACGTCACCCCCAGTCGTCAACTGTACGGCGCTCGGGCCAAGTGGCTGATTGGTCTCGAGATCGCCGCCTTCACCGGTAAGGTCGTCGATGGTAGCCGTCCCCCCTGCGGTGGTTCCGAAATAGGTTCCCCATACACCGACGCCTGGACTGCTGGCAAGTGAACTGACACCGATCGTTCCGGCATTACCCACACCTGCGGACAGGGCGATGGTGCACAAACCAGCCAGCACAACAGCGGCGCGGTTCAAATCAAAAAACATCTTCATATCAAAGATTTTCCTAAAAGTCTTCAAATGGAGGAGGGATGACATTTTCATTTCCGATCGCGGAAAACATCCCAAAACTGAATCGAGGTGTCGATTCAGCCCTACGAAGGCTTCAGGAGGCCGTTTAAATCGGGAGACGGCGGCAGCAGACCGTTGACCAAGCGAATACGCCACAGCAGTGGAGAGTCGGGGCGCGGCGTGACGCCGTGTAGAAGAGCGGCCGAAGGTGCGACCGTCGAACCCATGATCGCCGCGACCCCCTGCAGGCTGTCGGAATCACCCTGCTCGACCTGGATCGGATGGGGCGAGGATTGCTCCGCCGAACACATCGCCACCAGCAGCGTCTGTGTATCGTCCGTCACTCGCTCCTGCATCGCCGGAACATCGATGATAACGCCCGCATCGGCGCAGCGGCCAGCGGCAATCATCGTGAACACGGTTAGGACAAGGAGCAAACGCATCGAGGCAGGTTAGTCGTCTGTTGGGGTAGTTGGCAACTGCTCGTTGGTGGTTCTAAGCAGGTTTGGGAAATTCATTCCGCATCACGGAGTGCCACGTTTTCATAACCCGACGCGTC
Organism: Rhodopirellula sp.; assembly: GCA_041688415.1. Taxonomy (GTDB): domain Bacteria; phylum Planctomycetota; class Planctomycetia; order Pirellulales; family Pirellulaceae; genus Rhodopirellula. The sequence continues at coordinate 83 of JBDNIG010000015.1, read as the reverse complement.
AGCGAGGGATGGCGGCGTGAAGCCCTCGCTGACGCGTCGGGTTATGATTGTCGATTCCACCGAAATATTTCCCCGTATCTGCT
>JBDNIG010000145.1:0-20315 GCA_041688415.1 Rhodopirellula sp. | reverse complement strand
GCGATGCCCTGGGCTGTCATACCGCCGCCCCGTTGGGGCTCAAACACGCCGTATACAGTAGCCGGCTCAGATTCTTGACCGTAGGTGGCGCTGCGCGTATCTACGGCTAATGGCTGTAATCCCATTCGGGATAGTTGTGGGTAACTGACAGCTTACTGGCTCAGCGCCTGGTCTAGATCCGCGATCAAATCCGCGGAGTCTTCGATGCCGCACGACAACCGAATCATGTTGTCTTCGATGCCCACGGTCTCGCGCTGCTGAGGCGAGTAATGCAGATAGCTCATCACGAGTGGTTGCTCGATCAGTGATTCCACGCCGCCGAGGCTCGCGGCGATGCGTGGGATTTTCACGGCATCGACGACCTGGGAGGCCGCTTTGCCGTCGGCGTCTTTGATCGTGAACGTCATCAGGCCGCCAAACCCGTTCATCTGTTTGGTGGCAATCGCGTGGGTGGGGTGCGATTCGATGCCGGGGTAATAAACTCGGTCGACGCGAGGATGATTGTCCAAAAACGTGGCCACGGCCATCCCGTTTTCGTTGTGCCGGGCCATCCGCAAAGCGAATGTCTTGAGTCCGCGTTCGAGCAGGTACAGGCTGTGTGGCGAGCAGACGCTGCCGAGGTATCCGCGGAACTCACGAACTGGCTTGAGCAATTCACGACTGCCGCAGATCACGCCGGCCAGCAAATCGTTGTGGCCGCCGAAATATTTCGTGGCCGAGTGCAGGACGTAATCCACGCCATACTCAATCGGCTTGACGTTGTAGGGCGTGGCCAAGGTCGCATCGATCAACGTTTCGATGCCGTGGGCTTTTCCAACCGCGGCGAACTTTTCGAGATCGACGCAGGTCAAGTGCGGGTTGGTCGGCGATTCGGACACCAACATTTTCGTGTTGGGCGTGATCGCGGCTTCCATGGCGGCGAAGTCGCCCGTGCGGACTTCGCGGGTGACCACGCCATAACGGGAGAGGTGATCGGCGCAGAATTCGCGGCTGCGGTGGTAGCACTCGTCGAAAAAGATGACCTCGTCGCCAGCGGACAACCGGCTCAGCAGCACGCCAACCACGGCTGCCATGCCGCTCGAGTACAGGATCGCTTCTTCGGCACCTTCGAGCGACGCCAGCTTGGCTTCGGTAACCCGTTCGTTCGGATTGCCGTAGCGGGCGTACTCGACCCGGTCGCTGCGGCCTTCGACGAACTCGATTAAATCTTCGGTGCAGTCGAAGGCAAAGGTGGATGCCCCATAAATCGGGCTGGCCAGGGCACCTTCGGAGTGACGATGTCGCTCGCCCCCGTGGACGCTGCGAGTGGAGATGCCGATTGATTGCGTTGAATTGGTTTTCATTGAGATGGCTTTTTAGCAGTGAGGCTGCAAGCGGCCGCAAATCCCTACATATTTGCGAGCCAAATTTCCCGCGAAACTTGACCAGAGTGGTCGCAGCTTAGCGATCGCCAGCGGTTTGGGCAACTGACTGCCTAGGCGATATTCTTCGGGCCCACGGTGAGGCTGGCCGATTACTTTGAACCACTACGATGCCGCCACCGTCACCAGACGGTGGATCACTTCCCGTAGCCACCGTCACCAGACGGTGGATCATTTGCACTGCCATGACGTACAATGTCCGCGGGTGGCTCGGCGTCACGACGGGTCGGGTTGTTTGAATTGGCCACGCTCGGGTGAGCGTGGATACGTGAAATTTCCGTTTGGACGCGTCAGTCGCAGTGGATCGTTTTAATGATATTTCTTGACCAACGATGGCGTGCGGTGCTGGTATGCGTTGCAGCCTCGATGTGCGCACAAAATCTGCCTGCACAGGAAGTGCCCGTGCGGCAACCGACCCAGTCGGCATCGGGACAGCCGCCCGCAGCGGCGGGAGATATACCGGAGCCCGTCCAGGCGTTTTCGCAGCCGCACCTGCCGACTGACAAAATCGCGGACGTGTTTCGTGACCAGACACGCGTTCCTTCCGATGCCCGGCCGGACGACGTTATTGAGACCGCTGGCGGTACCGAAGCGACTGACGCGTCCGAGGTGAGCCACGACGAGATGACGCACTGGATCGATCAGCTCGGCTGGGCCGAATTCGCCGCCCGTGAACAAGCCACCGCGAAACTGCGTGAGCTCGGTAAGGAGGTGCTGCCGGCGCTGCGGCAAGCGGCTCAGGAGCACGCTGACCCGGAAGTTCGCATTCGCGCGCGCGATGTTGCTCGGGGGATTGCTGGCAACGAGACCGCGGGCCGGATCGATGCATTTCTCGCCGGAAAAGACGTCGCGATGGAGGGCTGGGACGTCGCTCGCAAAATTCTTGGTGACGGTGTTCCCGTTCGCGAGCTATTCGTGGAGATTTTCCTACGGCATGAAGCCGTTGCCGCTGCCTTGGAGGGCTCGACCAAGCAACGGTCCGAAGCGTTTCGGGCCACCATCATCGAAATCCAACGTGGGATGTACGTCGAGCTTCGCCTGCCGACCGAAGCGGACTTAATCGCACTGTTGTTGCTGGTGAACGACCGGGACATGCCTGTCAGCCGCGTCGAGGAAGACGCGTTATTCAACATGATGCGGCGTGACGCCACGACGCGAATGTTGAGAGATGCACAATTGTCCGGTCTGTTTCGAGCATTATTGAGCGGCTGGATATCGCGCCCGGACGTCAGCAATTACCAAGAAATGTTGTGGTTTGCCCTGAACTGCGATCTCGACGCATCCCTGCCGCTGGCACTGGAGACACTACAGAAATCGACCGACGCGCCGACCCTTGCCATGGCGATGCAAGCGATCTCGCGGTTCGGTGACAAGAGCAATATCCGTGAGGTCGCGAAATACCTTGAGGACGAACGAGCCGCCAGTGAGGTGCAGCATTTCGGCGGCAACGTGATCGAACCGCAACTACGCGACGCCGCGATGGCCACCATCGTGCTGTTGAGTGAACAGTCTCTCGCCGATTTCGACATGGACGAGAACGCGGTTCATCCCAAGGTTGGCTTCGTAATCCAAGCGATTGGCTTCCCCGCCGAAAACAACGAACTACGTTTGCAAGCAATTGAGAAGGTCAAACGCGAACTGGTGCCAGCGGAGTAATTCGGCAGGCGAATCGACGTGATTCACTCACGCGATCCTATTGTAGCCAGACGGCTCCGACCGTCTGAGCTGCGGCTAACAACTTGCCTCTACCCCTACCTCCCGACGGGCGGAGCCGTCGGTCGACAATCCGTTACGAGTAGAAGTTGTAGTCTTCATTGTTGGGATCAAAATCGGCGTCGGTCAGACCCACGTTGATCTTGAGATTGAGGTAGTTGTACTCCTCAATGACTTCACCCTGGCCACCGGGCTGATCGGGCCAGTGATAGGAGACGTAGCGGATCGGCATGTTCAGTTGATCGTCCATGAACACTTGGGCTTGGTAGAACTCCGCGTCCGGTCGCTGGGTCGGCTGGGTGACTTCGAGCACGGTACAAACACGGTCCTTGAGTTTCGCACCTTTGCGGAATTCACAAGTCACGTCCTCGTGACGCATCGCTTTCTCGCCACGTTCGATCAGTTTGACGATCATGTTCTCGACACCAATTTCGGTCAGCGGATAGCGTTGGCCTCGCATGGCGAGCATGCCATCGATGGGCAGGCTGACGGTGGGCAGGAAGCGTCCTTTGAAACCGCCCTCGTGGGCGACCAATTTTCCGTCGTTGCGATTCTCAACGTAAATCACCTCGCGCCCCTTGACCGACGCTGGTTTCAGAAAACCGATGTAAACGCTAAATGGCTGCAATAGTTGGCCACCGGACATTTTCCGATTTCGGACTTTAATCAGCATGTACTCGTGGTCGCCAACCGTGCCGTCGATTTGTTCTCGCTTGACCAAGATAGCGGTGTAATCGCGGACTTCATTGCGAGAAATTTCTAGCGCGTGACGCGCCATATCCAGTCCGCGGCGTAGAGCCGCCTTGCCCGGTTCGTCCTGCGGGACGGATGCCTTCTGCGCCGACATCGCGGCGTTGGCAACTCGGTGGACGGGATTGGCCCAGTCGGGATGCCCTTGCGGAGGTGCCGCAGCGACGCGAGACGCGATCGCACTGGAAATCAGGCCACCGCTCAGCAGTCCCGTGCTCAAGCCTAAAAATTGGCGTCGTGGCGTTTTCATCTTAATTTCCTCTTCAGCGAAATCCGTTGCTGTCGTATCGATCCATCGGAATCTACCGATCCACGTTCGACGAACCAGTAATCCCTTGCCCATGACATCGGCACCCGAGGCCGGGCAGCTCCACCGGACAGACCGCACGTCCGCAAGGTTTCGCAATTGTCATAGTCTCCGGTGAGACGCTAGCAGAATGACCTTGTCGACGGCCAGACAGATTTCCTAATCGTCAAGTTTGACTTCCACCCTACCGGTAGCGTAAGCTAACGTGCGGATATTCAACCTATGACGGTTAGGCATCTCTGCGTAACCGTCGCCCCTTGGTCCCCATTGAAGAGTGAAATAATGAGAAATCGCCTGTTTTCCACGTTCGCCGTCGTCCTGGTCGCATCCGCTACCGTGTTTGCGGCAGGAACTTCCACGACCGACAAAGTCGATCTCGAAGGTGTCAAGTGCGCGGTCGCCGACCGTGACGCCAAAGCGGACAAGTCCACGGATTACAAAGACGGCAAGGTCTACTTCTGCTGCAATGGCTGCAAGGGCAAGTTTGCCAAAGCAACTGAGAAGTACGCTACCCAAGCCAACCGCCAACTCGTCCAAACACATCAATACGTCCAAAAAGCCTGCCCGATCAGTGGTAGCAAGGTCAATCCCGAGACCATGATCAAGGTCGACGGCACCAAGGTCGCTTTCTGCTGCAATAAATGCAAGGCAAAAGTCGAAGGCGCGAAAGACAAAGAAGCGTCCAAGCTCGTGTTCGGCGAAAAAGCTTTTGCGAAGGCCTACAAGAAAGCCGAGAAGAAAGAAGACTGATAGCGAGTATCGCCTGAATCGATCGCGCTTTCGTAGCTGCGCTCGCCAGAGCGCGGCCAATGGCGTGGAGTGAGTGAGCCACGGCGCCAGCGGGTTCCGCACGCCGTTTTTCCCGTGCGACGCCCGCGACTAGCGCTGTCCGGCTCACGCTAAAAAATGTGGGAGTCGACGCCTTGCCACCGACTGGCGACGGTAGCTACTGGGTTGAGGGCTAACGCCCGGCTCGTGTGGTCAACTCTTTCAGCTTGCTCGCCAGCACGCTGTTGATCGCTTTTTCACTCATCCGCCAGGTCCAATTCCCCTTGGCTTGTCCGGGAACATTCATGCGGGCGGAGTTATCCAGGCCGAGCAAGTCTTGCATCGGAATGATCGCGATGCTGCTCGGTGATTGCAGCACCGCGTCGATCAATTGCCAATAAACCGGCTCGTCGGGCGGATGTTCGTGAGTCGAGATCCATTCATCGAGCGGATCGGGCGACTCGGACTTGCGTTGCTTGAGCCAGCCGACGAGCGTATCGTTGTCGTGCGTGCCGGTATACGCAACCGAATCTTCCGGGTACGTGCTCGGTCGATGAAAGTCGTCTTCGGCTCGATCAAACCCGAACTGCAGCACGCGCATGCCTGGGAACCCAAGCTGTTGACGGAGCTGGTGGACTTCCTCGGTGATCAATCCAAGGTCTTCGGCGATGAATGGTAGTTCGCCGAGCGCTTCACGGGCGGCATCAAACGGCTTCGCTCCCGGACCTGGAACCCAAGAACCCGATACGGCAGTGCGTGCCGTCGCGGGGACTGCCCAGTAGGCTTCGAATCCCCGAAAATGGTCGACGCGCAGCAGATCAAACTGCCGCATCGCGTCGCCAAAGCGTTCAATCCACCATCGATAGTGTGTTCTCTCTAAGGCCTTCCAGTCGTATTGCGGATTGCCCCAGAGTTGTCCCGTTTTGCTGAAGTAGTCAGGAGGCACACCGGCGACGAGCGTGGGCTGGCCGGCTTCGTCCACGGCGAACAAAGATTGATGTGCCCATACGTCGACGCTCTCGTAAGCGACAAAAATCGGCATGTCGCCACAGATTTGCACATTGTGCTCGCCCGCATACTGCTTTAACGCGTGCCACTGGCGATCAAACACAAACTGCTTGAACTTGGAATAGTGAATGACTTCGGCGAGTTCGTCGTCCCAGCGAGCGAGGGCTGCCGGTTGCCGGGTGGCGAGTTCGACGGGCCAATTCGACCAATCCGCGTCGCCGAGTCTCCGCATGATGGCTTCGAAACGCGAGAATTCGTCCAGCCACTTGGCTTGTTTTTTGCAAAACGCGAGCAACGGTGCACGCAGTGGATGCGATGCCGTGTTCTGGAAGCGTTCGAATGCGAGGCTCAGTGCGGCTTCCTTGTGAGCCGCTGCGGCGGCAAAATCGCAGTGCGTAGGCGAAACGGATGCCGCCGGTTCAGTCTCGCCCGCGGCGGATGCACCATGGTCGAGAGCCAGGGAAACCGTCGCCAGATCGGCATCGGCAAGCAACCCATCGTGAATGAGTTGCGACAGGCTGATCATCAGCGGGTTACCGGCGAAGGCAGAGTACGCACTGTAAGGTGAGTTCCCTTGAGCCGGCGGCGACAACGGCAGGATTTGCCAGACCCGTTGGCCCGCGGCTGCCAAAAAGTCAATGAAGCGGTATGCCTGCTCCCCCAAGTCACCAGAGCCGTCACCCCCGGGAAGACTCGTGATATGCAGTAGAACGCCGGAAGATCGCGGAAATTTCATGGCGTGAAGATCGAGGTCAACGAATGGAGGAGATTCAAATAGCAGCAATTTGACGTAAAAAATTGAGCTGTGAGGTCGTCTTCGGCGGTCGCGGAAAGGGCGTGGCGGCCGACCAGAGCATAAACGGGACCAAAATCGGTTTGTTGCCCTTTGCGAAACTGGAAAATGGGGTTACATTTCAGTCTCGACTATCGTCACCCGGTATCCCACTACGCGCGCCCCGACCTCTGCTGCCTTTCTCTCCGGATGCAAACTTTTCGTGGAATTGTGCCCTCCACGGCAAGCCTGAATTCATTTCGTGAGAGGTTTTCGTTTCCATTTTCCGCCAATTGCCGCCTGGCAATTCTGCGGCGGCGGGACCGATTGGGCTATTTTTGTAGAGATTGCAACGAAGTGTGGAGCCCCGCACAAGATTATCGCCGGTTTCGATAGCCCAACTTAAGTTTAGTCATCTCACTCGTTTCCGACGTTGAACGGATCTGGCCGCACCCGAATGGTGGCAGGTTCTGGCTCGGACGCGTCGTGATTTTGTTCTTCCCCGCGAAGGAGCTTCCCTCTCGATGGCAACCACCACTCAGCGTCGACTCGAGCCCACTAGTATCCGTAATTTTGGAACCGGCCTTGGCCAGTTCGAATTGCCCGACCTCACTGCCCTGCAGACTGAATCATACTCCGCATTCCTGCAAGCCGATGCAGCGAGCACTGAGCGGAAGAAACAAGGTCTCGAATCGGTGCTGAAGGAGATTTTTCCAATCAGCAGTTATGACGGCAACACGACGCTGGAATACCTGCGCTACGACCTCGGCAAGCCGCGTTATACCGTGCAGGAATGCCGGCAGTTGCGGTTGACCTATGGACGTCCCCTGCGGGTGTGGTTGCGGCTGAACCGAGAAGAGCCGATCGAGGAAGAAGTGTATCTGGGTGACCTGCCGATCATGCTCGGCGGTGGTGAGTTTGTCATCAATGGTGCGGAACGGGTTGTCGTCAGCCAGTTGCATCGCAGCCCCGGTGTCGACTTTGTGCTCGAGCAAGACACGACCACCGACCGCAAACTACCCTCCTGCCGCGTGATCCCGGAGCGGGGTTCGTGGATCGAAGTGAACGTGACGAAAAAGGATTCGTTGACCGTTCGCATCGACCAAAGCGGTAAGTTTCCCGCCACGATGCTGCTCCGGGCGATGGATCCCAAGTACAGCACGGATGCCGAATTGCTCGCCGCGTTCTACGAAACCAAGACGATCAAGATCTCCGGTGGTAAGGACGCGGGCAAGCTCGAGAACAAGATCTGCGTGGACGATGTGGTGTACCCCGGCGGCCACGAACGGGCTGGCGAGATTATCGTCGAGCCCGGCCACAAGATCAGCACGGAGTTGGCGGAGATAATCTGCGCCGCCGACGTCAAGAGCGTCGAGGCGATGGACCTGCCCAAGGTGCCGTTGATTTTCCACACCCTCGCCGAAGACACGACGGCGAGTCACGAGGAAGCCCTGCTGCGGATCTACCAGCGACTGCGCCCGGGCAACCCGCCCCAGTTGGAAAAAGCCCGCACGCTGTTCCAAGAAAAATTCTACGACGACAATCGGTACCGGCTGGGCAAGGTCGGTCGCTTCCGGCTCAACCGGAAGCTCGGTCAGAACATCAGTGAAGAGGTGATGACGCTGCGACCCGATGACATGATCTCGGCGATCCGTTACCTCATCGATTTGTTTGATGCCGACAGCGACGCCGAGATCGATGACATCGATCACTTGGGCAATCGCCGGTTGCGGACCATTGACGAACTCGCCAGTGAAGAGCTTCGAAAGGGGTTCTTGAAGCTGCGCCGCACCGTGCAGGAGCGGATGAGTGTCAAAGACGCTCAGGACATGACGCCCCGCAGCCTGATCAATCCCAAGAGCGTTTCAGCGGCGATCGATTACTTCTTCGGTCGTGGCGAGTTGTCTCAGGTCGTTGACCAGACGAACCCGCTCAGCCAACTCGCTCACGAACGCCGTCTGTCGGCCCTCGGCCCGGGCGGTTTGAACCGCAAACGTGCGGGCTTTGAGGTTCGTGACGTTCACATTTCGCACTACGGCCGGATCTGCCCGATCGAAACGCCCGAAGGTACGAACATCGGTCTAATCAGTTCGCTGGCGATTTTCGCGGGTGTGGATGATTACGGATTCTTAATCACGCCATTCCGCAAAGTCGTCGACGGCAAAATCAGCGATCAAACCGTGTGGTTGCGAGCTGACGAAGAAGGCGAATCCTATGTTGCTCCCGCCGACACCGAGGTCAAGGACGGGGCGCTCGTCCCTGGACCGAACCTGATCGCTCGGTTCCGTAGTGACTTCGCAATTGTGCTACCCGATCAGGTCAGCTTCATGGACGTCGCTCCGGCTCAAATGGTCGGTGTGTCGGCTGGATTGATTCCGTTCCTCGAGCACGATGACGCCAACCGCGCGTTGATGGGATCGAACATGCAGCGGCAAGCCGTGCCGTTGCTCGTTGCCGAACCACCGATTGTGGCAACCGGTATGGAGCGTGAAGTCGCTAAGAACAGTGCGATGGTCGTGCGTGCTCGCCGTGCCGGCAAGGTTACCTACGCTGACGCGACCCGCATCGAAGTCGGCAGCGATCACTATCTGATGAAGAAGTACCAGGGCCTCAATGAACGCACCTGTCAAAACCAAAAACCGCTCGTGATGGTTGGCGAAAGGGTTGAAAAAGGTCAGATCATCGCCGACGGTGCCGCGACGCGGCTCGGCGAACTCGCCCTGGGACGCAATGTCCTGGTCGGCTTCATGTCGTTTGACGGGTACAATTACGAAGACGCGATCATCATCAGCGAGGAACTCGTTCATAACGATACCTACACTTCGATTCACATCGAGGACTTCGACGTCGAAATCCGCGAAACCAAACTCGGTCGTGAAGAGTTCACTCGCGATATCCCGAACGTTTCTGAGAAAGCACTCAGCAATCTCGACGACAGTGGGATTGTGCAAGTCGGAACCTACGTGAAACCCGGCGACGTTCTCGTCGGCAAGGTCAGCCCCAAGAGCAAGACGGAGCTGACGCCCGAAGAGAAGTTGCTGCACGCGATTTTTGGTCGCGCCGGTGAGGATGTTAAGAACGATTCGCTCGAAGTACCTTCGGGAATCGAAGGCATCGTGATCGACACGCAGAAGTTCTCGCGTCGGATGAGCCTTGGCGACGACGAGCGCAAGGCGTTCGAAAAGGAGCTGAAGCAGCACGAGACCGAAGGCAACGAAGCGATTGCGAGCACTTTCGTATCGTTGGTGCGCGATCTCGAAGAAACCGCCGGTACGAAACTCAAGGACGCCACGGGGACTCCGTTGGCCGACGGTCAAGATCCCAAGTTCGTCGCCGAACGGGCCACGAGCTTCCGGATCGATCAGATCCTCGACCAGGTTTCCGACGCGAAGAAGTCCGACGTTGAAAAGGTCTTCGCGGCCCAGTGGCAGAATGTCGAAAACGAAATTGACGAGCGTGACCGCAAACTCAACGCCATGAAACGTGGCGATGAGCTTCGCAGTGGCGTGTTGCAGATGGTCAAGGTCTACATGGCGACCAAGCGAACGATCAGCGTCGGTGACAAGATGGCCGGTCGTCACGGAAACAAGGGTGTCATCGCCAAAATCCTGCCGATTGAAGACATGCCGTTCCTGCCCGATGGGACGCCGATCCAAATCATGCTCAACCCGCTCGGCGTGCCGTCGCGGATGAACGTGGGTCAGATTTTGGAAACGCACCTGGGATGGGCCGGAGCCAAACTCGGTTTCCAATCGATCACTCCGATTTTCGATGGTGCCGTCGAAGCTGAAATCAACGACTGCTTGGCCGAAGCTGGTTTGCCCGCGCACGGCAAGATTCGCTTGACCGACGGTCGCACCGGCGAACCGATGGAGCAGGAAACCACGGTGGGTTACATCTACATGTTGAAATTGCACCACCTCGTCGACGACAAAGTCCACGCCCGCAGCACCGGGCCGTACTCGCTCATCACCCAACAACCACTCGGCGGGAAGGCTCGCTTCGGCGGCCAACGCTTCGGCGAGATGGAAGTGTGGGCACTCGAAGCGTACGGTGCCGCCTACATCCTGCAGGAACTGCTCACGGTCAAGAGCGATGACGTCGAAGGACGTACCAAGATCTACGAGTCGATGGTCAAGGGTGAGAACACCCTCGAAGCCGGCACGCCCGCCAGTTTTGACGTGTTGACCAACGAAATTCGCGGTTTGGCCCTGAATATGCAGCTCGAAAAGAGACCGATCTAGCCGTACCCGCGGCTGATCAGCCGGCCAGGCGAGTTTCGCCCTTTGCGACTCGCGCAGGCCAGCCGGCGAGATGGCATCTTCCTCAAGACAGTTTGACGTCGGGCTTCGCCTGACTTTATCGCGACAAAGATCGCTTGAAACCTTCCACTCCAAATCGCTCAACGCTTTTACCGTCCGGCAACGACCGGCGAAACGGCGAAGAGATAAAAGCTAATAGCTAAAGGCTTCTTTCATGTCAGTTGGCGAAACCAGTAACTACGATCGCATCAACGATTACGCTTCGGTACGCATCTCTTTGGCACGTCCGCAGGACATCAAGAGTTGGTCGTTCGGCGAAGTCAAGAAACCTGAAACCATCAACTACCGCACCTACCGTCCCGAGAAAGACGGTCTGTTCTGCGAACGTATCTTTGGCCCTGAGAAGGACTGGGAATGTGCCTGCGGTAAGTACCGCGGCATGAAGTACAAGGGCATGATCTGCGATCGCTGCGGTGTGAAGGTCACGCACTCGCGGGTTCGCCGTAAACGGATGGGCCACATCGAGCTGGCCGCTCCCGTCGTGCATATCTGGTTCTTCAAAGCGATGCCGTCGCGGCTGGGCAACCTGCTGGCGATGAAGACCAGCTCGCTCGAAAAGGTGATCTACTTCCAAGACTACGTCGTCATCAATCCCGGCGAAACGGATCTGGAGTCGCTGCAACTGCTCACCGAAGAAGAATACCGGGCAGCACGCCAACAGTACGGACCGGGCTCGTTCGAAGCTGACATGGGCGCCGAAGCCGTTCGCAAACTGCTCAATAAAATCGACCTCGTGCCGCTGTCGGAGCAGCTCCGCATCGACCTCGCTGAAACGGGCAGCAAGCAAAAGAAAAAGGACCTGATCAACCGCCTGAAAATTGTCGAGTCGATCCGTGACAGTGACAACCGTCCCGAGTGGATGGTGCTCGACGTGATCCCCGTGATCCCGCCGGACCTGCGCCCACTCGTGTTGCTCGATAGTGGCAACTTTGCCACCAGCGATCTCAACGACCTGTATCGCCGGATCATCAACCGCAACATCCGCTTGCGCAAGCTTGTCGACCTGAACGCGCCGGAAGTCATCATTCGCAACGAAAAGCGAATGTTGCAACAGTCCGTCGACGCGCTCTTCGACAACAACCGCTGCAAACGGCCCGTGCTCGGTTCGTCGAACCGGCCGCTGAAGTCATTGACCGACATGATCAAAGGGAAACAAGGTCGTTTCCGTGAAAACCTGCTCGGCAAGCGTGTTGATTACTCGGCACGTAGCGTGATCGTGGTCGGCCCGCGATTGAAACTGCACCAGTGCGGTTTGCCCAAGAAGATCGCGCTCGAACTGTATCAGCCATTCATCATCCGCCGTTTGAAGGAACTCGGACACGCCGACACGATCAAGTCAGCCAAGAAGATGCTCGAGCGTAAAGACGAAGAGGTGTGGGATATCCTCGAACAGGTCATCAAGAATCACCCCGTGATGCTCAACCGCGCCCCCACACTGCACCGGATGGGGATTCAGGCATTCGAGCCCACACTCGTTGAAGGCAACGCCATTCACTTGCACCCCTTGGTTTGCAAGGGTTTCAACGCCGACTTCGACGGTGACCAAATGGCCGTCCACTTGCCGCTTTCGATCGAAGCTCAAGTCGAAGCCCACACGTTGATGCTCAGCACCAACAACGTGTTCGCGCCGTCCAACGGGAAACCGATCATGAGTCCTTCCCAAGATATCGTCATGGGTTGCTACTACATGACCGTTGAGTTGCCGGGGCGCAAGGGCGAGGGGATGGTGTTCAGCGGCTACGACGAAGTCGACTACGCACTTGCTCAAGGCAAGCTGGAACTGCACAGCAAGATCAAGATGCGGTTGCCGAAGTTCCAAAAACTCAAGACCGATGACGAATCGGGTGTCTACGGCGCGGTCATCGACACCACACCGGGCCGCGTGCGTTTCAACGAAATGCTGCCCGACGGCATGGATTTCTACAACCGTGCGATGCGCAGCGGTGACTTGGCGAAATCGATCAGCGATTGCTACCAGCGTCTCGGTCGTAAACCGACCATTCACCTGCTCGATGACATGATGCAAATGGGCTTCCGCGAATCCACCAGCAGTGGTCTGTCGTTCGCGACGGATGACTTGGTCACGCCTGACACCAAGCTGAAATTCATCAAGGACGCCGAAAAGACGGTCATGAAGCACAAGAAGGCTTACGACCGTGGTTTGATGACCGGCAAGGAACGATACAACCAAGTTCTCGATGCGTGGACGCATGCTCGCGAAGCGATCACGGCGGACATGATGAGCGCGATGGAAAACGATATTCGCGAAGGCGGCTGGTACATCAATCCCGTGTTCCTGATGTCGCACTCCGGTGCACGGGGCGGCATCGAGCAAATTCGTCAACTCGCCGGCATGCGTGGTTTGATGGCCAAGCCAACCGGCGAAATTATCGAAACGCCGATCAAGGCAAACTTCCGCGAAGGACTCTCGGTGCTCGAGTACTTCTCCTCCACCCACGGTGCTCGCAAGGGCTTGGCCGACACGGCGTTGAAGACTGCCGACAGCGGTTACCTGACACGGAAACTCGCTGACGTCGCGCAAAACGTTGTCGTCACGATGCACGATTGCGGTACGACCCAAGGTATCACCAAGAGTGTTGTCTACCGCGGTGAAAAAGTCGAAGTGTCGCTGGCCGATTCGATCAATGGTCGGGTCAGCCTGAAGGCGATCGTTAACCCGGTCACCGACGAACTCATCGTCGACGCAACCCAAATGATCACGCCCGAGATCGCTCGCAAGATCGAACAGATGGGGCTGGAGAAAATTCAAGTCCGCACGCCGATGGCCTGCGACGCACCGCTCGGTGTCTGCCGCTCCTGCTATGGCATGGACATGGCAACCGGATCGATGGTCGAAGAAGGCATGGCCGTCGGTATCATCGCCGCCCAGTCGATCGGTGAACCGGGGACGCAGTTGACGATGCGGACGTTCCACATCGGTGGCAGCGTGACAAAGCAAGTCGAAGAGTCGGACATCAAGTCGGCACGCGACGGCGAAGTTCGCTTCACACGCATGAAAGCCGTGACCAACACCGAAGGCCGCGACGTCGTACTGACCCGCAACGGCCAAGTCATGTTGGTTGACGATCGTGGTCGTGAAATCGAATCGTATGACATTCCGACCGGATCGACGCTGATGGTCAAGGAAGGTGACAAAGTTACCTCCGGCCAGGTGCTCTGCGAATGGAACCCGTACTCGATCCCAATTCTCTCGGAAGTCACCGGTAAGATTCGCTTTGAAGACGTTGTCGAAGGCGAAACGATGCGGGTCGACCGCGAGGCTAGCGGGAACATTCGGATGGTCATCATCGATCACAAGGGTGACCTGCACCCTCAACTCGTGATCGAAGATGGCGATGGCCGGGCGTTGCACGCCCAGTACTTGCCCGAACGAGCCACGATCTCGGTCAAGGAAGGCGATCAAGTCATTCCCGGTGCGGTGCTCGCGGAAATGCCGCGTGAGACCGGCGGTGTGTCAGACATCACGGGCGGTCTGCCTCGAGTGACGGAGATTTTCGAAGCTCGTAAGCCGAAAGATCCCGCCGTGATCGCCGAAGTCGACGGTGAAGTCGAAATCTTGAGCGAACGGAAACGTGGTAAACGCACGATCATCGTCCGCAGTGATTCGGGCATCGAACGGGAACACCTCGTGCCTCACGGCAAGCACTTCCTCGTCCACACGGGCGACATCGTCCGTGCGGGTCAAGCACTCGTTGATGGTGCGTTGGTTCCGCACGACATTCTGCGAGTGACAGGCGAAGAGGCCGTGCAGCAATACCTGTTGCACGAAATTCAACAGGTTTACCGCAGCCAGCGAGTGGAGATCAACGACAAGCACGGTGAGATCATCATCGCCCGCATGTTGCGTAAAGTGAAGATCGAATCGGCCGGCGATAGCAACTTGTTGCCCGGCAGCGTGATGGATCGGTTCCACTTCCGCCGCGCCAACCAGGAGATGCGTAGCTGTGTGAAGATCGCTAACCCCGGCGATACCGATTACACCGAAGGCACGATCGTACCGAAGGAAGCGTTCGAGCAAACCAACGCGGAAGTCGAAGCGATGGGTGGCACGACGGCCAAGAGCAAACGCTGCAAGAGCGCGACCGCGAGTACCCAGTTGCTGGGTATCACCAAGGCGGCCGTCCAGTCGAACAGTTTCATCAGTGCCGCGTCGTTCCAAGAAACAACGAAGGTGTTGACCGAAGCGGCACTGGCGGGCAAGGTCGACAAGCTCGTCGGTCTAAAGGAAAACGTGATCCTCGGTCACCTGATTCCGGCCGGTACCGGATTCCGAATCTTCCAAGAGGCGGAAGTCAACTACCGCCGCGAAGCCTTGGAAGAACTTGCAGCGACTCCCGTGTCGGCGTTGGAGGAATCCTTCCCATTGCTCGGTGGCGACGGCGAAACCGCCGAAGCCGGAGCGTCGAGCAGCGAGAACTGATCAGCGTCTCGGTTCCGGTATCCTGACTATCTTACCTCCCTTCGAAGCAAAGCCTCGGGGGAGGTTTTTTGCTACACTGCGGTCCGCGTAAGTGTAAATACCGACATCGTGCGGTACGTGCGGGTTCTTGGTCGAAGCGGGCGAGTACCTGCGCAAGCATTCGACGCACAAAAAGTTGTTCAATCTGAGTCCACTGGTGCTTTTGGATCGCGGAGGATGCGATCATCCTGACTTGTGAGTTTGGCGAGCTTGTCCATTCGCTCATTGATCTGTGATCGCTTGTCCGGATCGCTCATCGCATCAACATCCATTTCGGGAATGCTGACGTGCCCGCGAATTGCTTCGATCGGTGTGCGTCTCACTGTCAATCCGAGGTTGGATAACTCGGCGACCTGGACACGAACAAACCCGATGGCTTTGCGTTTTTGCTCGTCTGAAATCATTTCGAGAATATCGTTCTCGTCTCGAAGACAAGCCAGCCGGAACAGGCTGATGCCGTCGGTATCTGGTTGGTCTCCCTTTACCCGTGGACGAAATGCTTTGGGAGAAACATATGGATCCTTCCCCGTTCGGAATTGATCGCGGTGAACGCGCCGGATCAACCACTCGTCTGGCGCAATAGGATCCGTTTCTTTTTTCACTGCCCTCGTTGTCCCACGACGCTCCACTATTCCATCTGGAACTTGCCCAGAAATTCACCGCCACGCCACAGTTCTGCGTGCGAGGGCGTCACGACCTCGAGGCACTCGATTGGGAACGGGCCCGTGTCAAAGCAAACGGTCCCGTCGACGGTCGGTCCGACTCCGTCCGGTGCTGGTTGCCCGCAGTCACGCAATATCCTCGCTAAAGCAATCGCTGAGTCCAGCACGCCTGGTTCCGGTGCAACGCTACCCATCCCGTCCCAATCGTCCTCATAGTCGCGAAACGAGACCAGCGTGTCCAAGATTTTATTCCATCTTGGGTCAATGAGGTGTTGATCTTCAAAAGCGACCGCGGGCGGTATCAACGACGCTTCGTCGCCCGCAGATGAAAACGCGGTAGTGTCGGATTTCCGATTTCGAAGGGTTTCGATCATGACGGTTCCTTTTCTCTCCAACTCTTTCGTAGATCATCGTCGACAAATGCGAGAAACTGATTTACCGATACTGCGTGACCAAGTTCCAAGCCGTCTCGGTATGTCGGCGTCATCTCCGGATTCAATGGCCCACGAGCCGTCAATGTAACGATCAAGGCCTCGTCATCTGGCTTCGGACCGCGCGCTACTGAAGTCCGAACATGGAGTCGGCCCAATGCGGGTTCGATCTCGAACGACCATTGTCGCGAACGATTGTCCATCCGAAGCCCCTCGATGGCCGGAACTTCATTGCTCGCGAATAGCCCCGGCAGGATACGTCCCCAGTCGGACGGAGTTTGCCAAAGCTCCCCTTTGGCAAAACGATCAACGTAAGTGATCTCCCACTGATTGATCTGCGGCGTTGGAATGTCAATTTGCTGGCAAAATTCTCGCAACTTATCGACTGTGTCCTCGAATTCCGCAATCAGTGATTTGTAGCTTGGATAAGAAGACTTTTTCTCAACGGGCCGCCAATTCAGATGCAACCGCGTTGGTTGGAACTGGACGAGGCGGTCTTTGTCCTCTCGGTTGCTGATCAGCGTCAATCGCGGCAGCGGCGGCATCGTCTCAAGCTGCAATTTCAACTCGGCTGCGATGGGTTTACGATCGAAACGCTCGAAAGCCTCTTGGATCGGTGCTTGGTCCCGAGGGCCCGTCCAATCGTCACGCCCCAGCAGATCCCAGAATTGGCCGTAATGTGCGGTGCTCAATCCCGACAACGCATCGAACTGAATCCCGAGCACAAACTCGACGATTGGTGGTTTTTCAAAGGTTGGAGTGCTGGACGCCATTCGGATTGGTAATTGCGATAGCGGTCGGGCTGCGGGGGGGAATGGTTTCCTGAGTTCGGGCCACCTAGAATACGTCTTGATTGAACCCACGGTTCGGAATCGTTCTCGTTTCGATGAACCAGCATACCAGCTATCCACCGGGTTCCCCACGTGTACAGTTTATCTGCTTGAGCGACTACCGAGAATGACGTGCAATTTTGAATTTCTATCCGGCGTCGAGCCAGAAACCTAGGATCCGTGCGGGCATCTTGGTCGTGTGCCTAGGTGCATTTGATCGATGATTCACCATGCCCTCGATCACCATCAAGGATCTGTTAGCGTTTACTGCGTTCAGCGCGGTCTATCTCGCACTTGCTCGTGTGGTCGTGCGTCACGCTGGATACGACTTTGCTCTGCTATTGATCGGTTTGCCGATTCTGCTAACCGCAGCACTGCAATGGCGTTTCAAGTTGGCTTGGCATCAAGCGACTGCACTGCACTACCCAATTGCCGTTGTTTGGGCATTCGTTGCCGGTGTCGTCCATTCGTTGCTCTGGCGACAGCTCCCACACAGTTTTTACGATCGCGGCAGCGTGGGCCTTGACGATCCGTTTCGGTTTGGATTATTCGCAGTTGAAATCATGCTCGTCGTCGCGCTCGCGTCCACGGTTGGCTATGGTTTGGTGTCCTGGTATTTCAGCCGAAACCGTTGACCAGCGGCGACGAGGATGAATCGCAGATGCATTGCTATCCAGATCGCCCGGCTCAGCCAACGGCGTTGCCGATACGCTCGGTACGTGGATAATGGAGCGCGGCCCGATTGGCATCAATCGTGAGCAACGGACGATACCTGCACCCTGGATTTGAAACCCGTGAACGAACATTTGGCGATAAACCACTCTCTGGTAGACGACGTTTGGACGCGCGAGGATGCGGCAGCGTTGTATGGGATCGAGCGGTGGGGAGACGGGTACTTTTCAATCTCCGAGGACGGCACGGTGTTGGTATCGCCCGATCCGAGCAATCCCGATTCAGTCGATCTGAAGGGACTGGTCGATCGGTTGATCGATCGTGGATTGGAGCTGCCGATCTTGATCCGGTTCAACGGCATTCTGCGTGATCGACTTCGCCGCTTGGCCGACTGTTTTCACCAAGCGATCACTGACCATGAATACGGCAGTCAGTACCGATGCGTGTTTCCGATCAAAGTGAATCAACAACGCGAAGTGGTGCAGCAAATTGTGAGCGAGGGTTCGCAGCTCGGATTTGGTATCGAAGCGGGCAGCAAACCGGAATTACTGGCGGCGGTCGCCATGGGCACCCTCAATTTGCCGATCATTTGCAACGGATTCAAGGACGAAGAGTTCATCCGCTTGGCACTGCACGCGCAGCGTCTCGGACGAACGGTGATGCCGGTTGTGGAGAAAGTCAGCGAGATGGACCTGATTCTCCGTGTTGCTGAAGAAGTCGGTGTGCGACCGACATTTGGAATGCGAGTCAAACTCGCCACTCGCGGTAGCGGTCGATGGCAGGCCAGCGGTGGATACCGCAGTAAATTTGGACTGACCGTTGCCGAAGTGCTCGCTCAACTCGATCGCCTGATCGAGATGAACATGGGCGACTGTTTTCAGTTGTTGCATTTTCACGTCGGCAGCCAGATTGGCAATATCCGGCAATTGAAATCCGCGATTTTGGAAGCGGCACGAGTCTATGTGGACCTCAAAAAACGCGGCGCAGCGATGGGTTACCTCGATGTCGGCGGGGGCCTGGGAGTCGACTACGACGGTTCGAAATCTGATAACGAATCGAGCATGAATTATACGATTCAGGAATACGCCAATGACGTGGTTTATCATGTGCAAAGCGTGTGCGACGAAGCGGAGGTGCCGCATCCGCAATTGATTTCCGAGAGCGGTCGAGCCGTCACGGCTCAACACAGTGTCTTGGTGATGGAGACGCTCGGGGTGACGTCGCAAGGCGGCGGGAGTTTACCGAACTGGGCGCGCGTGCCGGCGGACGAGAAACAAGCGGCGAGGGTGGCCGAGGCGAGCAACATCGGCGATGACAATAATCTTGGCGAAGACCGGCTCAGTGAGGAGGTCCGCGGGCGGCAACTTCGCAGCGACGAACCCGATGGACCACCGTTTGAATTTGAACAGCCCGTTCACGATCTCTGGGAACAGTACAAACTGATGACGCCCGGCAATATGTTGGAGACGTTTCACGATGCCCAGGTCGCTCTCGATTTATGCATGAACCTGTTCAGCGGCGGCTATCTGCCGCTGGAACAACGCGTCGCGGCGGAAACCCTGTACTTCGCGATCTGCCACCGCGCCCGAGATTTTGCCGCCGAACTCGACGAAGTCCCCGAGGATCTATCGGACCTCGATCGCATGTTGTCGGATATCTACTTTGTTAACTTCTCGTTGTTCCAGTCGATGCCTGACTCCTGGGCGATCGATCAATTATTCCCGATCATTCCGATTCACCGATTACTCGAACGCCCCACGCGCCACGCCGTGCTCGGCGATATTACATGTGATAGTGATGGCAAGATCGACTCGTTCGTCGGTGACGGTCGTCGCACCGAAACGCTGATGTTGCATCCACTGCGATCCGGTGAACCGTATCAGCTTGCCGTGTTCATGGTCGGTGCCTACCAAGAAATTCTCGGCGACCTGCATAACCTCTTTGGCGACACTCACGCCGTGCACGTCGAACTCGATGGCGGAGTTACGAAAATCCGCTCAATTGTCAAAGGCGATACCGTTTCCGAAGTGCTCAGTTACGTCCAGTACGAAGACCGAGAGCTCGTCGAAGCGATTCAGGACGCCGTGGAAAACGCGATCGACAGCGGTCGCATCAACCATCAACAGGCGGGGCAAACCGTCGCTGCGTACGAGCAGGCATTGGCGGGTTACACGTACCT
>JBDNIG010000014.1:0-16427 GCA_041688415.1 Rhodopirellula sp. | reverse complement strand
TCAGCGTTCATAGAATGCGTCAGTAATAAAATCGACGTCACACGCGATTGAAATCCGTCCAATGTGGACAGGAAATAGGGTCAGCGTTCGACTCAAGAATTCGTGTCAAAACCGGAGATTGAGCGGCCCAGGCCGATCACCTCGCGGGCGACTACACGTCCGGCAGGCCGTGGCTGGACAGCAGGATTGCTTCGAGATGCTGGACCACCGCGGGCACCTGCACACCTTGCACCACGTCATTGGCGAAGGCAAAGATCAACATCTTGCGCGCCAGGCTGTTTGGAATGCCACGTGAACGTAGGTAGTAGAGTGCTTGCTCGTCGAGTTCACCAATCGTTGCACCGTGCGTGCATTTGACATCGTCGGCGTAAATTTCCAGTTGTGGTTTCGTGTTGATGATCGCGTCGTCAGACAATAGCAGCGCTTGGTTGCTCTGCTTGGCGTCCGTCTTTTGGGCGTCCTGATGCACAAGAATCTTGCCGTTGAACACGCCACGTGCTCGATCGTCCAAGATGCCCTTGTACAACTCGTAGGTATTGCAGTTCGGTTTGACGTGATCGATCCGCGTGCGACAATCCATCAATTGCTCGCCGGTGGGCATGTAGAGACCGTTGAGCGTCGATACGATCTGTTCGCCATCGAGCATGCAGTTCGTTTCGTTGCGAGCCAGTGCCGCACCGAAGGAGAAATAGTGCGAGCGAAACTCGCTGCGATCTTTCTGGTCAATGTGCGTGCTGGCGATGTGAAGCGAATCACGTTGCTCATGCTGCAGCTTGTGATGATCCAAGTCGGCTTCCTCGGCGAGTTCGATCTGCGTCACCGCGTTGGTGAAATATCCGTCGCCCTGGCGACCGAGATAACTTTCGACAACGGTAGCGCGGCTACCCTTGCCGAGCCGAATGAGGTTGCGCGGGTGGCAAGCGGTGGGACCGTCCTCGACCGAGAGAAAAATCAAGTGAACGGGACGTTCCAGTGTCACCCCGTCGGCGATATCAATCACCGCGCCATCGCCGGCGAACGCGGTGTTCAGTTCCGTGAAGGCGGATTGCTCCTTGCCGACGGGCTGGGAAAGCAGTTGCTGGACTGTGTCACATCCTTCGCGAATCGAGCTGGCGAGATTTCCAACGACCACACCCGCGGGCAGGTCATGATGCGAGGCCCCTCGCTCGACGTAGTGCCCGTTAACAAACACGAGTCGGTGAAAGTCTTCATCGAGCTTGGCACGGCCAAGTAGATCGTCAACGGCCTCCGATGCCAGCGTCAGGGACTGCACGTTGCGATAGGGACGTCCGACCAGCGGTGCGACTGGGGTGAACCGCCAGTCTTCGTCGCGTCGTGTGGGGACCCCCTGATCGCGAAACCGACTCCAGGCGGTTTGGCGAACTTCGTTCAGCCATTCCGGTGAGGTCGCGGACAGCTCGGCCTGGAACGCTGCAAAGGATTCTTGAAATGTGTCGGATTGAGTGGCAATCATGTTGATCGTTAAGAGTTGTTGAATGCGAGTGTGTTTCGATTTGCCGTTGGGCAAACAGGTTGGCGGAAACGACTCGGGATCACTCGTTGAACCGCGTTCCGAGCGGGCCGCGTTTGCGTCCACAGCGTGGGGCGTCGCCCCCGCCGTTGAACGAAACAGTGTCCGCGTCGCTACTAGCCGGCAGCGACCGCTTCCGCACCGGCTTGCAAGAAACCATAGCCTTTTTCTTCGAGTTCGAGCGCCAGTGATTTATCGCCGCTCCGGACGACTTTGCCGCCCGCTAACACGTGGACCTTGTCGGGCACGATGTACTCGAGGAGCCGTTGGTAGTGCGTGACAATGATGATCGCTCGCTCGGGGCTGCGGAGTGCGTTGACCCCGTCGGCGACGATTTTCATTGCATCAATGTCCAACCCGGAGTCGGTTTCGTCGAGGATCGCAAGCTTGGGCTGGAGCATCGCCATTTGAAGGATTTCGTTGCGTTTCTTTTCACCACCCGAAAAGCCTTCGTTGATGCTGCGGTCCATCATGGCTTTGTCCATCCCGAGCATCTCGAGCTTTTCTTTGAGCAGCGCGACAAAGTCCTTGCGGCTAATGATCGGCTCGTTGCGATATTTGTGAATCGAGTTGATCGCCGCTTTGAGGAAGTACTTGTTACTGACGCCGGAGATCTCGACGGGGTACTGATAGGCCAGGAAAATACCCTCGCTTGCACGTTCCTCGATCTCCATGTCGAGCAAATTCTTGCCCTCGTAGAGCACTTCGCCCTCGGTGATTTCATAGTCCTCGCGACCAGCGAGCACGTGCGCCAACGTGCTCTTGCCGGAACCGTTGGGGCCCATGATCGCATGGACTTCGCCCGCGGCGACATTCAAGTTGATGCCGCGCAAAATCTCCGTGTCTTCGCTGCGAGCGTATAGGTTTTTGATTTCTAACATTGGTTTGAAAAAGGGTTCGATGGAGGAGTGGATGGGGGAACGGGGCGACTGTTGGTTTGATCCGCTGATATCCCACCGGTTGGGATACTGTGTTTCTTGCGTTGCGGCGATGAGTGGTGCGCCGTCAGGGGCACCACTCACCTAGGGGGCACCCGGCCGCTTGATGCACCTCAGCTCATTGACTCAACGAACGTCTAGCCGACGCTGCCTTCGAGGGTGACATTGAGCAACTTGCGTGCTTCAACAGCGAATTCCATTGGCAACACGTCGTATACTTCCTTGCAGAAACCATTGACGATCATGTTGACCGCGTCCTCGGTGGACAAGCCGCGTTGACGCAGGTAATAGATCTGATCTTCACCGACCTTGGACGTGGACGCTTCGTGTTCGACGATGCCGGTCGTATTGCGAACTTCGATGTACGGGAACGTGTGGGCACCGCAGCGATCACCAATCAGCATCGAATCGCACTGCGAAAAGTTACGTGCATTGGTGGCACCTTTGAGGATCTTGACTTGGCCACGATAGTTGTTCTGACCAACGCCCGCCGAGATGCCTTTCGAGATGATCGTGCTCTTGGTGTTCTTGCCGATGTGGATCATCTTCGTGCCCGTGTCGGCTTGCTGGTGGTTGGCGGTCACCGCGACACTATAAAACTCACCGACGGAATTGTCGCCTTGCAGAATCACGCTGGGGTATTTCCACGTGATCGCGGATCCAGTTTCGACCTGCGTCCACGAAATCTTCGAATTCGTGCCGCGACAGGCACCTCGCTTGGTCACGAAGTTAAAGATCCCGCCCCTGCCTTCACTGTCACCCGGATACCAGTTCTGCACCGTCGAGTACTTGATCTCGGCGTCATCCATGGCGACCAGTTCGACGACGGCCGCGTGCAATTGGTTCTCATCCCGCTTCGGTGCCGTGCAGCCTTCGAGATAACTGACGTGGCTGCCCTCTTCGGCAATGATCAGCGTCCGCTCGAATTGGCCGGTGTTCTGGGCATTGATGCGGAAGTACGTCGACAACTCCATCGGGCAGCGAACGCCCTTGGGAATGTAGCAGAACGATCCGTCGCTAAAGACAGCCGAGTTCAGCGAGGCGAAAAAGTTATCCGAGTGCGGTACGACCGAACCAAGGTATTTTTTGACCAGCTCGGGATGGTTGTGGACCGCTTCCGAAAACGGACAGAAGATCACCCCGTGTTTCTCGAGAGTTTCACGGAACGTCGTCACGATCGAAACACTATCAAACACCGCGTCGACGGCGACATTGGCGAGCACCTTCTGCTCTTCGAGCGGGATGCCGAGCTTCTCGTAGGTCTCCAGCAGCACCGGATCGACCTCGTCGAGACTGCTCAACTGCGGCTTCTTTTTCGGTGCGGAGTAGTATACGGAGGCCTGGTAATCGATCTTGGGATAATGAACATTGTGCCAGGCTGGCTCTTCCAGCGTCAGCCAGTGCCGATACGCCTTCAGCCGCCAGTCGAGCAACCACTGCGGCTCGTTCTTTTTCTCCGAGATCAATCGCACGACCTCTTCACTGAGGCCTGGGGGAATCGAATCCGCCTCAATTTCGGTGACGAAACCGTGCTCGTATTCACGCTGCGCGTATTCTTCGAGCATCGCGTTTTCAGTGGACATGGTGATTCTCCGGTGGGGGCTTTGGTTGTCGATTCTGGGGAGATTGAATGGGGTATTCAAAATAGATAATTCGTCGTCGCGGGCAGATGTGTAGCCTAGCCCGCCGGGCGTTTATGGTGAACCACCACCGTGAGGCGTGCGGTCGACCGAACCCGTCACGGGCGGAGTTTGCCGAGCCATCGTTGCGTTTAGGTCACGAAACGGCACCCAATCCGCTGGCAAGTGCTCCTCGTGAAAGATCGCTTCCTCAGGGCACTCCGGCACACAGGCTTCGCAATCGATACAGTCATCCGGATGGATGTACAACATCTTCGGTCCCTCGTGGAAACACTCCACCGGACATACCACGACGCAGTCCATGTGTTTGCATTCGTAGCACGGCTCGGCAACAACGTGGGACATGGAACGGGAGGGTTCAGGGAAACGAAGGGTTCAGGATTCAGGAGGTGCGATCGCGGTGCGGTGCGGCGACTTGGAGTGTCTTGCGTGCATATACCGTGCCAGGACTTCAAGGCAACACTCGCGGCGGACCGCAACCCATTTGCATACAGTGACTTACGTAGAACCCGTCAATTGTGACCATTGAATCAGAGTGACCATATTTGGTTGGCACCGCCTGGCGAATCGGCTGCTTTATTGACGCGAATGCGACGGAAAGGCCTCTGCGGGCTCGGTTGACGAAATATGGTTGTTTGTTCATATTGGGATGGTTTCTGTTGTGGATGTGTCGCCCCGAGGACGATTGTTGTGCCTGCCCCCGCTCCCTTTCCCGCTCCCACTGGCCGCGCTCTCACTTACGAGCGGTTGGTCGAGCGGATGCTCCGCCAGCTCAATATGGGGCATGGGTTGGACGAGCTACTCGGGTCGGTCTTCGACCAGCTCTCAGGTGTCGTGCCTTATAACCGGATCGCCGTGGCGCTCCTCGAAGAACCCTCCCACATCCTTCGCTTGGTCTCGTGCCGATCCGATGGCGATGTCATGCTCAAGACGGGTTACGCAGGCCGGGTCCACGGTTCGACGCTGGCTCCGCTGCTCGAGACTGGCCAGCCGCGAATCATTGCCGACCTCACCGAGTACTTGCGTCGCAATCCGAGTTCGAGTTCGACGGCACTGATTGTTCGCGAAGGCATGCGGTCGAGTTTGACGCTGCCGCTGTTGGCTGACGGCAAGCCGATCGGTGTGATTTTTTTCTCCGCCCGGGAGCCGGATACTTACACGTCGACGCACGCCGATCTTCTCGGCCGTTTAGCAAGTCCGATTGCGATTGGGGTTGAGAAGACGCGATTGATCGGGCAGTTGCAGCAGAGCAATCAGGAGCTCGCTTGGGCGAACTCCGCGAAAGATGATTTTCTCGACACACTCAAACGTGAAGTTGACAAACAGACCCAACAACTCCGCCAGTCCGAAAGCCGGTACCGACTGCTCGTCGAGATGGGGCGGGTCGTCAACTCGAGTCTCGAGATCCGCGAGGTCTTCCATCACGCGGCGGTGGAAATTCACAAACAGCTCGAATGCGACCGGGTCAGTTTGTTACTGACGTCGTCTCGGTCGGCGACTCGGCATGGTTTCGCGGTCGAGTTTTCCGGCGATCGAGAGCATTGGCCCGACGTCCCCACGCAAGCTCTGCCCGGCTCAGCCTTTGACTGGGTGATGGAGCACCGCGTGCCACAGGTGGTTCGTTCGCTGCGACAGGATCATTCGTTTCCCGAAGACGTGAGATTGTTCGAGACGGGGTACGGATCGAAGGTATACCTGCCGCTGCTCTCGCGTGATCAAAGCGTCGGCGTGTTGGGGATTGTTTCGCGTCGCGAGCAGCAACCCGATCACTGGGACCTGGAACTGTTGCGAGAAATATGCAGCCAGCTTTCGATTGCCTTGGATAACGCGTCCGCGTACAGCGAGATTGACCGGCTCAAGCGAGAGCTCGAACAACAGAACGTCTACCTTCGCGACGAGATTCGCACCGACCATGACTTTGGAAATATCATCGGCGACTCACCGGCGATGCGGCAGTTGCGAGTTGCCGTCGAACAGGTTGCCCTCACCGATTCAACCGTGCTGATTCTCGGCGAGACCGGGACGGGCAAGGAGCTGATCGCGAGGGCGATTCACGACAGCAGTTCGCGGCGTGACAACCTGCTCGTGAAGGTAAACTGTGCTTCGCTTGCTCCGACGTTGATCGCCAGCGAGTTGTTCGGACATGAAGCAGGTGCGTTCACGGGTGCGACCGAACTTCGTCGCGGCCGTTTCGAGCTGTCGGATCACGGCAGCATCTTTCTCGATGAAATTTCCGAAGTCCCGGCCGAGACTCAGGTCATGCTGCTGCGAGTGTTGCAGGAGCGTGAAATCGAGCGTGTTGGCGGGAGCGAGCCGATCGAGATCGACACACGCGTGATCGCGGCGAGTAATCGCGATTTGAAGGCCGCCGCGGAGGCCGGGAAATTCCGAGACGATCTGTACTACCGGCTCAACGTGTTCCCCATCCTCGTTCCGCCGCTGCGTCAGCGCCGCGAGGATATTCCGGCACTACTGAATCACTTCGTCGCACGTTTTTCGAAGCGTATGAACAAGCCGATCACGCGAGTTGATCGGCACACGATGGAGATTCTGATGCAGTACGATTGGCCCGGCAATGTGCGTGAGTTCGAGAATATTGTGGAGCGCTCGATGATTATCAGCCGCGGCGACACGCTCTCGATCGAGTCGTCCTGGTTGGTGAATGATGGATCGGCTTCCGATGGCACCCGCTCGGGTGGTGCCGGCGCAGCCGCAGGCGTCCCACCGACGTTAGCGGAAATGGAACGGCGTGCGATTTTAGACGCACTGCGGCGCAGCAATGGCAAAATCTACGGCCCAGGCGGTGCCGCGGAGATGTTGGGTCTGAAACCGACGACGCTTTATGGCAAAATGAGGAAACAGCAGATCAAAACCACGCGCCAGCATGAGTAAGAAACCGGTAGATTCTCATTGATATGCAGTACGTCGAACTCCATTGCCGCAGCAGCTTCTCGTTTCTCGAGGCCGCCTCGCACCCTGACGAGCTGGTGCAGCACGCCGCGAAACTGGGGTACGCTGGCGTGGCGATGACCGACCGCGAATCGATCGCGGGCGTGGTGCGGGGACACGCTCCCGCCAAAGATCTCGGTTTGCAGTACATCGTTGGCACGGAGGTTCATCCGCTCGATGCGCCCGCGATGGTGCTGTGGCCGACCGACCGAGCGGCATACGGGCGGATGTGCCGATTGCTATCGCTGGGCCGGATGCGATGCGAGAAAGGACGCTGCGAGCTTCGCTTTGATGACATCGCTCAATTCGCCAGCGGGATTTTGGCTGGCGTGCTCGTGGATTCCGGCAGCGATGAACACGCACTGAATCATTCACGTTCTTTCCTGCGGGGGCCGTTTCGAGACGTGTTCGGTGATGGCGGCTACATGCTCGCGTCGTTCCACCGCGGTGTCGATGATGCTGGCAAGGCGGCATGGCTCCGCGATCTCTCGTTGTCCTGCGACGTGCCGCTGTTGGCCAGCGGCGACGTGCGATACCACACGGCGCAGCGGATGCTGTTGCACGACTGCCTCACCGCGATTGCCAACCACGGCACGATCGAGGACATCGCGGGCCGACGACTGCGCAACAGCCAGCACCATCTCCGCACCCTCGAAGAAATCAGTGAACTGTATCGTGACGTTCCCGACGCGATCGCCCGGACGGTGGAGGTTGCGGCGCGATGCAGTTTCAGTCTCGACGAGCTGCGTTATGAATATCCCGTGGAACTCGCTCCGCCTGGAAAAACACCGATTGAGCATCTCAAGCGGTTGGCCTGGGAAGGGGCGCAGCAGCGGTGGCCCGACGGTGTCGAGCCGCGCGTGGTCGACATGCTGCGTCATGAGTTCGCCTTGATCGAGGAACTGCACTACGAAGCCTACTTTCTGACCGTCTGGGACTTGGTCCGGTTTGCTCGTTCGCGAAACATCCTATGCCAGGGTCGTGGTTCGGCCGCCAACTCGGCGGTTTGCTATTGCCTGGGGATCACCTCGGTCGACCCGACGCAAACGGACTTGTTGTTTGAGCGTTTTATCAGCCGCGAGCGAAACGAGGCGCCCGACATTGACGTTGATTTTGAGCATCAGCGCCGTGAGGAGGTACTGCAGTACCTGTACGAAAAGTACGGTCGTGATCGCGCCGGTTTGACCGCGACGGTGACGACGTACCGTACCAAGAGCGCGATTCGGGAAGTCGGCAAATCGCTCGGGATTTCTCCCGACTTGATCGACGCCGTCGCAAAGCTAGCCGGCAGTTACAGCAGTGAGCCGGAACTGCCGCAGCGGTGCCGCGACGCGGGTCTGGATCCGGACACACCGCTGGGAAAACGTTTTTTGTATCTCACGCAGACGTTGGTTGGTTTTCCACGGCATCTGTCCCAGCACGTGGGCGGGATGGTGATGACGGCGGGTAATCTGTGCGAGCTATGCGTGACCGAGAATGCGGCGATGCCGGGCCGCACGGTGATCCAGTGGAACAAGGACGACCTCGACGAACTTGGTATTTTGAAGGTGGATGTACTCTCGCTGGGCATGCTGTCCGCGATCCGGCGTTGTTTTGAACTCGTCAAACAACATCACGGTCGCGATCTCTCACTGTCGACGATCCCCGCCGACGATGTCGCGACGTACGACATGATCTGTGTCGCCGACACGATGGGCGTGTTTCAGATCGAGAGCCGGGCGCAGATGAGCATGCTGCCACGGCTCCGCCCCCGTTGTTTCTACGACTTGGTCATCGAAGTCGCGATCGTGCGACCGGGACCGATCCAAGGCAACATGGTCCATCCCTTTCTCGCGGCCCGGGAGAATCCCGACGCCGCGGTGTATCCCAATGATGCGGTTCGCCGCGTGCTTGAGAAAACGCTCGGCGTACCAATTTTCCAGGAACAGGCGATGCGCTTGGCGGTGGTGGCCGCGGGGTTCACACCGGGCGAAGCCGACCAGCTTCGCCGGGCCATGGCGGCGTGGCGACGGCCGGGCGTGATCGACCGCTTCCGCGCGAAACTGCTCGACGGGATGGCGGCGAACGGGTTGAGCCCTGAATTTGCCGAGCAGGTGTTTCACCAGATTCAAGGGTTCGGTGAATACGGGTTCCCAGAATCGCACGCGGCGAGCTTCGCACTGCTGGTCTACGCCTCCTGTTTTCTCAAATGTCATTATCCAGCGGCGTTTTGTGCGGCGTTGCTCGACAGTCAACCGATGGGGTTTTATGCTCCCGCGCAGCTCATCGCTGATGCGCAGAAGCACGGTGTGCGTGTCCTTGGCGCCGACGTCAACCACAGCGATGTGCGAACTCGTTTGGTCGAGGATGCCAATCGGCAGGGTCCCGCGATGCGTTTGGGGCTACAGATGATCCGGGGGCTGGCGTCGGCCGCGGCCGAGCGAATCTGCCGGGTCCGCGATGCGGGGGGACCGTTCACGGATTTGAATGACCTGACTCGCCGAGCCGAGTTACCTCGCGGTGTGATCGCAACGCTTGCCGATGCCGACGCGTTTGCATCGATCTCCACCGACCGCAGGGCTGCCGTCTGGCAGTCGCTGGCGACCGATGACGCGTCGGCGTCGATGCCGTTATTGGCATCCCTGGATCCCGATTGCAGCGTGCCGGATGAGCTCGTGGCAATGTCGCCGGTCGAAGAAGTGCACCGAGACTACGCGACGACGGGATTGAGTTTGAAAGCTCATCCGGTATCGTTTCTCCGTAGCCGGCTGGCAGAACTGGGGTGTCGCACGGCGGCTGAATTAGCTTCGCTCCGGGACGGCCGACATGTTCGCGTGGCTGGCATGGTGCTGATGCGTCAACGCCCGTCGACGGCCAAAGGAATTACATTTGTAACGATCGAAGATGAAACAGGTTCCATGAATTTGGTAATGTTCGCGGCTGTTTGGAAGTGTTTTTTTAAGATCGCACGCGCCAGCAACGCGTGGATCGTCGATGGCAAACTGGAAAACCGAAAAGGCGTCATTCACGTGATCGTCGGCCGCGTCGAAGACATGAGCGAAATGATGAACAACCTCCCCACGGCGACCCGGGATTTTCGCTAGCCATGCCCATGAAACTGCTGGACCGTTTTGGTTACCGGATCGTCCGTGAGGTCGTCGCGCCGGAGGATTGTGAGCGGATCGGCAATGAGATCACTGCGTTACTCAGTTCGGACGCCGAGAAGAGGATCGAAAACCGGCAGGGGGATATTGTTGGTGGGCGGAACCTGATCGAGCACGAATCACTCTGGAAACCTTGCATCCACAATATACAAATTGCACGCATGATTCGGGATTACGTCGGTCCGAAGGCGTGCGTCGTGAGGGTGTTGTACTTTGACAAACCGCCGGGTCAGGGCTGGTCATTGTCGCTGCACCGTGATCGCACGATCGCGGTGCGCGAGCACCATGATCCCCCCGATCCATTTTCCAAAGCGACGCGCAAGGCGGGGGTTGCGCACGTCGAAGCGACGGATGAGTTGATGTCGCAGATGCTGACCTTGCGGCTGCACCTGGACCCGATGCGGGCGGACAACGGGCCCCTCTTCATCGTGCCACGGTCTCATCTGACGACCCAAAATGGAGGTGTCGAGCCAGCCGCCAAGGAGGATATCCAAACGATCTACTGTCGCGCCGGCGACATTTTTGCGATGCGACCACTGCTCAGCCACGGTTCGCACGCCACTGACCCGGCAACGCATCTGCGTCGCCGGGTGCTGCATCTCGAAATTGCCCCACGCAACGCCCTGCCCGCTCCTTACCATTGGCACGCTGCCAAACTGCTATCATAGCAACCCGAACGCGCCGCCGATCCGAACCGCTTAGCGGGGACCTCCGTAGAGTCGTAGTATCGCAGTTGGAATGTCGCGTGGCTCGGTGAGTTGTTCGCGAATGTCCGACGATATCGGCTCGGAGTGTCGAGCGACACCCATTTCCCGAACTCCTCTCCCCTCGCTGCCCAGGTTGGCTTGCCGTGCAAGAAGATTTACTCGGCTATCTGCTCGGCGCCCTCGAGCCTGACGAAATGCGCCGAGTCGAGCAATGGCTGCGCGAGGATGCCGAGGCGCGGCGTGAACTCGCTGAGCTGGAACGTGTGCTCAAGCGTCTCGAAGAGGCCGACGATTTGGACGCGGACTTAGCGGACTTGGTGGCCGCTACCCCACCGCCGGATCTCGTGTCGCGAACACTGGCGAATCTGCCGCCGCTACCACCATTGGATGATCATTCCGGCGCGGATTCCGAGCGAGCAAATCGAGAACCTGCTCAGTGGCAGCCGCCGCGTCCTGCCGAGGAAAATATTTTCGGCGATCGGTCGCTCAGCCAGGCTCAGGATGACGGCCAAGACGACACGTGGAGCCTGCGTGATTGGGGGACGTCCATCGCCGCGGCAGTCATCTTGATTGCGATCGCGATGCCGGCGCTGCTCGAAGGGCGATTCGCAGCCCGCAAAGTCGCCTGCCAAGATAATCTTCGGGAACTCGGTGTGGCGATGACACAATTCGCCAGCCGCAATGCCCAATCACGCCTGCCATCGGTGGCACCCGATGGATACCAAGCATTCGCGGGAATCTATGCCCCTCGACTGCACGAGGCCGGGTTGCTCGATCGTCCCCAACAAACCTTTTGTCCGTCAATCGAACCGCGCGACTATGCGACGGAGAGTTGGTCGCCCGATAGGACGCAGCCTGCTTCGGTCACCTCCCAGTCGGATCGACCCATGTTCGTAACGTTGCAGAGATTAGACGAGATCGGGCGAGAATTGACGGATGCCCGTAGCGCTGCGATTGGGGACCCCGACGCCAGACGGCGAATGATGCGGGCAATCGAAAAACTGCGTTCGATCCAGATGACCGCGGGCGGAGATTATGCCTACACACTCGGTGTCCGCGATGGCGGTCAGTTTTCCTCGCCTCGGTTCGAAGCTCGGTCCCGATTTGCCGTCATGAGCGACGCCGCGATCATGCAAGGCAGTGCCGCCAACCCCATGTCAACCAAACACGCGACGTACCGTTTTAGCGTGACCAGTCACGGGGGTCGCGGCATCAACGTGCTCTACGAAGATGGTCACGTTGGTTTTCTTCCGAGCGAATCGCTCGATCGCATCCCCGACAACCCGCTGATCAATCACGAAGGCGTGCTCGAAGCGGGCGTGACGATCGACGACTCTTCGCTGGGGCCAAGTTGGCAGCCACCGTTTATCCACGCCACTCAGCGTTGAGTAGACGCCCCGATCAATCTGCCGCAACAAGCTCGCGGCAAAATTTCTGCTCGTCGCCCGAGAGCTCGCCAGGCGGCGATTGGTCGTAGTGCAGTAGTTCGGGATACGGCCCCGTTTCCCAGCAACGCTGAAAAACTTTCTGCAGATCGAGTCCGATGTCATTGTCGTCGCTCGACAGCGGCACGCTGATCGTCGGGATACGTTGCTGCAATGCGAATCCGTACAGCTCACACCGCGTCGGATAATTTCGCGTCACGCTGATCAGATATCGCCGATGGGGCAGGTCGTCGAGTCGACGTTCGGGAATCCTCGCGACGGGTCGGCCCGCACGCAGCAGGTCGATCTCAACCAAGTTCGTTTGCCCCAGCCACAATTCGTCTTGTTTGTTGAGGTAAGACGTTCGTCCGGCGCCGGGCTGCTTGTTGTCCGGACTGAGTACTTCAATCGCCGTGACGACACGGTTACCCGCGGCCGGTTCGATGATCTGCAGGTACGGTTGCCGAACCTCTTCACGAAACATCTCCACCATCAGCGGTGCATCGGCGACTGCAGTTGCCAAGACCCCTGAGGTTGTTTTGCCCGTTTCCACAATCGAGACATCTGGACGGATCGGTCGTTCATGCTCGACCACAAACAATCGATCCTGCGTCAGAGCAGCATATCGAGGGCGGAGACAAGGCTGTAAACTTTCTCGAATGTAAGCGATCAGACTGTCGTGGAAATCAGGCCAGATCGCTGATCGTTCGAGGTGCGGATCCATTCCAGGAAAGGGGCATTGCATCAGCGACGAGATCCTTGTCGAAAAGGGAACGGAAGACTTGGCTCGCCTTCACTATAGGCGAATCCGCTCGCAACTGGAATCAATTTGCCTCAGGCTGCAGGAATTCGATCAGCTGATCGACGGGCAACTTCTCGTCTGTTTTTTCGAGTCGCCGCAAGTCTTGGGCATGGTCGGCCAGTGCGTAGATCTGAGCTGGTTTGTCTGTGTCCTTGGCGGTATCGCGGATCAACAGCGAACGCGGCGCTACCAGCGTCATCAGCGATTCGACGTCACCGTATTTCACCGCACCCGGCACGAAGCGAGGTGATGTGTAGGAGTCAGCGTTTACAAAGCGGAATCCGTCTAGCATGACGGCCGCTCCGGCGATGTCTCCGTCCGTCAATGCTGCCGCTGCGAGGGCAACCGGAGCCGCATCGCCCGTGCCTAGAACCATGACGGACTTTGCACCGAGTGTGCTTTCGTAGCCGAGCACGTCAATCGCGTCGGCGACTTGCTCCGCCGTCCAAGTACGGTTGTAACCAAACGTGAACGCCGCAAACGGGCGTTTATCGGCAATCACACGCTGCGCCTGATCGGTGTCACCCTCGCATGACAATTCTCCTTGCCCGAACAGGTCTGGGACGACGATCGCACATCCCGAGTCGATTAATTGTTGGACCATCGCCCGCTCATCGTCCGACATTTGGTCGAGCGTTTGCTTGCCGCCTGGACGCACCCAAACCACAACATTGCTCGGCACCGAGTCGGAGTCGCCCGCGTCCATGGAACGCAGCGCAGCAAAAGGAACCGCCGAAT
The DNA here is from genome assembly GCA_041688415.1 of Rhodopirellula sp. GTDB lineage: Bacteria > Planctomycetota > Planctomycetia > Pirellulales > Pirellulaceae > Rhodopirellula. The sequence goes on along the minus strand of JBDNIG010000014.1, from coordinate 2,555 downwards.
CCCGCTGCGAGTTCCTAATCAATCCTGACGTCAATCGAACACGGTCCAGATCCAACGCGTTGTCATGTTGCTCGACCCGTGACGTTTTCAAATCACGAGGCGAGTGCTCGGGCAACGAGAGAATCGTCCGCCATGCACGCCGCAGTCGGGATTGATACTCGGCCACCCGATCGGCCGAATTTGGCCACCATGATTCGATCGCTGCCGATGCCTGCGCATCCATCCATTCGCAAACGGCCTTTTCGTGCTCGATTCCAACCTGCGTCGGCTGCGGATGCTCGTCATCCCAGACGGCACCGTCGGCATCCGTGATCACTGCAAAGTCCTCTTCGACGATCGGCGTGTCGTTGCCCAAGCCCAGATACCTGTTCATCCACGGGGGCATCTTATTACGAGTGACATAATTGTAGTTATGCGAGAATCGAAGAAGATCCGAGCATTGCACGTTCTCGCGTTCGCCAAACATGCCGTACAACTGTTGCAGTTGCGGATACCCATCGTGGAGCATGTCCTTGGTCCAATCGTTGGCAGCCGTGCATGCCATGGGCCGTGGCGCCATGAGTGCCGCCAGTTCCACGTTACCCGCCTCGACGCGTAGCAGTGAACAATTCTCGCAGTAGCAACCGCCTTGCATCGATGTTGAAACCATTCCGTTGGGAAAGCTAACTTTCACGCGTGGGTCGATCGCGCCGAGGATAATCGCCTGCGTTCCGCCGCCGCTGCCACCGGTAACTCCCAGTCGCTCGGAATCGACATCAGGCAAATTCGCCAAGAAGTCCAATGCCCGGATCGCGTTCCAAGTCTGCAGCCCCATCACGGATTGCAGTCGCAAATCAGCATCGATACTGAATAGTGGCCACGACGTCGGCAGCGAACCATCGGCCGGGCGATGATCTTCGGGCCGCAGTTTTGCATGGCGGTGCACGGTTTCGCGTGAAAGTTGCTGCGAATCGCCATAGCCGAGCATGTCGAAGATGAACGTCACGCAGCCCATCCGTGCCAATTGAGCACAGCGTGCGAGTTTGGGAGTTTGCCCCGATTGAACGAACCGTTCGCCACCCGATTCGATCTGCTGCTGGATCTGGGCGTCGGAAAATCGCTGCATTCGTCCACCGTGTCCGTGAGGACATAGTACGCCGGCATATTCTCCCCCGCTCGGATTGCCAAGATCTTTGCTTTCGCCATCAGGCCGGAACAAGAGTCCCGTCACGAAGTGACCCGGCAGACTCTCAAAGTACACTCGCTCGATCGTGAATCCGTCGCGTTGCAATCGTCCGTGGACCACCGCGTTGAGTGGCGTCCGTTCGGGCATGGGGGACAACCCCGTGGCCACCAAAATGGTTTGCCGCAAATGGTCGGCGTGTGCCATCCAAGCGGCTTTCGTTTCGGGCACATCGAATGGGAAGTGACCGTTGAGTGTTTGCAGTTCACCGAGTCGAACGTCAGGTGGCCGTTGCCCATCCGGCATCACGGAAAGCTCCGAAGAGTCGTCTCCTCGCGCGACAGGAATAGTCGCGAAAATAGCGATAATGGCACAGACTGCAAACGTGGATCGAAGTTGCATTGGACATACTCAAAAAAGGTGGACGAAATAACCCTGCACTTAGTCTAATCGGTTTGCGATCGGTCGGGTTGGGGCGAGTCGCATCGTTCTGAGGAGACAGTCAGATTCCCCAGGCGATGCCTGGTCTGGCAAATATCACGGCTTGGTGGGTGATTGGGCAAGTTCGGCAGATGCCGTTCTGTTATGAAGTTGCGCCAGAGGTCTGGGGAATGAAAAAGTTAAATTGAAAACTGAAAATTCAAAATCACCGCCGAATCACATCGTATTTTGCATTTTTCAATTCTCATTTTTCACTTTTCAATACTTCCCGCGTTCACCAAGATTGCGTATCGCACAAGTCAGTGCTCGCTATCTTCTTTGAATGGCTCGACGTGAAGCAGAAGATTCCTTCGCGAACGAGCATTGAGAACTGGATGAAGCGACTCGGCGTCGCGGAACTTGAGCAGGATGCTCCGCCAAGTGAAGATCTGATTTTGATGGTGGACCATTCGATTCAGATAGGCGCTGAAAAGGCCATGGTTGTTCTAGGGATGAACGCATCGGATTTACCTCCGGTAGGTCAATCGCTCACGCACGGTGACCTTCGAGTCCTGAAAGTGAAAGTCGGCAATGAGTGGAAAATTGAGAACATGGAACAAGAATACGAGGCACGCGCAACCGAGTATGGCTCGCCTCGTTTGCTCCTGAGCGATGGAGCGTCGGAGTTACAAACAGGAGCCGAAATACTGAAAAAACAGCGTCAGGACACACTCATCCTGCGAGATCTGAAGCACTACGCTGGCAATGCGATGAAGTCTCTTGTTGGTAACGACCCACGATTCAAGGAAGTGATTGGCAAGATGGGCAAAACACGTGCGGCGATTCAACAAACTAATCTTGCGCATGTCAATCCAGCGAAACCCAAGACCAAAGCTCGTTTCATGAACTTAGGTCCGTTCGGTCTTTAAGTGTCCGATTTGGTCGTAGCGAAAGTCGCCAAGACTTTCGAATT
>JBDNIG010000144.1:0-3777 GCA_041688415.1 Rhodopirellula sp. | reverse complement strand
TCAGTTGGCGGGAAGCCGAGGACCTGCTGCACGCCATCGCCGGTGACAATGTCGCCGTCACGACCAGCCGCAGCGGTGAGCGAGTCTCGTTCCAGATCCGTCTGGGCAAAGCGAGTTCGACAACGCAGGTCGACGTTGATCGCCGAGGCGACTCGATCACACTGACGACTTTTGAGAGATCTCAAGCGGTGTGGCGGCGGATTTTTACCGTGATCGACCAGCCCGTGCGGTTCGAGGACGAACGAACCGAAGTCATGCAACTCGTCCACGCCGACGTCGCTCCGGTGCAGCGGATGATTCGGTTGCTCGAGGCGCTCGAAACGAAAACTCCTCCGGAGCGAGCCCAGCAAATCAACCGTCCCGCCGTCATGCGCGGTAAACCAAAATTCCGCACGGCCGCCTTTGCCCAAAACACGACTGCTCAAGATACGGCGTCGGACGAAGAAATGGTGGAGGAAGAAATTCCGACGCCCTCCGCCGACGTGGCGGCAGCAGCCGACGTCGTTGCGGGCGATACCGGGGGCGGTGTGATCGGTGACACCGACATTCAAATCGTCCCCGACTCGGGTTTGATCATCATCAAAGGTGCCAAACGCGATGTCCAACGGATCAAAGAAGTGATCGCCGAGATCGAAGCTCAAGCCAAGATCACGCAGCCCGAAATCGAAGTGCGCGAATTAATACACGCCGATTCCAATGCCGTCGCCACGTTGTTGCAGCAGCTCTACGAAGACGTGCTGTCGGCACGCCAAGGCGACGTCAGCATCACGTCGCTCGACGCGCCCAACGCGCTGCTCTTGATCGGACGCGCCGAAGCGATCAAAGCGGTCATGGAACTCGTCGACAAGATTGATCAACCGATCCCCGACACCGACAAACTGCGCGTGTTCCGACTGAAACACGCCTCCGCCCTCGATGTCGAAACGAACATTCGTGAGTTCTTTACCGACCAACAAGGTGAAGATTCGGGCCAACGTCCCGGACTGGGCATTCGTGTTCGTGTCCGGGCCGATCAACGTACCAACTCGCTCGTCGTCGCTGCCTCGCCACGTGACTTGGCGGAAGTGACACGGTTGGTCCAAGAACTCGATGTGGCACAGTCCGCCGCGACGAGCCTGATCCGCATCTTCCCACTGCGAAATGCCCGGGCTGAAGAACTCGCCCCCGTGCTGCAAGATGCGGTGACCGCCGAACCCGAAAACGTGCCCGAAGGCACCACGCTAAAAACCTCGACGCTATCGATCGTCTCGCTCAGTGAGACGGGCAACTCCGTGCTCAACTCCGGCGTGTTGAGCGGCACCGTCGTGACGGCCGACAATAACGCGAACGCCCTCGTGGTGCGTGCCCCGAGTGAAGGCATGCCGTTGATTGCCGAGCTGATTCGCCAACTCGACCAACCGGCCGGCATCGACTCGCTCGTGAAGGTATTCACCGTCGAAAATGGTGACGCAACCAAACTGACGACGGCGCTGCAAAACCTGTTCGGTGCCGACGCGGGCACCGCTGGAACGAGCGTGGGCGCGGGAAATCAAGCGGGACTGGCGTCGTTGTCCGCTTCCGAAAGCTCCCTCGTGGGATTGCGGTTCTCGACCGACGCACGCACCAACAGCATCATCGCGACCGGTTCGGCCGAAGATCTCGAAGTCGTCGAGAGCATTCTGCTCCGACTCGACAGCACCGGGTTTGCCGAGCGGATTACGGAAGTCATTTGGCTGAAGCATCAAATCGCCGAGAACGTTGCGACCGCGATCACGAGCTACGTCAATGCACGACAACAATCCCAACAAATTATCCCACAACTGCAACAGAACCTCGGTCCCTACGATTTGCCGGATCGGGATTTGATCGTCGTCGCTGAGAATCAAACCAATAGCGTCCTGCTGAGTGTGTCGCCACGACTCTACGAAGAGGTCCGCCGGATGATCGATCGCCTCGATCGGCGACCACCGATGGTGTTGATCAAGACACTGATCGCGGAAGTAAAACTCTCGGACGGCTTCGAAATCGGTGGCGAGATCGGACTGCAGGATTCGTTGCTGTTCGATCGTGGGGTGGCTGCTGGTGGAATTCGTGGTCCGAATTCAATTCCCGGCTTCGACTTCAACAACAGCGGCACGCCCAACCGAAACTCAGCGGGCAGAGATAACCTCGCCTCCCAAGGCGTGACGAGTTTCGGTTTTGCCACGAGTCAGTTGATGGGTGCCGGTACCGCGAAGGGCTTCGCCTTTTCCGCGGCCAGCGATTCAATCAGTCTATTCCTACGTACCCTGCAAACCGCAAACCGCTTGCAAGTGCTCAGTCGTCCGCAAGTCATGACGGTGGATAACACCACGGGTTTTGTCAATGTTGGACAAGCGTTTCCGCGACCGACGGAAGTGGTCGCCACTCAATTTAATACGCAGATCGGGATCGAGGACATCGACGTTGGGATTACGCTCCAGGTCACGCCGCGAGTCGGGGCCGATGGATTGATCATCATGGACATTGACGCCAGCCGTAAGAACGTGAACTTTAGCACCGGCCAGCTCATTGGCACTACAAGTGCGGGTGCAGATATTTTCGTTCCCGCGATTGACCAAAGTGTCGCCCGCTCGACGATCACCGCCTACGATGGTCAAACGGTTGTCTTTGGTGGACTGATCCAAAAGCGTCGTGTCAATAGTACTAGACGGGTTCCCTATCTGTCATCAATTCCCTTGCTGGGCGTCTTTTTTCGGTACGATCAGGAGGAAGAAGAGCGCAACGAACTGCTCGTGATCATGACACCCACGCTCGTGACGGGCGACGAGGATCTCGAGTACGTCAAGATTGAGGAGTCCAACCGGATGAGTTGGTGCTTGGCCGATGTGGTTGAGGCCCATGGTAACGTAGGTTTGTCCGGCGGCCACGGATTGTGGGGCCCCGCACTTGGGCCGACTATCTTTCCTGATATCCAGCCGACCGTGGACGTCTTCCCCGCCGCCGATATGCCAACGAATTCCGCGGGACGTACGATACCACCGATCTACCCGAACCAGTTGATTGACGGTGACCTGATGGGCCCCGGACCGAACGTGGCACCTGGATCAACATTGGCACCCGGTGCAGAGCCTCTCCCGCCAGGCGTGGAACTCGCCCCCGGTGAATCGATCCTGTCGCCCGCGGATCTGTTCCATTCGGACGCCTACGAGAACGCACCCGTCAATCCGGTGCCAGAAAGCTCCGCGCCGCGTGCGAATGGCGGTCGATCCGAGTCACCAGACTTTTCGCCCTCGGACACTCCCGCGGACATGACCCCGCGAACACCGGCAACGCCCGCGAGTCCGCGCGCCGCTCCGACGAGGCTCCCCAGTTCTCAGACCACACCCCAATCGCCCACGCGACGTTGGTCCAACTTTCAAGGCAAACCGGGCAACTAACGAACACGGGATCTCTGATAGCTATCCGAATCCACGAACCGATGGCGATAGCGGGCTGTCGATTTAGTAACCCGACGCGTAAGCGAGGGACCAGGTTGCATCCCTCGCTTACGCGTCGGGTTATGATTTACACTCTAATTTCGTAAAAACGATTAAATCGACAGCCCGCAAGCCGCCGGTGCTATCCAAAACCCTGAGCCGACGGCGCTAGCCGCGGGCTGACAATTCATTGGGGCTAACGCAAAATCTCAGTATTGTATTTTCGTCCCGAGCGATAAAAGCATCATCCAGTCTCCCCTCTCCCCCGCGCTTCGGAGGTCGTGCGGCTTTTAAGTATTGAAATTCAAATGCTTTACGCACTTCACCCTCCCGCGGCTTC
>JBDNIG010000143.1:0-13124 GCA_041688415.1 Rhodopirellula sp. | reverse complement strand
GATGTCCGATGCGTCACTGCTGGGGCTCGTCTGTTGACGCGCAAGCAGCATCAGCCATGGTCGCAAAGTTCCGATCGACCAAGACTTTGAAAGAGAAAGATCCGGGTCAATGGGTGTTTGTTCAGACGAGTCGTTAAGTTCGGAATTCACTCGGCTGCCTGCCTCCACTTTGCGAGGCGGGGTAGGATGAACAGCGGAACTGACAAAGCAATTGCGAAGAAGACGAATAGGCCCCAGACAACCGCCAAGTAGTGACCAGGAGTAGCGACGATCGTGTAGCCGGGGGTTTCCTGGCTTGCTAGCAATTTTTGAACTGCGACGACAAGCGGTGTGAGGACAATGATCAAAATCGCAGTGGCTAGCAACGTCCAGCGATTGGATTTGGTGCGGACACACCCCACAAGCGTGAGCAAACCCATACCAGTCAAACCGGTGATCAATGCATGGACGACGATACCCCTCAGGGAGACTCCGCTGGAGATCAGCGTCTGCCAAGCGAACATGGACGCGATGGTGACGGCGACCGCCAGCAGAAAAGTCAACAACGACCAACGAACTCGGATCACGTATCTGCCAACGAACCAGATCGGTAACAACAATGCAAAACCCGATAGAATGCTTTTCCACAAACCGGCCAATCGCTCGCTAGTGCTGGGCAACCGAAATACTTCTCGCATCAAGCGTGGGTCGCTTCTTTGCGATTTGCCAAGTTGTCGCTGTGCAGCAAAACTCGCTAACAATTTCGACCTCGGCATTTCCTGAGAGTCTTGACGACTTTCACTACGTCCAAGCTTCACCGGAATCGCGATCACGCTATCGCGTTCATCCGCCAAGATGGTGAGATGATCTTGATTCGACGACGCCGCCGAAAACGCAAAGTTGTCGATGCGGAAGTCTTGGTCGGCCACGACGGTCCCGTTCTCCAGAGATACGAATCGCAACTCGTCGCTGGCGGACCGCAAGGCAACCGCGGGATAGCCACCGAATCCGGGGCGGGGTGATTGCACTCGAAAATGATCTGGCACCGTAAATTGCCAGAGCAGTTCCTCCGTTTCCAAGTCCAGAGCGGTGATGGTGGTTGGCGAAATGCCGACACGAGCGAAGCGACCATCGGCCTGCTGAACAATGAACACGTTGAAAGCGTCGCTTCCTTCGTAGCTTTCAACACTGAGTGACTCGAACGAGGATTCGTCGACGCGAAGCAATTCGACAGAACTTGCCACGCCGCGTCCGTTTGCTTTCCGGTTTTTCATCAATGAGAAGATTGCCGGGTTTCACGTCACGATGCACAATCCCCTTCGCGTGAGCAGTCGCCAAAGCATCCGCTGCCGCGATCCCGATCGCCAGCACACGATCGAGCGGAGCTGGACCGTCGTGCGCATCGAGCCACTGAGCGAGCGTCACCCCCTCGATTTTTTGCATCGCGAACCAATGCAAACCATTGTGCTGGCCGACCGCGTACACGGGTACAATGTGCGGATGCACGAGCGTCGCCGCCAATTCGGCCTCTCGAATGAAACGCTGGACCGTACCAGGATTGACGCTTCCGAGCGGCAAAGCTTTCAAAGCGACTGAGCGGTTCGTACCCTGTTGCACTGCGTCATAGACGCCCCCCATGCCACCGCGCCCGAGGACACCCACGATGTCAAAGCCAGGAATGTCAATTCCGCCGACCGCGTCGTATTTAAAATCGTCGTTTCTTGGATCGGCATCGAGGATCATATCAGCCTTGGATTGCTGCAGTTGAGCCAAGACATCAAGACAGCCCGACAACTCATCGGCTTGTCCGGGATGGACCGCAAGCAGTTCCGCCACCGCATCGGCGTCAGTAGCGTCGCCACCGGCGTCGACCCAAGAGTCAATGATTCCGGCTAATTGCTGCTCAAGTTGTTCGTTATCGGACAAGTCAGTGCTCCCAAGTTGATTCAATCATCGGTCTTCCCTAAAAGTAAAAAGCCGATCCAGCATCCCGCGCAACGCGGATTCCGAAAAGAGTTTTTGGTTGAGGTGAGCTCGGGAAATCGAAGTCTGGCGACTCCGGACAAGAGCAAATCGAACAGCTAAATTGGAACTATCTCTGAGACAGGCGTTGTGGTCATCGCAGAATGGGGGTAGCTTCAGATTGTCTATCGATTTTCAGCGTCCATGGATTCGCTTGAGGTGCCAGAACGGACGCGAATAAGTTTGAATCTCTCCGAAAACCCGAAGAGGGAACTTGCCGCGAGTGCCGTCGGCTCAGGGTGTTCCGTTCCCGGGACGCGGAACCACTTCGTGATTGCAGTCCGGAGAATCATGATCCACCTCCAGACGTCTGGCCTCGGTTGGTGACGACATATCGGCGAGATCTGCGTAGACACTGTCCTGCATGTCGAATTCCATGCTTTCAATCGTGTAGGTTAATGTTGCGGGAGCGGACTGGGTATCCTTCATTTTTCGCTGATAAGAACCGTTCCGCGCACATTGAAACCGGTCTGCTACGGAAAAGACTCCATCCGAGTGAGTCGTGATTGTTGAGGCGTTCGCTGAGATAGTAGCCTCCCTGACGATCAGCAACGAATCGACAAGGAGTTCTGCCTTCGTCTGGCGATCAGGCCAAATTGCTAGCGTAACAAAAAGCGTATTCCGGTCGTGCGATGATGGGACAACCTTATCGATTGAAGTGATGAACTTGGAAAACCCAAAGCCAAGCGAGAATTGCTGCCACAAGATGAGTTCCTGATAGGCGTTAATCGGCTGCGAACCCATCTTTTTTGTATGCAGCCACGCATCTCTGTTGAGCGAGGTGAGAGAGGGCATTTCGAGGGTTTCGAGAGATCCGCCTATTGACGCCCATTTGGAATCTTGGACGTTTCCACCAGCGGGAAGGATGCGCTCACGCAACACCGCAAAATCTGGCCAACGAACTCCAAGGGTGGTTCGAAACAACGTTTTTTGGGATGGCACGAATTTGTCCGAGGGAACAACTTTCCAACCGATGTTTCCTGCGTCGATCTGCTCGATCCAGTAGAGTTCGTCACTTTGATCTTCTCCGTGGGATCCGACAGGTTGCCCAGATGCTTTGGCCACGGAAACTTTCACAACCAGTTTCATCAGATCAGTTTCATCGGGCAGGTTACTCTTGTCGACGTTGTCATCGATAAACAGCCTCAATAAGTTTGGCTGGGATGTCTTGTTTCGAAATTTGTGAGGCCGCGAGACTCGCTCGCATTTGCATCTTAAAAGCACGTTGTCGAACTGTGCGTCATTTGCCTTCATTGCCGAAAGCATCTCATCCACACCTGGTGGACCGGCCAATGCACTGGAGGCTATCGCCGAAGCAAGCAGAAATGCGAGGAGGGACTTGGAATTGCAATTCTTGGCCAGTAACACGAAACTGCCTCTCAATGAACGTTAAAACGATCTTCGCGATGACGCTCCCCGCTCCTATGAGGAGGTCGCGAACAGCCTGCACAGAGAATATCTTGCCCACACGCCCAACGCAGCTTCGTTGATTCGACGTTCAGGACATCACCGAAACGAATTGAGGAGCCGTCGGATGGGGATGAGCTGCTGAAAAGTGTTGCTTTTGAGCGACTGGATATTTCTTCACCCTCGCCTCGCTTCGCTCAACCCTCCCAAAGGAGACTGTTGCCTAAGTCGGTATTCCAGTTCTTTCTGCCGCAATACGAGCCCGAAACGCGGGCGAGTGGAGTCTGGTTTACCCTCGCTTGCGCGTCGGGCTTGTATTGCAACGGTCTCCAAAGGGCGGGGGGAGTAATCCTGGGGAGTTGCCTACCGAGACTGCGCAGGCGTCGAGGACGCACTATCTCACCCAATCGTCACCGGTAAGCGACAGCGAATGAATCAAGCGAGTCGCTACGTTCGCCAGAACGTGGATTCCACCGTCTGGCGACGGTAGCTACTTTGACTCGACGCGTTTTATTGTCTCGCTGTCGGTAAACGTGTGCAGCATTCGCGCTCCGTCGTCAGTGGGCTATAATCGACTTCATGGTTCATCCCGCAATCACGGACTCGGACTAGGACGCTAACACACTTTATCGATAGCCATTGACATGCCCACAAAAACACTCGATGAAAAACTCGCTCGCATCCAAGAGACTCCCTCTTGCGAAGACTTCATTCTAGCCGACGCCAAAGATGCCGACATGGCTTACGGAATTGCCGCTCCCGGAAAGGACCTGGAAACAGGGCAGTTGCGAACGCTGCAGCAATACCGCGAGCTCATTCGTCAAAACACTCAGCAGGGTCTCATCGACATCATGTTGATGAGTGTGAGTACGAACGAAGTGCTCACGATCAATGAACGCCTTTTTGACAAGTCTCGGGTCACGCCAGCAATTCGCGCAAATGATACCACCGAGATCTGGTTGGCTCGCGGGGGCGTCTACAGCAAAGAACCTTCACGGCCGTTTCGTTCAGCCTTGCTCGACCATGCCCAATGCGGGAAGACGGATTGCCTGCCAGCGGAACGGAAGTTTGGAGCCAATCTAGGACTTTACTCGGTCACTTTTAACAACGACACCTCGCACGACGAGCAAACTCTCGTAGCCTATCGCGAGTTCTGTCTGGAAGCCGAACGAAAAGGGTTTCGACATTTCCTGGAGGTCTTTGATCCAAACTGCCCGGTCAATCCAATCGAAGACGTTGGTGCTTTCGTGAATGATCATATCGTCAGGACGCTGGCGGGTGTTGCCCAGGCCGGACGTCCGCTTTTCTTGAAGATGGCTTATCACGGCCCCGCAGCAATGGAGCAACTGGTCAATTATGACTCCTCACTCGTCGTAGGCATCTTGGGCGGTTCAGCTGGCACGACCTTTGACGCCTTCCATCAGTTGTGGGAAGCCAAAAAGTACGGTGCCCGCGTCGCACTGTACAGTCGGATGATTAGCAACTCTGAGCATCAGCCCAGCTTTATCAAGCATCTACGCTACCTGGCCGATGGGGAGTTGAGCGATGCCGCCGAAGCCGTTCGTTCTTATCACAACGAACTTGAGAGTCTCGGTGTTCGGCCCGTTCGAACTCTCGAAGACGACCTGCAGGCGACCAATCGTTTCTTCGACTATTCAGGTAGCACCACCGCGAAAACCTCCGTCGGTACTCAGCAATCCAGCGATCCAGAAGACGCGGAGCCGGAAGTTGTCATCGCTGGCCATATCTGCTTGGACATTACACCCGAGTTCCCGGATAGCTTTTCAGTCGCGGGCGCGGACACGCTCATTGAAGCGGGCAAGTTAAAGTTGATTGGCCCCGCAACTCATGTCACCGGAGGATGTGTCGCCAACACGGGTCTGACGCTCCATCAGCTTGGCGTGCGAACGTCCTTGATGGGAAAGATCGGTGACGATTCGTTTGGGCGCGACGTGCTTCGTCTTTTACGGCAGAGCGATAGTCACCTTGCCGACGGGATGATCGTCGCCCCTGGAGAGCACACGAGCTACTCGATTGTCATCATGCCACCCGGTGCGGATCGCTCGTTTTTGCATTTCCCCGCAGCAAACGACACGTTTAACGCGAATGATATTGCAGTCGAGCGACTCCGTGGCGCGAAGGTGTTTCATTTTGGGTACCCGCCGTTGATGCAACGCTTCTGGGAAGACGGTGGCGTCGAAATGGCCACATTGTTTCGCAGCGTGAAAGAGCGTGGTCTGATGACATCGCTTGACATGGCGATGCCAGACCCAAACGCTCCGGCCGGAAAGATCAACTGGAACGAGTGGCTCCAGCGCGTCCTGCCTCACGTCGATTGTTTCATGCCAAGTCTGGATGAAATACTGTTCATGCTCGACGCACAACCTGGCAATGAGACAGGGCTCGAAGCGAACGATGGACAAACCGCACCACTCGATCGTGACCTCTTGAGTCAAACGGCCGATCGTTTGCTCGCTCTTGGAACAAGTGTTGTGGTCTTCAAGCTTGGCGAACAAGGGGTCTATCTAAAAACGACGTCTGACGCGGATCGGATTTCTCGCAGTTTTCATGATAGCAAGACCGATGTCGAAGAATGGATCGGCCGAGAGTTGTATGCGCCCTGTTTCGAAGTGGACGTCACTTCTACCAACGGTGCCGGTGACCGCACCATCGCCGGATTTCTCGCCGCTGTCGCCCGCAATGCAGGCCCCGGCGATGCGTTGGAAAAAGCGGTCGCCGTTGGCGGCATGAGTGTCGAGTCGCCAGACCCTGCGTCGACGAATCTCTCGTTCGAATCGATCGATAAGAGAATCCGTGCGGGGTGGAAGCGACGGCAGGAAGTCAGTGGGTTTGTCGAGCCATTCCCCGGCGGTGATTCGGGGTGCTGGATGGGCGAACACGATCGAGATCTTGCGAGCTCGATGACAAGTTCCTGAGTGACGCGATCAACGTTCCGCGAACGTTTTCATTAACGTTCCCGAAATAAGAGCGAGGCCCTTGCGTTGAAACGTCGTTCCTTCCTTCAGACGGCCGTGGGCGCATTTCATGGATGTCCGTTTTGTGCCCAGGCATTGATCTCAACCAGTTTTTGGCTCTGCCGAAGAGCCAACTTTTTAACGGTCCAGGCGACCGACATTGGCACGGGATATTACGATGCGTGTGTAGTCGTCACGCCGCGTCGTCCAAGATCAGGATTCCATCCTGGACCGGTCGCTGCCACGGTTCGCCACAGTGCTCGCAGATCTCCGTGTCGACGCGCCGTTGTTGTCCGCAGTGACTGCACTCGGTCCGGTGCACGCGGCGGTAGATGGCGACGAGCGAAAGCGGGGCGACCAAGCCCAGCATCAAAACGCTCACACACCAGGCCAACGTCTGCCAGCGTGAAAGCCCCCGGCGATACGCCACTCGTCTGGTGAGCCAAATCGCCAGGATCGTCATGATGACAAACGCTACGAAAATGGTGGTACTTTGAATTGGCTGAGCGACAAAGTCATTCCAGGTTGGAGCATCCCCGATTCCGTATATTGAACGCCAGAAAGCCATGACAACGACAACGATTCCTAAAATCCCAGGCGCAAATCCTACGAAAACGTCCGCCCATGAAAAACGATCTTTTCTCAAATCACGGTTTGACGGCGGAGTGGGCTGAAAGGCAATTCTTTCGTAATCTCCTCGCGCTGGAATACGATACAACTCGGAACCGTGACCTCGAAGACTCCCGAAGGTAGGCAAAGGTGTTAGGAACAGCGTATCGTTAAATAGCGCCACTTGCAGATAGTTCGACGATGTGAGTGGACCGGGGACCTCGTAGGTATTGACCAGCTTCGCTGAAATGGACAGATCTGCCAGTGGTTTGTAGTTCCAGTAGGAATTATTGTTCCCCTCTTTCTTGGGCTCTTTGAACCAAGTATCTGCTCCTGAGCCGTCAAGGAACTCGTACTCGAAGATCTCGCCACCGCTGCCGATCAGCAGCCGAGGGGCATGCCCCTGCTCGACTCTGACCACTCCAGCAGAGTCGATCGGTTGGTCAATCAGCCGCTCGATCGAGAGCGGCGAAGTACCTAACAAATACACCCCATGCGCATCAAGCGACAGCTCCGTGTAACCGGCTTGAATGAAGAGGGAGAACACCGATCCGCCCCTCAGGGGATTCGAAGCGAATGGAACTCCCGAGAGATCATCGGGAGGATAGGCTCCATCGCTCGCGATCGTGCCCACCCAACCACGCTCACCTTGCTGGTTGTAAAAAAGCACGTAGCCGCGTTCATCGTATGACGTAAGCAGATCAGCACTGCTCCGGTAATCATTGAGCCGTGTGAAGAATCCGTCACCTCCGGAACCGAACATACTTATCGACGCAATCGTCGAGAACGATCCCATTCGATCTGGATCGTCAAGCGGCTTCATCGCCTCAATGGTACCGCCTGATTTGATCGCATCTCCGCCCAGAACATTGATGTGGTAATCTTGAATACTCCGATCGTATGTGCTCAATGTAGTCATTAGCCAGGGCTCGCCGGTTGTTTTGTCCAGTGCTAAACCTTGGGTTGGCTCCTGTACGTACACCCGCGGACGACCATAATTCTCAATCGTATTGACAGTGAAACCTAAAGCTGTTAGGTAACCAATGGATACCCCAACAAACAGATAGGTCGGCAGCAACCACCGACCGCGCAACCGTGGGTTGACTCTTGATGCTGGCGGTTCGGTTGCCAAGTCACGCCAGCTTTGGCGGGAAATTGCGATCAACCAGGCTAACATAGGTACGGTCACCACCAGACTGATACCCGCCCACCACAAGCCACCACTCACCAACGCGGCATAGAACGGTATCAATACTGCTCCCGCAGGAACCAGCGGCAGCAGCCGCGTGCCCCACCAGGATGCACTTCGCGACATCATCAACATCGCGGCCGGATGCATCAGGAATGACGCTAATGCAAACACCAGTGCCGGGGTTAACTGGGCGGGACGCATTGGATACCGAGTCATCCCTTCGTACCCTACCCAAGCCGCCATCACCGTCAGCGGTACGATGACGGAGACCGCGTAAAATACGAAGCCAGAAATGGTCTTGGCGAGAAAGATCTGGCTCGCCGTGACGCCGCGATGATTCAAGTACGCTGCGGGACCTGCTTGCAAATCACGATACGCCTGCACCACGCCCAAAGCGAAGGCGAGCAGCGGGGTAACGATCGCCAACTGCGTCAGCAGAACGCTTGCCAACAAACCGCTGGGGTTGTTCAGGTCGGGAACGGCGATCCAGCATGCGATGCTGACCACGATCAAGCCGACGGGTAACCAGCGGACGTTCTCGCGCAGTTCTTTCCAGAGCAGGGGTTTCATGATGCGTCCTCGGTATAGAACGAGTGGTAGACTCGGGAACGGGATAAGTAAGCCAGCACGGCGTCTTCGAACGTCACGTCGACCGGCTCGATCGAGCGGCTTTCAATCGCAGATATCGCCGCCCGCGTCTCGTCGTCCGGATCGACCACCGTCAGTTGCCAACGTTCGCCGAGCGGCCGGCAATTGACAAATCTTGGGATGGGAACCGGCGTGGATAGACTGCCTCCGGTCGTCGGTGAACTGGGCGCATCGATCGTCCACGACGCGATGCGACTGCGGAAATCATCGATCGTCGTGTTGACCACCATCATCCCGTCGACCATCAGTGCCACGCGGTCGGCCACCCGTTCGACGTCGTCGAGCAAGTGACTGCTCAGCAGCACCGATCGCTCGCCCGATTCGCAGAACTCGAGAATCGTTTCGTTGAGCGCCCGACGACTGACCGGATCGAGTCCTAAAGCCGGGTCGTCGAGAATGAGCAGCTCGGGACTACCCGCGAGCGTCGATGCCAAGGAAACGCCCGCACGCTGGCCACGACTCAGCCACGTGACCTTGGCGTCGGTGTCGATTCCAAACCGACGAACCGAACGTTCGAAAAAACCGCCGTTCCATTGCGGGTGGGTTTCGCGGCCGAATCGCTCGCACTCGCGCACCCGCATCCACGGATACAGAAAATGACCTTCGACGGTGTGGCCGATCCGCGTGCGAACATCCGGCGTCAGCTCGCGGCTATCGGTACCGAGCACCTCGCACGATCCCCGCGTCGGTTCGAGTAGCCCGAGCAACATCCGGATCGTGGTGGTCTTTCCGGCCCCGTTGAGCCCGAGCAGTCCCACGATTTTGCCACGCGGGACGGCGAAGTCGAGGTGATGAACGACCGGTTTGTCACCGAAGTAACGGGTCAGCCGGTGGGTGCGGATGACGTCAGTGTCAGACATTTTCGTTGCCTCGCGAATTGAATTGGTCGAGTTTGCCACGCATCCGCTCGAGAATCTCATCGCTGGAGAAATCCAGCCGGATGGACTCGTTGATCGCGGTCTCGAGAGCTTCGTCGAGCCGCCTGAGCCGCTCGGTTTGCGAGTACACCGTCCGCCGCTTGGCCACAAACGCACCGCGGCCCGGTTGTGTTTCCAGTACCCCATCAGCGTTCAATTCCGCGTAGGCCTTGGCCACCGTGTTGGGATTGACGACGAGTTCTTTGGCGAGTGCCCGAACGCTCGGTAGCGGATCGCCGACGGACAGCTCACCCGCCGCCACGGCGCGACGGACCTGGTCCGCAATCTGGCGATAGATCGCGGCACCGCTGCCTGGGATCACTCGAATTTGCATCCACCAACCTCCGCCGAAACCGGACGAACAACTGTACTGCTACACATAGTACGGTTGGTGCGGTCGCGGGTCAAGTAGCGGCAGTAGAAGATTTCAAGATTTGGCGTAAACGCAAGCGGACGTGCAGTGGCGAAGCTGCCACAGCGTTTCCCCAGGCTCTTTCACGATTAGCCGCATTTGACGGCATGTCGCCGAGTTCCACGACTGATTGCTCCCGCCGCCGGCGACCCCGATTTTATTGCTGACGCTTTCTATCAACGCTGAGTCGACATCGCGCGACGACGCCCCAATGGGGGAAGCCCTATGATAGCCCCAGGCATCGCCTGGGGTTTTTGACGCCCAAATCTCGCCGTAGCCCCAACGGGGCGGCCCTATTTGCTGAGCATTTTGTTACCCAAATCCCCAGGGCGATGCCCTGTCAGTCACCCACAACTATCCCGGATGGGATTACAGCCATTAGCCTGGTCCGCTAAATCTTTGGGGTTGTCATATTTTTGGCTTGCGCAAGTTTCCTTCCGCTCTCTATGCAAATCGGATCTGCTTCCAACCTACCCAGTCCCCCCCTCTCCCCCGAAGCAGGGGAGAGGGGAGACTGTGTGGTTTTCGCTTCGCTTGGAATAAAAATGTAAGGCAGAATAATAGCGTCAACCCCGAAAATTTAGCGGTCCACCATTAGCCGTAGGTAAGCGCATCGCCACCTACAGTCAAGAATTTGAGCCGGCTACACGACCTCGAAAGGGGTCGCAGCGCCTCATGTGGACGATCTGCGACCCCATTCAGGGTCGATTGCGTCGGTTCTCCACCTGTCCGGCGGTGTTCGCTTCGCTCGACCGCCGGCTAATCGCTATAACGCCTTCGGCGTACCGGCATCTGTGTCTAACTGACAGGGCGGTGCCATGGGCTGGGGCTGTCATCGGGCTGCCCCCGTTGGGGACGGCGTCATGATGTCACTCCAGCGGTCATAGAAGTCGTCAGCAATGAAATCGACACTCCCGCAACAAAGCAGAAGCCCGCCCGTCGAAAGCGAATTTCGAGTTCCCACTGACTTCACCGGGGGCGGCGTCGCGATTCCATGAATTCGCCCAGCTCTTCAGCGGTGACGAAACCGTCTTGATCGCTGTCCGCTTGGCTGACGGGAAACAATGTGTCGTCCCATTCACTGGAGTCGAGCCGATTGTCGCCGTCTTTATCGAAACGGCGAATGATCGCCTCGGCGGTCTTGGTAGCAGCGTCTCGGCGGCGTTGCGCCTGCGGGTCCGATCCGGCTTCCGGTTTTTCCATTTCCAACTGATTGATCGCGTCGATCGCCGCATACTGCAGACGCACATCATCGCTCTTGGCCGCCTTCATCAGCAGCGGTAGTAGCTCGTGCCCATCCACACCCACGAGATTGACTGCCGAGACGAGAATCCAGTGCGGATGATCGGCATCGAGCCGTTTCTTCAGCTCCGCGAGCAATTCACGCTGGTAGTGCTGGGCCAATTCGGCAATGGCAACAATTCTCGCCGGTGCGTACCTGCCATTGGCGAGATCGATTGTCCGACCGCGGCTGGCGGTCATGAAGCCGAGGGCATCGCGGCTGGCTTCGAGCTGGTCGAGCAGTAACCGCACGCGCTCATCGCTCGGCAGCGTGCAGTACGGCATGAGCCGTTGGACCGTCTCCATTTGACGATCGGTCAGCAGTGCTTCTCGGTTTTCCGAACCCAGTGCGTGACGAATAAACTCGTCAAACTTCGGATCGCGAAAGCGTTGTTTCTCAACGACGCGGAGGGCCAATCCGTGCAGTGGTGAATCGACATCGATCGCCGCATCGCACACGATCGTGCGAAACTCGTCCGGTAACTTTCTCGAGTCCTGGGCTGGGGACTCGGTGCAGACCCCCACCGCGAGTAGAAGCAGAAACGCGGGTACGCAAAAACGCATGATCATCCCATCGGCAAGGGTTATTTTAGTTAAGCCGGACTCACTCGACGACTGCTTCAGCCATTTGCCCCAAGGCTTCCACGCCGACCCGGTGGCAAAAATCGCCAAAGCTCTCGCCGGGGTGATGGTTTTCCTTGAAATGGATGAACACGGGCCGCAAAGTGGCGATGAGTTCGCCACGTGGGACTTGGTCTTTGTAGATCTCCGCCATTTGGTTTCCGAGCAGGTTCCCGCCCAAAAACACGGTGTATCGCCCTTCGCCCGACTTGCCGTCGACGCTCCGGCCGACCAAGCCGATGTCGGCGTTGTAGGGGCGAGCACAGCCGTTGGGGCAGCCCGTCATGCGAATGGTGAACTGCTCATCGGCCAGCCCCAAATCGCTCAATTCGGCTTCGATTTCGTCGATCACACCCGGCAGGGCGCGTTCACTCTCGGTGACCGCCAAGCCGCAGGTGGGCAGGGCGGGACAGGCGAACGAAAATCGCCGAGCATTACTGATCTGCTCAATCCTAACGACACCGTGATCCGCCAAAATCTTTTCGATCTCGTCGCGTTTTTCCGGTTCGATATCGCACAAGATAATATTCTGTTGGGGCGTCAGCCGGGCATTGCTGACGTGGCCGTTGAAGAGCACGCGGAAACACGACTTCAGTTGCAGCTTGCCATCGTCTTTGACACGTCCGTTCTCGATCGGCAGGCCCAGGAACCATTTGCCGTCACCTTGTTCATGCCAACCCAAGTGGTCATTGTGCCCACTGACGTCGGCGGCGTGAGGCTCGGGTAGCGGTCGTGGCACGGTACCATCGGCGACGCCGCAAATTTCTTCGGCTTGCGACAGATAGTCTTCGACCTTCTGCCGGAACGCGGGGACCCCCAGGTTATTGATCAGGTACTTCATTCTCGCTTGACTGCGATCGGAGCGGTTTCCGAAATCACGCTGCACGAGAATGACAGCCGTAATGATTGGCAGCAGGTGCTCGGTTTTGACGAATGTCAGCCGTTTGGCGAGCGCGGGGAAGCAATTTTTCTTGCTCGGCGTCGTCCCCATGCCGCCACCGGCGAGGATATTGAAGCCGATGAGCTCATCGCCTTCGGTCACCCCGAGCAGTCCGAGGTCG
>JBDNIG010000013.1:0-3713 GCA_041688415.1 Rhodopirellula sp. | reverse complement strand
GGTCCCAGCCCCAATTCGTCGAACGAATACGTATTATACTCGTCACAAATCGCTCTTTCGAGGTCGTACAGCGTACTGATAGAGCGGTTCACCACAAAAGCTTGGACAAAGATGATTATATCGCCGGTGAGCTTAGACAAGTCGTTGAAAAATTTCGACGAGCGTTGGAGGCTCACTGGCTCCAGGGTTCTGGACAACAAAAATACGGGATTGCAGCCAGTGTGCTTAGACAAGTATGCGGTCCACACGGGCTAACGTGTAGCACCAACAGAGCGCGCATGAGCACGGTGATCCACTACATACCTCCCGATTACGCGACTGGCCTCCCTCAAAAGCGACGGGATCGACACGGCTTCCGATCGAGCGATACTTTCCCGGCAGACCCGTTCGAGCACGGCATCGACATCGTGATCTACAGCACGACCAAATTCTTGGGCGGACACGGTGTTCACATTGGCGGTGCGATCGTCGACAGCGGCAATTTCAAGTGGGCCGACAATCCCGAGAAATGGCCCGAGTTCTGTGCCCCATCGCCCTCCTATCACGGTGCGGTTTTCGAAGAACACCTGCGGCCGATGGGCAACATCGCCTACAACGTTCACATTCGCACGCACTGGCTGCGCGACACCGGAGCAACGATGAGCCCGTTCGCCGCGTTCCTGACCTTGTTGGGGGTCGAGACGCTGCACCTGCGGATGCCACGGCACTGCGAGAACGCCATGGCGATCGCCGAATTCCTCGAGGCCCATGATGCCGTGGAATGGGTGAACTACCCCGGCCTGAAGTCACACAAGCACTACGCTAACGCTCAGAAGTATCTCCCCGACGGCCGGGGTGCGATCCTCGGATTCGGCATCAAGGGTGGTGCCGAAGCGGGCAAAAAGTTCATCAACGCCTGCCAGCTCTGTTCGCACTTGGCCAACATCGGCGATGCCAAAACGCTCGTGATTCATCCCGCCAGCACCACGCACCAACAGCTCACCGAAGATGAGCAACGACGCGCCGGTGTGAGCCCGGAATACGTCCGCATGTCGATCGGTATCGAAGACACTGCCGATATCATCGATGATCTGAAGCAAGCGTTGGCCGCAGCTACTGCGTGAGGTATGTCGGTGAGCGAAGAGCGATTGAGTACCGACGATATCCGCAGCGATCAGCCGCTCGCGCACGCGCAAACGGTGTGGTTCGATGAGCCGCTCGTGCTCGAGCGAGGCGGCGAGTTGCCACGAATCCGGTGCTGCTACGAGACGTGGGGGACGCTCAACGCCGACGCCTCCAATGCGGTCTTGGTCTGTCATGCCGTCTCGGGTGATTCCCATGCCGCCCGCCACGACGAGCATGATCAGCCGGGGTGGTGGGATGGCTTGATCGGCCCCGGCATGCCGATCGATACCAATCGCTTTTTCGTCGTCTGCCCGAACGTGCTCGGTGGTTGTCAGGGGACGACGGGGCCGGGTGATCTGCGCGGTGAGAGTGATTTGCGAGGTGAAAGTGATTTGGGGGTGGATGAAGCTCACGACGGGCGGAGCCGTCGGTCGGCAGAAACTTCCGACGGGCGGAGCCGTCGGTCGACAATGAGCCGGTCGACAGAAGCTCACGACGGGCGGAGCCGTCGGTCGACAATGGGCCGTCGGTCGGCAGTGGGCGATCGGTCGACGGTGGGCGATCGGCCGTATGGAGCGGACTTTCCGCGGATCACGATCGGCGACATGGTCGAAGTCCAACGGCGATTGGCCGATTATTTAGGGATTACGAAATGGCGAGCCATCGTTGGCGGTTCGCTCGGCGGCCACCAGGCGCTGCAGTGGGTCAGTCGCTATCCCGACTGCACGCATACCTGCATCGCCATCGCCACGTCGCCGCGGTTGACCAGCCAAGCACTCGGGTTCGACGTGATCGCCCGCAATGCGATTCAAACCGATCCGCATTTCCACGGTGGCCAGTATTACGACCGCCCCAACCGGCCCGTCACGGGACTGGCGATTGCCCGCATGCTCGGCCATATCACGTACTTGAGCGTCGCGGCAATGGAAGCCAAGTTCGATCCTGATCGCCACGACCCACGTCACATCGCATCCGATTTCGAGCAGCGATTCAGCGTCGGATCCTATCTCGCCCACCAAGGTCAAAAATTCACGACGCGTTTCGACGCCAACAGTTACATCACGCTGTCGATGGCGATGGACCTGTTCGATCTCGGTGGCAATCGCTTGAGGTTAATGGAAACCTTTGACGAGTGTACCTGCGATTTCCTGCTAATCAGTTTCAGCAGCGATTGGTTGTTCCCGCCCGCTCAGTGCCGCGAGATCGTCAACGCATTAACCGCACTGGATAAACGCGTGACCTTTGCGGAGATCACCACGGACGCCGGTCACGATGCGTTCTTGATCGCCCGTGATATGGCGACGTACGGACCGCTCGTGCAAGAACGACTGCGACCATCGACTGAGCAGGCCCGGATGGATGTCGCTGCGAACAACGGACGATCCGAGCGGCATCCCCCGGTGCAGCTCACGGTTGCCGAAGAGTCCATTTTAGAAATCATTCCATCGGGCGACAGCGTGCTCGATCTCGGTTGCGGATGCGGCGAATTGCTGGCGGCGATCCGTGATCGGCACGCCGGCACACCGATGCGTTTGATGGGCGTGGAGGTTGCCCAAGAGAATATTCTGTCGACGGCGATGCGTGGTATCGACGTGATCGACTATGACCTCAACAACGGGTTGCCCGCGTTCATCGACGACCAATTCGATGTGGTCGTGCTCAACGCCACGCTGCAGGCGGTCGATAACGTCGTCGCGCTGCTGGAGGAAATATTACGCGTGGGCAAGAAAGCAATCATCAGCTTTCCCAACTTCGCCTACCGCGTGCTCCGAGAGGACTATGTGACTCGCGGACGATCACCTCGCGCCGCCGGTGCGTTTGATTTCTCGTGGCATGACACGCCCAATCGACGGTTCCCCACAATCGCCGACGTCCATGACCTCCTGATCGAGATGGGCGTGACGGTCGATCGCGAGATCTACTGGGACGTCAGTCAATCCCGTCATATCGACGCGAGCGACGATCCCAACCTCAACGCCGACACGGCCGTTCTCGAGATTCATCGTGCGTGATTCCATTTCGCCCAATCCGGTGGCGTGCTCTCAAACGTCAGTGGCATAGGCTTCCAGCCTGTGTTTGGATGTGGCATAGGCTTCCAGCCCGTGGTTTGGCTTTCTAAAGCGATCTGGTCCGGCGTCCCTGGATGAACCAAGCTGAGCCGCCAGGCGTGCAAGCACATCGCTGGCTCATCAACTCCCAGAGTTTGGGTTCGCCGTCCATCCGGTCCCGATTTCTTGGCATGCGACGTGGCGTAGAACGGATCACCCGCGATGGGAAATCCGATCGCAGCGGCATGCACGCGAATTTGGTTCGTGCGTCCGGTGATCGGTGAGACTTGCAACAGCGACGTTCCGTCATCGAAACGATCGAGGCAGTGAAACAGCGTCTCGGCAGGTTGGCCGCTTCGATGTGTGACGCGGGCTCCAGCAGTGTTCGTGTTGCCAAAGCATTTCGCGTCGCCGATTTCCAACTCGCACCGGTACTCGTGCCACGGCACGTGGCCCTGGACGCGAGCGAGGTAGTGCTTCTCGACTTGCCGACTTTCGAACTGCGGCTGCACGATGGCGGCTGCCGCCGCGGTGCGACAGAACACGACCACACCGGTCGTG
>JBDNIG010000142.1:0-9482 GCA_041688415.1 Rhodopirellula sp. | reverse complement strand
GGCTAGCGCCTTGCCGCTCACTGGATTGGATCCTGGTATTGCTGTGTGGAGTTAATAACCGAGCCGAAGGCGTGCGTATCGCCCTCAGCGTACGCCTACGGCTGACGGTTAAACAATAGCGTTCGTATCTCAGTTTAAATCAACGGGCCGGTACGCGGCGGGTTGGCGGTGCCGCCCGGTGCTGGGCCGTCAAAAATGTGGAAGCCTCACTGAATTGTGCGATACGGAATCTTGGTGAACGCGGGAAGTATTGAAAAATGAAAAATGAGAATAGAAAAATGCAAAATACGATTCGGTGGTGATTTTGCATTTTTCAGTTTTCAATTTAACTTTTTCATTTCCCTGACCTCTGGCGCAACTTCGTAACGGAACGGAATATGCCGAACTTGCCCAGTTGCCCACCAAGCCGTGATATTTGCCAGCCCAGCCCGGTGCCCCCAACAGCACTCGGCTCTGCCATGCGGAATCAACACCTACGGGAATTCCTTGCTGCGGGTCCGACGCTCAGAGAATTCCACCGCGGGACCAACTTCATCCGACTGTTCGTTGACCGTCTCAGCCGTTTTCTAATCGGTCTTGTCGGGCCAGTTCTTCTTCGTACGCAATGTCGATCATATGTAGGACTGAATCGACGTCGGCTGCCTTCGTTGAAAACTCGAATTTGCCGGTCAGTTTCAGATCGGGGCTCAGTTCACTCTTTTCGTGCAGTTCCCACATCTCTTCGGCGTAGTGGGATTCCGCTAGCTCCGGAGCATATTGCGCGTAGTACTGCGTGATGTTTCGAACGTCACGCTGCAACATGGTCTTCGCATTGTTGTTCCCTGATGCATTGACGACTTGTGGGAAGTCGATAATGACGGGGCCCGTTTCCTCTTGCAGGACATTGAATTCGGAGAGATCGCCGTGCACTAACCCGGCACACAGCATACGCAACACATAGGTCATGACTGTGGCGTGATCTTTCATGGCTTGTTCGGCCGACATTGTGATGTCGTTCAGCCGCGGTGCCACGCCGCCGCCATCGGTGATTAGCTCCATTAATAGCACGCCATCGAAGAAACCGTATGCCTTGGGGACTCGGACACCCGCATCGGCGAGTTTGTACAACGCGTCCACTTCGGCCCGTTGCCAAACGACTTCCTGTTGATCTCGGCCAAATTTAGAACGCTTTTCGATCGCCCTTTGTCGGCGGCTGTTCCGGATTTTTCGGCCCTCCTGGTACTGCACCGCGTTCTTGAAACTGCGTTTGGCCACATCCTTGTACACCTTGGCACAGCGAGTCTCGTCGCCGCAACGCACCAGGAAGACCTGGGCCTCTTTGCCGCTCATCAGTGAGCCCAAGACTTTGTCGACGAGCCCGTCTTCGATAAGTGGTTTGATACGCGGAGGGACTTTCACGAGGCTACCGATTCGGAAAGCATGGAAGCTTCTGGAGGAAAGGAGGGGTGAATGATCAGGAGACAGCGTTCCTGAAGTCACACAGCGTCCCAGGCGTAACGTAGCATGACGTCGCAAATGTCGCAAAGGACGAATAAAAGAGGAGCGGAGGACGATTCCTGAAATTACCATCGCTCCCCTTTTCTCGACCCGCTCCCCTTTTCCGACTCCAGGTTGCGTTTTCGCAACTGCCGGCCTAATTTATGCGTTCGTTCGAAACCCTCGTTCGCGCGTATGGAAGGAATTGTTTAAGACCTCCGGCGCATACGGGAGACGCAAAGAGTTTTCGAAGTTCTTTCACTTTCTCCCGTCGGCCGAACGCTTGATTGCGGGCTAGTTGCGGTCGTTCGCACCGAGAGCACTCGTGTTACACATTTGCAAATAAGATCAGCTTCCGTACAAGACGGGGCGATGTCTCCGGCAGCAATGAGCCTCACGTTACCATCGTCGTGAGCCAAGGAGCATCAATGGACCAGCAGCCTGACACCGCGATCCCCATCATCCGACATCGAATTCGTTCGATCGTTGCGGGCGGCGTGCTGTTTGTTGCTCTCATTCTGCTGGGGGTATTGCTGCATCGGATCAACGGCCAGCTTTTTTGGGGTGGCTATCTGGCGCTGGCTTTCTTCTACTCGGCCATGTTCTCGCTGGGGTTGTCCGCCGCCCGCAATGACGACAAGCGAGTGGAGGAAATGCTGCTCGCCGGGCGATCGCTGCCAATGGCGATGGCGCTGCTGACGATGACGGCGACGTGGGTTGGCGGTGGGTTCATCAATGGGACCGCCGAGTCGGTCTACAGTTCCGGGTTGGCGTGGGCACAAGCCCCGTGGGGTTATGCACTGAGTCTTGTTTTGGGCGGATTGATTTTTGCCCGACCGATGCGGCGTCGAAACTACACGACCATGCTCGATCCGCTGGAGGATCGTTTCGGTCAAGCGATGGCGGCGGTGTTGTACATCCCAGCGGTATTGGGGGAAGTGTTTTGGACTGCCGCGATTTTGACGGCGTTGGGGACGACGTTCGGATTCATCTTGGGGATCAACTTCAGTCTTTCGATCATACTGAGCGCAGCAATCGCGATTGCCTACACCGCGCTCGGTGGAATGCGGGCGGTCGCGATGACGGACGTGTTTCAGTTGGCAATTCTGATGATTGGACTGCTGCTGGCGCTGCCGTTTGTGATGCCCGATTCGGGGTTCACGGGGCTGTTCGCCGCCTATCAAGAAAAGATGGGCGATTCGGCATCGTTGTTTCCGTCGCGGGATTGGGGCGATTCGTTCTACCTATGGTGGGACTATGCGTTGCTACTCGTGTTCGGTGGGATTCCCTGGCACGTCTACTTTCAGCGTGTGCTCTCAAGTAAGGATGAAAACACCGCAGCGTGGCTATCGATCGGTGCGGGTGGGTTGTGCTTGATCGCATCCCTACCCGCCGTGGCGATTGGGATGATCTGCGCGACAACGGACTGGGCCAGCATGGGTTTAGCGGGGCCTGAAAGCTCGGCGATCGCACTGCCGTATGTCCTCAAACATCTTGCACCACCGATCGTGGCCACGATCGGATTGGGCGCGCTCGCGGCGGCCGTGATGAGCAGCGTCGATTCGTCGGTCTTGTCGGCCTCTTCGATGGGCGCGTGGAACGTTTACCGACCGTTGACCAAAGGCAATCCGTCCGCCACGCCGCTGAAGGTGATTGTTCGGCGACTGATCTGGATTGTTGGCATCACCGCGACATTGCTCGCCTTGAAAATCCAAAGTGTCTATGAGCTATGGTTTTTGTGCAGCGACTTCGTCTACTGTATCCTGTTTGCCCAATTGGTGACGGCGTTGTTCGATCGGCGTGCCAACGCGGCAGGCAGTTTGGCGGGTTTCATCGTCGCGGTCACGTTGCGACTCGGCGGAGGCGAGCCAGCATTGGGGCTGCCTCGATTCATCCCCTATCCGATGGTCGATGCCGATGGTGTCGTCAATTTCCCGTTCCGCACGACCAGCATGCTGGCGGGATTGTTGACGATCATTGTCGTTTCAAGACTGGCCAGCGGAATATCAAAAACACGTTCATTAAGGACTCGCGAAATATGATCTCAAAACAGACGCAGCAGTGCTATATCAATGGGACGTCACACCCATCGAGTTCGGGCGAATGTTTGGCTACGTACTATCCGGCCACGAATGAAAAGATCTGTGATGTCGAATTGTCACTCGATGCGGAGGTAAATGCCGCTGTCGAAAGTGCCGCCGCCGCTCAGAAATCATGGCGAGGGATGACGGGGACCGAGCGTGGTCGGATCCTGCGTCGTGCCGCCGACTTGTTGCGGCAGAGGAACGACGAATTGGCAACCCTGGAGGTCTACGATACCGCGAAGCCGATTTCCGAAGCAGGCGTGGTCGATGTGCAATCGGGTGCTGATGCGTTGGAGTATTTTTCCGGGATCGCGCCAACGATCAAAGGTGAATACCACCGGTTGGGCAAGAACTACGCGTACACGATCCGCGAACCGTTGGGCGTGGTGGCGGGGATCGGTGCGTGGAATTACCCGCTGCAAATCGCTTGTTGGAAAGCCGCTCCGGCGCTGGCAGCGGGCAACGCCATGATTTTCAAACCGAGCGAGTTGACTCCGCTAACGGCAATCGAACTCGCACGCACGTTTCGCGATGCGGGATTGCCCGATGGACTATTCAATGTCGTGTTGGGTGACCAGCGAACGGGCCAATTGCTGGTCGAGCATCCAGGTATTGAAAAAGTTTCGCTCACCGGCGGTGTCGAAACTGGCAAACGGATCATGGCGGATGCGGCACCCCAGCTCAAACATGTGACGCTGGAACTCGGCGGCAAGTCGCCGCTGGTGATTTTTGACGATGCGAATATCGAAAACGCGGTCAAGGCGACCCTGCTTGCCAATTTCTATACGCAGGGTGAGATCTGTTCCAACGGGACTCGCGTGTTTGTTCACGACAAGATTCGCGACTTGTTCCTCGAGCAATTGAAAACAGCGACAGAGCGACTCGTGATCGGTGATCCGCTCGACCCGAAGACCGAGGTCGGCTCGCTGATCAGTCCGGAACATTGTAAGTTGGTCTTGGAATATATCGCCAAGGGAAAACAGGAAGGAGCTGAGTTGATCTGTGGCGGAAATCAAGTCGGCGAGCAAGGCAATTTCGTCCAACCCACTATCTTTGCGAAATGCCGTGATGACATGACGATCGCTCAAGAAGAAATTTTCGGACCGGTGCTCAGTCTGCTCTCGTTCTCCGATGAGGATGAAGTGATCGCACGAGCGAACGCGACGGAATTTGGTTTGGCGGCAGGTGTCTTTACCAACGACCTGAATCGCGCCGATCGTGTTGTCTCGCAACTCCAGGCGGGGACCTGTTGGATCAATACCTACAACATCACTCCGATCGAGGTTCCCTTTGGTGGCTACAAACATTCGGGAATTGGTCGCGAGAACTCAGAGTGGGCGATCCAGCACTACACTCAATTGAAGACAGTCTACGTTGAAACGGGAGATTTGTAGTGCAGTACGATTTCATCATCGTCGGTGGCGGTTCGGCTGGCTGCGTGCTGGCGAATCGCTTGAGCGCTGACCCGGCCAATCGCGTGCTGGTGCTGGAAGCGGGGCGACCCGATTACTGGTGGGATGTGTTCATTCACATGCCCGCGGCGCTGACGATTCCGATCGGTAACAAGCGATACGATTGGTGCTACCAATCCGATCCCGAGCCATACATGGGAGGGCGTCGGATTTTCCATGCACGCGGCAAGGTGTTGGGCGGATCGAGCAGTATCAATGGCATGATTTTCCAACGCGGCAATCCGATGGATTTTGAACGGTGGGGCGCCGATCCGGGGATGGATAATTGGGACTTTTCACATTGTCTACCGTACTTCAAAAAGATGGAGAACTGCTTGGCGGGTGGTGATGAATACCGTGGCGACGATGGCCCGTTGGAACTGGAACGTGGGCCGGGAACCAACCCGCTGTTCGACGCGTTTTTCGCCGCCACAGAGCAAGCCGGATATCCGCGTACCAAGGATGTCAACGGTTTTCAACAAGAGGGGTTTGCGCTCTTCGATCGCAATATCCGTCGGGGCCGGCGGTTGAGCGCCGCTCGTGCCTATTACCATCCGATCAAGTCGCGAAAAAACTTAACGCTCAAGACGCAGATTTTGACGACGCGGTTGCTTTCCGATGGCAAACGCATCACGGGCGTCGAGGCCAACGGTCAGAAGTTTTTCGGTGGCCAGGTGATCGTGTGTGCCGGTGCGATCAATTCACCTCAGTTGTTGCAGTTGTCTGGGATTGGCAATGAGGCGGAGTTGAGCCAGTTGGGGATCGACGTCATCAACGACTTGCCCGGTGTTGGCGAGAACTTGCAGGATCATTTGGAGGTCTATGTTCAACACGCCTGTAAACAGAAGGTGTCAATGAACCCGTACATGAAGTGGTATCGCAAACCGCAACTTGGGTTGCAGTGGTTGCTGTTTCGATCCGGTGCGGCATCGACCAATCACTTCGAGGCGGGCGGATTCACTCGTAGTAACGATGAAGTGGCCTATCCGAATCTGATGTTTCACTTCTTGCCGCTGGCCGTGCGGTACGACGGATCGTCACCGGCGTGTGGGCACGGGTATCAAGTTCACATCGGGCCGATGTACTCCAATTCGCGGGGAACGGTGAAGATCACTTCGACCGATCCGGCCGCCCCGCCGAGCATGAAGTTCAACTATTTGTCAACGCCAGAGGATCGACGCGAATGGATCGAAGCGATCGAGTGTGCTCGATCGATTTTGAGTCAGTCTGCACTGGACGATTTCGACGCGGGTGAACTCTCGCCCGGACCCTCGGTCAACACGCCCGAGGAGATTTTGGATTGGGTGGCTCGCGATGCGGAAACGGCATTGCACCCCTCGTGTACTTGCAAGATGGGTGTCGATGAACTCTCCGTCGTCGACCCCGAGACGATGGCGGTGCATGGAGTGGAAGGACTGTCGGTCGTCGATGCCTCGGTGATGCCGTATGTCACCAACGGAAACATTTATGCGCCGGTGATGATGCTGGCCGAACGCGCGTCCGATTTGATCTTGGGAAATCAGACGTTGCCTGCCGAACATGTCGATTACTTCGTTGCCAACAAGAAGGCGGTGCGTTAGCCCACGACTGTCGCTAAAAAGAAATAGTCAACAATTCCAACGCGCGAACCCTCAACAGAGTTCGATCTTCGAGGAGCTTTTTATCAAATTCCGTGGTAAATTACGTGCTTTGCGAGTCTCCGGACAGACACTAACTACTGAGTCGTCGCAGATCTGGTTAACAAACCGCCAGCGATCCGGTATCTTGCCGGGCCGATAATGGGTATCAATTCTTGGTGGAGGCGATGGAAGCAAAGTTCGCCAGTGAATCAGCCCCTCGCTCCTGCCGGCTGATCGCAATTCAACTGTAAAAGCGGCATGAATCTTCAATTGACCCCGTAGGCGACTGCGCAACCCCAGGCATTGCCGGAAGCTAACCGCCGAGGAAACGCAGGCACACAGAGTCGGACACTTTCACTATGAGAGGGAGCGTTCGCTCGTCGACGGTCCGTTTGCAATTCGGATTTTATCGACACTCAATACCCACTGAGTTTCAGAAAGCAACGCCACTCAGCTTGTGGTTTCGCACAGGCTCGTCTGGAACAAGTCAATCGAAACCATCACCCAACCGAAAGGCATCCATGAGTATCCATGATCGACGACTAGGACGCAGAGCATTGCTTCAGAACGGAACGCTTCTTTTGGCAACGGCCTCGGCTGCTCCCTCGACGCTGTTTGCCGAAGAAACCGAATCGCCATTGAAGATCGGTCTGATTACCGATTTGCACTACGCCGACAAGCCGGCGGCAGGTAATCGATATTATCGCGAGACAATTGGTAAGCTCCAAGATGCTGCTCTACAATTCGAACAAGACAAACTCGCATTCACTGTCGAACTCGGAGATCTGATTGACGCCGCCGACTCCGTCAAGACTGAGTTGCGGTATTTGAAGACGATTGACGGTGAATTCTCGACCATCTGTCAAGACCGTCACTATGTCTTGGGGAATCACTGCGTCGACACGCTCAAAAAGGAAGAGTTTCTTGGCAGCGTTGGACAGGAAGAGTCGTACTATTCGTTTGACCGGGGCGGGTATCACTTTGTCGTGCTCGACTCCTGTTTCCGAAGCGATGGGCAACCGTATGGACGCAAAAATTCGGTATGGACGGATGCCAATATCCCACCTGCTGAACTTGAGTGGCTGGAAGCCGACCTGAAGGCAACCAGCAAACCGGTGATCGTATTTGCCCATCAACGACTCGACGTCAGCAACCATTACGGCGTCAAGAATTGCGCCGACGTTCGCCGGGTGCTGGAGGATTCTGGGGTCGTGTTGGCGGTGTTCCAGGGACACAACCACCGCAACGATGTGAACTCCATCGAAGGAATTCACTACTGCACGTTGGTCGCGATGATCGAAGGCTCGGGCACCGACAACAATGGATATTCGACGATGCGCCTTGATGCCAACGGAACGATTGCGGTCGAAGGATTTTGTAAACAAGCGAACTACAACTGGAAATCATGACACGTCGTGCCCGGCATCTCGATTGACACAACCAGGCCTATTGCTGCCGACGATTCTTTGAATGGGTATCACTGAAAATTCCAACAAGGAGACACCATGTCATTATCACGCCGACAATTCTGCTCAGCACTCGGGGGCAGCCTTGCCCTGGCCAACAGCAATTTGCTGGCGGCCGAGTCGCCCGTGCCATCGCTTCGAGTCATCGCATACAACATCTACAAACTCAAGGGCTGGCCCCACGAACGACCATTGGCCAAACAGGCTGTCGCGAAAGGGCAAATGGCGAAGCGATTGGCGATGGAACTGGCTCTGCACGATCCCGACATCATCAATTTCTCAGAATCGCCGAAAGAGGCACTGACCAAAGAAGTTGCCGAGCTTCTTGGGATGAATCACGTGCGATTTCCGAGCGGTGGTAATTGGCCGGGAACGCTGCTCAGCAAATTCGAGATCATCGAATCTCAAAATGCTCCCGTGAAGGGTGACAAGCAGGACGATTTGTTCACCCGACATTGGGGGCGAGCCACGGTCAAACTCTCAAACGGTGATCCGCTCGTCGCTCACTCGGCACATCTCTTTCCGACCCCTGATCCGACACGACGGCTCAGGGAAATTCCTCGAATGATCGAATCAATGAAGCCAGACTTCGATAGTGGCAAGTCCATGCTCCTGATGGGTGATCTGAACCACGGACCGGACTCCGAAGAATACAAGCTTTGGATCGACGCTGGCTGGGTGGACACGTTTTCCAAGGTGGGTAAGGGCGAAGGCTTCACATTCAAATCGGACTCCCCGACGCGGCGAATTGACTTTGTTATGGCCGCTGGACCGATCGCCAATCAAGTCGCCGAATCAAGGCCACTATTCGAGGGTGCGTTTCGATTGAACATTGCCGACAAGGAATCATTTGCCTTGAGCGACCACGTACCGCAATTGGCGGTTTTTCGATAATCAGATAGTCAGTGCAAATCGTTCTGCTCCCGCTACGTGCGACCGGTCGTGATTGGTTGCTTATTTGGTGGCTCACTCAGTCTCGATTGGTGACTCCATCGTTGTGTTTTCAGAGTCGCCGGGGGAACTGATACCGACATCGATCATATCGTCATTCGAGAACCCGGCGGCCCCCAATGATGGCTGGGTGGCTGAGGGATCGAATGGTCCCGAGCTGATCGGGCGCGGCACGCAGATATCCTCAGGGTGACAACTTGGCTCTAGGAATCGACCGAGTTCGTACGCATCTTCGTCGGCTCCTGGGCACCAGCCGCCTTCGGCCAAGCCGATTTCGGCGTAGGCGAGCAAGGATCCCTTTTGTTGGTGGAAGTCGCGGATGGCGAGATTGTAGTTCGAGATCGTGCGATAGAACTCGACTTCGGATAGCACCACACGTCGCTGCGCCTGCAACAGGAAGTTGATATTGTCGGTACCGTCTCGATACCGACGTCG
>JBDNIG010000141.1:0-4044 GCA_041688415.1 Rhodopirellula sp. | reverse complement strand
TTTGCAATCGACGTTCGCTTGATTGAGGTCTAGTCGACGACAATTCCTCAGGAATCCAGCCTTCAAGAAAGACACGAGTGATGTTTAAACTGAGACGATGGACGATTCACTGCATGATCAACGCGATGCTTTGGCTGTCCGTCATGTCCGGAGCCCACGCGGCCGATCCGTTCACGCTGACCGTGGTTCCGGTGGGGCCCGATAATCCGCGCAACAGTGAAGCGGCCATCGTGGCGTTGAAGAGCGGTGCGTTGCTGCTTGGATGGACAGAATTCTATGCCGGCAGCGGAGCGGATCACGGTCCGGCACGGATCTCCGGGAAGATCTCGAACGATGGTGGACGAACCTGGGGACAGAGGTACACGCTGGTCGAGAACGACGGCGAGATGAACGTCATGGAAGTTAACTTCCTGCGTCTGAAGAACGGGGAGATCGCGTTGTTCTATTGCCAGAAGAATACGCAGAGCACGGATTGCCGAGTGATGATGCGAACGTCATCAGACGAAGGCCAAACCTTCGGTGCCGCGAAACAATTGAGCCCGGCCGGCAAATACACTGGCCTGACGAATGGTCGATCGATCCGCCTGCGGACAGGGCGAATTCTGCTTGAAGCATGGGAGGGTGGAGATAGCTACTGCTATATTTCCGATGACGATGGAAAAAGCTGGCGCGCCTCGCAACGCGTTCAACCAGCCGGTGGTGAGTCCTTCGAGCCTGCTTGCGTGGAGCTTAGGAACGGGGACGTGTTGATGTTGATGCGGACCGGGCTGGGCGGCCAGTACAAGAGCCTCTCCAAAGACGGTGGCGAGAACTGGAGCGATCCGCTGGCTACTGAGTTGGTAGGTACGGCGGCACCGGTATCGATCAGCCGAGTTCCCGCCTCGGGTGATTTGCTGGCGATTTGGAATCGCAACCCCGGTGCGAGGAAACGCAATCCATTGGTTGCAGGAATCTCCCGTGATGAAGGGGAAACGTGGACGCATATCCGCGCCGTTGAGGATGCCGCAGATGATGCATGGGCTTATCCAGCGGTCACGTGGATTGGCTCGGATGCGTACCTAACCTACTTCAACTACAAAGGGGGCCTGTCGCTGCAACTCAAGATCCTTCCGGAAGGTTGGTTTTACCAGCTTTGAATCGATGGCTGAACGTACGCCCGTGCTATTCAACGTCATCACATTTGTTTGCCTCGTGACGAATTCGTACCGAACACTCCATGCGTTTCACTTGATTCGCTTTTATTTTTCTTCGTCAAAACCGTTGATCTGGTTCCCGTCTGACTGAAACTGCCCACGCACTTTCCGGATCGCCTGCTTCGCGTCGTCGGCACCTCCCCGCGTGATCAGGTTACCTTTGACGAAAGACGTGGCGCTCCCCGGTGAGTCGAGGGTGATTGGCATGAGGCAGCCGTCGATCGTGTTGTCGTGGATGTTCCAGTTCGCCGCGTCCGCCCGGATTTCGAACATGTCACCTTTCTTGATGTCGCCCGGTTGCTTCAGCTTGAACCGCGAGGCCAGCGGCTCGAAAGATTCGATCTCTGATGAGCCAATGAGTTTCCCGCCCCGGAACCAGGAGAGGGTCCAGCCACGATACAAATGCGGTTGCCATCCGAGGGGAACGGGGCCGTATGCTGCATCAAAGGTCGCCTCATCCACAATTTTCTTCACCGCTGTCCGCGCAGCAGTGCTTTCGATGCCTTTTCCGCAGTTGCGCACCAGATTGTCATGGATGATCGCGTTCACGGCGGGCTCGCGCAGCCGGATGCCCGTGACCAAGGCGTCGTTTGTCCCACGGACGTAGATCTGGTTGTCGCTGACAATCGAGTCATCGGAACAGATAAGGATCGCGGTCCTCGCGGTACTTTCCTGGTCGACGGCGGTCATGTCGAAAATATTCCCGGTGACGGTGGTGTTGGCGGAAGGATAGGTATTGCCAATACTGCCCCCGCCCACCTCGACGGCTGCCGATCCGAAATTGATAAAGAGGTTGTTGCGCACGATGACCTGCGTCGCCCCGCGCGCCGAGCGGATGGCGCAGCCGCCGTAGGATACACCGCCCTCGAACACATTGTCGGCAACAATGATTTGTCCGGAGCCGAGGCTAGGGTACGTGTCGTCCCGGTTGGCTGGCCCGAGATTGCCGATCGCCACCGTGCCGGAATTGCGGACATAGTTGCCCGCGAACGTGACGAAGCGCGAGGCACCCTCCCATGAGCAGCCGCCGACATCGACGATCCGGCAGTGCAGGACATCCGTGTTTTCGATACCGCACATCACGTCATTGAAGGCGTTGCGCGCCGAATCGGTCACGGAACATCGCAGGTAGGTGATTTTTTTAGTGTGAGAACGGCCAGGCTTCACCGCACCGCGGCTACGGCCCGACGCCACAAAGCATTCGCCGGACATCCGGCTGGCATGGCAGTTCTCGACCAGCACGCGTTCGGTGTTCATGATCGTAACGGCATTGCAGGGCTTCAGTCCGAAGCCCCATATCCCAGTGGAACCATGCACCTTGATACCGCCGGCCATATCGCGTTCTTTGAAACCCATGAACCCGATCATCCGAAAATTGCGGATGGTGGCCTCGGTGCCCTCCTTGAGAGAGATACAGCTGCCCACGCCCTCGCTGATGTCGAGTACGGTGTCCACGGCGCTCGCGCCCTCGATCGTGATTGCGGCGGGATCGTTCACTCGGAGTCCGTGGGCCATCCGATAATGCCCGATCGGGACATAGAGGTTGCGTTTCTCTTTGAGCGCCTGGTCGACTGCCGTCTGGAGCGCGGTGGTGTCGTTGTGGCGGGCCACAGCGTCTTTCACCGTCCGGTTGGCCGGGTCGCTCAACGTGAGGACGTTACCCTCGATCTTCTCGATCTGGCTGATCAACTGGTCGCGCGCCCCGATAGCAATCACGTAGCCGGTCTCCCAGTCACGCGCATTCAGACGCACCTCGATGCCGCCCTCCAACGGCTGCCAATCATGAGTGATGGGCTGTTCCGGATGCCAGGTACGCCCGAGGTCGGCGGTCCACCGGAAGGCGGGTTTGGGAGAGGGTTTGATGTCGAGCACATAGGTCACCCAGCTCCCCTCGCTGCCGTCATAGCCTCGGATCTCAACGGAACCGTTCACCGGTTTTGAGTTTCGGTAAGTCTGGCAGGCCCCCCATAGTTTTGTCGGCAGGTACCGGATGTTGGCCTTCGACACCATGACGCCTTGTCCCACCGCAAAGTCGCCTGCGTCCGCCACCGTGATCCGGCGCGAGCCTGCCTCGGTCGAGGCGGCGGTCTCGTACTTCGATCCCGACGCGCCACAGTCCTTGGCATTGAGCCACTCTTGATGCGCCCCATCCGCACTGCGTGTCGTCGCGTGCATGACGACAGCCTGCAGCAGCAACATCGCTAAAAACCACCGTCCGTTCCCATTATTCATGTTCGCATCCCTCAATTCTTTGTGAAATCGTTGTAACTCGATCACATCCTCATAGACTCCGATCGGAGGACGCTCCACCGATCGAACGATATTCTTGGCGGCGAGTGCATCAAGTCTGAAGCTTGTTTTCACGCGACCGACGGCGGTATGATAAACACCCCGCCAGCGAAATACTACGCTTGCCGAGTCAGTTCTCGGGCGGATGCCACTGCAAGACTTCGTCGATGAACCGATAGGCAGCCTCGCGCTGGTCCGGTGGGAAGCCGTGTTCGCCTTCCGGGTAGACGGCGACGAGATTCGGTTCGGCGTCGAACAGCTCGTACACCCGCTTCGCTGCCGCGACGCAGCGGCGGGCGCAGTCAACCTTGAAGTTCGTGTCGCTCAGCGGGGCGTGGACGTAAAGATGGCGTGGAGCGATGGCAGCCAGCACTTCGGGTAAATCGAACGGCAGCTTTCGCGGGTCCTTGTCAAAGACCGTTTCAATCCGCGGCATGTAACGGGTCTGGCACCAGCCGGTTGGGTCGCCGTCCATGTAATCGAGAAACGAATCGAAGCCGGAACTCGTCACCACAACCTTCAACCGGGGATCGAACGCGCCTACAAACAGCGAGTTGTGCCC
>JBDNIG010000140.1:0-8797 GCA_041688415.1 Rhodopirellula sp. | reverse complement strand
GAGAAAGGCATTGATCGGCAAGGTGCTTGGTCCGGGCGGTGGGTCGTCCCTGACGTTGGTCAACGCAATTAATTGGGCGTACGAGAACGGAGCAAATGTTATTTCAATGTCACTGGGAATTGATTTTCCCGGCTATGTCGCATGGCTTATCGAGAATCGGGGCGTGGAAAAGGAACCCGCCACCTCGATGGCATTGGAGGAATATCGCGCAAATGTCAACCTGTTCAGTCGACTGACCGCGATGCTGGCAAGCTCCAATTCATTTGCGCAAGCTGCGGTGATTGTTGCCGCGTCAGGAAACGAGAGCGAGCGTCCTCGCTACCAAATCGCCGTAGCTCCTCCTTCTGCGGGCGACGGCATGATCGCGGTCGGAGCGTTGCAACGTTCTCAGGACGGCCAATTGAGTGTCGCACGTTTCTCCAACACTGGCTGTAATCTCAGCGGGCCGGGGGTGGCGGTGACGTCCTCATGGATCGGAGGTGATCGTGCTTTGAACACAATCAGCGGAACCAGCATGGCAACGCCTCACGTGGCTGGCTGCGCGGCACTCTGGGCCCAGCAACAGAAAGAACTCACCGGAGTGATCACCAGCACGAACCTGGCCGCCAAAACGCTGACTTCGGCGAGGTTCATCTCCAATGCCCGCTTCAGCGACATTGGAAACGGCATGGTGCAGGCGCCGCAGCATCGAGCTTGACCAACTGGCTCGTGTGATTCCTCTTCACTCCTTGGCGATCATCGAAAGAGCACGCAAACAAGATGAATGACTTCCCTCAACTTTACGCGGATGTTCCGGCCATTGGTGAGTTATCCGCAGATGGTGCGGAACGCGTACTACGTGAACTTGATCCCGAGCGATCCCAACCAACCCTCAGTAGGGGCCAGCCTGCTGGGGTGGTCGCGTTTCTATTCGGAAAACGCCCATACGATTACACCAATCAAACGATTGGCTTCATTGAATCCGCCGATACGACTGGCGAAAACCACATCCCCATTCATTCGCTGGGGGAGCGTGACGGCCGATAGCCACCTTACAATTATTTCGTATTTCGCGTGTCGCGATCACCCGGCTCGTGATCGTTGGTGGGTGCATCGAAAAGCGTCTGCACCCAGAACCCTTGACTTGTCGAGCGTTAGGAGGCCAAGTCCGTCATGTCCTCAACTTCGGCGAGATCTGCGAGCAGTTTCGTGTAGGAACGAAGGGTCGACTGAAGCTCAGTGAGTTCGGCTCGGAATTCCTGGCAGCTTGATTGATCCGAAAATGCTCCCGTTTCAGATAATCGATGCCACTTCGAGGTAAACGGGCGGATCTTCTGATTCAAGATCACAATCGCTAGCCGCGAGAATGCTTGGCAATGTCGTCCATGCGTCTTGATCGTCTCTCGCGTCAAGGGAAACAGAGCATAAACGCTGTCCAACGCAGCTTTCTCCGTGCCCTCTTGAGTCGGTAGCGTCTGCGTCGTTATCCGCGTGACCAGTTCAACGTAGAGATCCCAAGCTGCGTCGCGATCGGGCTGCCCGAAATGGAGTTCGGCCTCCAAGAGATTTGCATTGATTTTCAGGGATGTCAGTCCCCACTTTTCCAGCAGGGTCCGCCAGGTTGTTTTCGTCATTTTCGTCTCGGAGTTAGAAACTCACACGAGCTGGAAGCGACCGTCTCCGTAGAGGCAGTAATTCGCCCACTCATTGAGTTGTTCATTTTCTAGTTTTCGCCGCGCCATTGTAACGGACTCGCGCAGTGTTAAGCCAGAACTGAGCTGCGTGTACAAATCACCTGCAAACGACTCCGCTGCATCATCTCCGACCTCCCAAAATGTTCCCAGAAACGCTTCCACACCGCCACGCAGCACCATCTCGGCCAGAGAAAAGGACTCAGTTTTCGGTGGTGAGTGTTGCCCACGAACTCGCCCCGCCTGACAAGCATTGAAAATCATGACGCGCGGGATCGGTGTGATGGCCTCCAGTTTCTCCGATGTCAGAACCTCATTTTCGGCGAGGATGAGCCCCGATTGGCTTCGATCATCATCTGCAAAAAATGCGTGTCCGCAGTAGTGCAGCACATCGACCTGACGCAGCATGTCTGACACATTTTGAAGATTCGCGGTTAACGCGTCCAGCCCGAGAACCTGAAGCTGGACTTTGTCCCCCATCGCCAATAAGACTTTCCGGACATTACGCCCTTCCGTTTGCGCGCCAGGTAGATTGTTCGTACGATCGATGATTAAACCGATGCGGAGTTTTCGGGACAGACGCGGGCGTCCAAACGAGCTTGACATTCGGCCACCTCCCACAGATAACCAACGATGGATCCCCGCGTTGGTGGAGGGCGTGTGCTCGGAAACTCCCGGCACATCGAATCGCATCATTTCGAACGGGAGTTTGGACGCTTCCGCGTTATGAGTGATCGCCAGGGGGACATCGTGGTATCGCTTCCAGAACTCTTCGACCTGGTCTCCGAATAGCAGCGCACTGAGCAGTTCTCCACGTTTTTCTAACTCGCGCTGCGATGGCGTTTGATTTCCAGTTGCCCCAGTACCGAGACAGAGTGATTCAATAGTTTTCTCGGCAACATCAACTGGATTCGTCCAAGCAACACCGTTCCCTTCAGGTGCCAACGCGGTGACGTTTAGAACGCCGTCGCCGTAATTGACAGTCAGATTGAACCATGGATATCGTGTCGCTGGCTCTGCCTCGCTGGGTTTAACAACCGTTGTGACGTCTGCCCTTGGGCTATCAGCGAGTATGTCAACGAGTTCTTCAAACTTTTCAGGATCCGACTCAGCCCACTTGATGACGACGTTGGACTGGACCGTCAAAAAGCCTTCTAGCATGGCATTCACCGCCAGCTCAAACGGCTTCAGCGAAGCCCCACCGAATGTGACAACCGCCAAGGCGGCAAATCCCTCATTGACGCAGATCTCCATGATCTCTCGTGCCGCCTTTTTGACTGCTGTCGCAACTGCGGTAGAATCTCCGTGCTCGTCAGTGACGCTGCCAAGCGAGAGCGCACACAAATAATCGACGTCGAGTTGATCGCTGCGCACTCCAATCAATCGGCCCGGCATCTGCTGTGCCTGACTGACCATGCCACCGGTAACGCGATCGATCGCGGCCCCGGCTCCCTGCGGATCGACATCATCAAAAACAGAAATTGCCAACACGTCTGCGCGAGTTACTGAGGACACGTTGCCGTGAATTGCCTCAATTCGATAGCGACCGTGCATCGAAGTTTGCCGGGATCTCCAGCGTATCAACCCTTCGCCAATCAGCGAGCTGAGCAAGATGGGATCAATCGTCTGCCACAGAGCACGATTTTCCGCAAGAGTCAATCCATTGAAATCCAGCCAAGCCTCGTCGTCGTCCTCCAGATCGCGTGCAAATATGGCAACCTCCTGGGCGAGTCCCACTAAATTCTCTGGCAATCCCAGACGTTTGGATGCGGGGTGATTGTCGACGTCCCAGGCTAGGCCTGTGAACGCTTTGTTGTATCCGTAAGTTTTATCATTCCAGAATTCATCAATCTGACCTGGATGCTCCATCAGTTCCGCCAGCCTGCCAGTGATTCCTCCGAATCCGCCGCACAGATAGACCGGCTGATCCGCCCTGAGCGCTCGAACGACTTCCTCCGCTATCCCGGGAAATCGACCAGAGTATCCAGTGCTTCCATCGCCGTTCCTCGGAAGTGACTTTCCACCAACTGCAATTCTCGCATCGGTCTCGGCGGTCATTGCTTTACGCATGTCCGAATATTCAAGTCCCGCGGGCAGCGTTTCGAGGTCATCCAGTGCAAAGGTTGCGGGAACTTTAAGATTACCAGATCTCGCTAGGTGTCGAATTCGGCAACTGACATTGCTGGGAATATCACTGAGTTTTGACCGTGCGGATCGAAAAACACGTAGCCGTTCCGCTGGCATTGCGGCCGTTTGGTTGTGAGCTTCAATCAGTTCGGCGAGCAGAACCGTGAAAGAGAGTTCTTCGCCAAGAAAGAAACCTCCTCCATAAGTGACCGAGGCCCCGCCACCAATCAGCGCCCTCGTTATTTGGACCGTCGCGTCCTGTAGGTGCAGTTCAGTTTGCCCGAGCCGGAAGTCATTCTCGGGAATGTTCGATACAGACAACCCAATTCTCCGCCCATCGAGCGGAGTGACCAATCGGCCTGCTGGGTCGTTGCGAACGCCTCGCCCCAGCAGTGTCGAAGGTGTCACTGCGTGAACCAAGGGAGCCGCGGCCCGGATTACCTCCCGGTTTTCAGGCGTGAGAGCGGGGTCCGGATGGAGAACGATTCGGGTCGGTGTTTTGGAAAGCTCTCCGATGACCATGTCGAATAGGTCCGGTGGGCTGCCGACGATCGATGTGTTGACGGGCAATCCAGACGCACTGATGATCTGCCTCGCCACCAAGTGAAAGTGCTTTTGTCGCAAATGTGCCACCGCAGCTAGCCGGAGGGCTAAGCTCCAATCGATTGCCGCATTCTTTGTCGGTAACCCGACGATGGGCCAACCAAATTTCTTTGCGAGGATTCGATCGCGATCAGGCAGACTCTCTCCACTCCCCGACTGTCGCTCTAACGACAATAAGACCGCGCCCAGTGGCCTCCGTGCTGACGCATGATCTTCGGCGTCGGCATGATCGGCCGAACAAACCGACGCAAAGTAATCTGACAGTGCGGAGGAGTACGCGCCTGGTTCGTGATGATGTCGAGATTGGGACGAACGCCCCATCCATCCGGAAACAAACAACTGCGGTTTGGTGGTTTCGAGCGATTGAGGACTTTCTTGGCGATGCTCGTCGAGAGCAAGCTTGTCCAATGTGTGGCCCGCTGCCAGGACGACCGCGTCGGTAACCTCAGCCAACCGATCTTTGCCAAACACCGCACCCGCGACGCTGACGGTCGGCATTCGACGAGCTTCGCGTTGCCACCTTCGATCGGTTGTCACTAACAATTTTGAAACAGTTCTGTCGAGACGACAAACGCGTTCTAGTCGCTCGGCTGCCTCATCGGGCTCCAGCAAAATAGAATCGGTGCCCGCCACGATCACCAGTAAAACATGTTCGGCCAAGACCCCCAGATGGTTGGAGCCGTCCCAGTCCATGTCGATGTCAATGACAACGGGAATCCCTGGCCCAAACGCAAGTGGATCGTTTCGATCGCGCGTCAGGTGGTCGTACAGATCGAGACCCAACTGGCGCGCCGGCGCGCGGTCATCGTCAGTCAAATGACACGTCGCGATCGCAAACATTGCTCGCGTCGCGGGTGCCATTGATCCATCCTTTACTGTTGCCTCGTTTGCCATCATCATCTCCGCTGGATGAACTTGGCGAAGACTTCACGGTTCACTGCGTCATTGCCCGCTTGGAAGTACGATGAATGGGCGCACGCGGGTGAAACCAATCCAAACGTGGACTTGCACCCGAAAGGATCCAGACGCAAGAACTCCTGATCCACCTGCATTCCCGTAGCACGGATACTGCCACCGACCCCATCTCCACGAGCATCCAAATTCGTCCAATCATTGACGATGACTGGCTTATGCCCACTGCTCGGGCGCAACTGCTTCGCGACGTATCCAATTGACAAAGCCGCACCGACGGTGAACCAATTGTTCACTCGCCCCCGCAACCCTTCACGCGAGAGTACGTGGAGAGCTTCGTAGGCGACAATGGTCCCCCAACTATGACTCACCAACTCAATGGAATCTCCCCGTTGCAGCAGCGGACGCAGCACATCGGTTGCCTCGGCGATGACTAATTGACGAATACGATCACTGGAAAGGTATTTGACAAAATCATCGATGCAGTCCAAACCGGGGATGCCGAAGAGTGCCCGCGGCATCGCGCCGGTCGGAATCGGATCTCGTGACATGTCCGATGAGCTACGCCCAACTGCACGCTCAGCAATCTGCTCACCCGCTTCGCGGACCATCCGCTCCTCCAGAATCGCCTCCAATACCGTTTTTGTTTGATACATTTCAACGGGGTCGATTTCCGACTCAAGGCTGCGATCCGATCTGGACACATGTTCGCTCCACAGCACCTCTTTTCGGTTCGCGTTCAATTCCGTTCGCAAAGCTGGCACAAGATGCGGTGCCATCGCATCGAACCAGTCATTAGAGTAGCCAGACGTGTGCTTACAGATCCCGTGAACATAGACCAACGAACGTGACCCCGACCGCATTGCCCCTGCACCGCCAAAGGCCGATTGCCCGCGTGAGACGCCGAGATGATCGGCGATCTGCTGCATGATGTCGAGCAATTTGGTCCAATCGTCGCCATCTACCGTTCCTACAACCCTGTCATCGGAATCGCCGCCGAATAGGATCGAAGTTGTCGATTCGGGTTCCAGTTGCGGGACCTGGTTGAAGCCATCACTATCGAGTGATTGACGCAGTGATCGGATGATCCTGTTAGAGGCTAGGCCATCACTACTCGAGCGGGCCGCTTGGCAGAAGTGATAAGTAAATGCACCGTGGAAATCATTATCGATGTAAGCGTCGGCGCTGGTCTGGTCGTCACGACAACCAGACCACAGCACGTGATTCATAGCCTTTTCGTCACCGCTGCGGCTTCGCGTATTGTCCAGGAGACCGCCGAATGATCGCGACTTCTTAGCCTTCCGAATCCTCAAATCAACCTCCGCCGGTGGCTGCGCGAACCGAGCCAACACCGTTGACTTGCCAATGTCCGAATGCGATCTTGGCCGGACGTCAGTTGGTATGCTGAGACTGCGTTGCGAGCCATCAAGTTGAGCTCGCGTTTGGGCTATCTCGTCGAGTGACTGCGCCGACGCACTGGCGTAGTCACCCCTGACGGCTCGGCTCAACTCCGGCTTGATCATACGCGTCGCCGTCCCGCTGTGACAACAATCCAGCAGGAACGTCACATGCACACCATCGGGGATCTTCTTGGTCCATTTCGCTAATTCATCGTCGAGCAGGTAGGTCGAAGGATCGTCCCAATCCATGCCGTACAAACACAGCAGTTCGTCTCGACAGTCAACTTCACCGGACTCGTCATCCAGATCGGCCGTATAGGAACCGTGTCCCGAAAAATGGAATACCAAGCGGTCGCCGGGCTTCGCACCACGCAGCAACCACTTCCATTTCCTCTCCATCGTGGACTTGGTGACTTCGTCATCCGTCTTGATGTGGATGTTGTCATCATCGAAACCAAACTCATCGACGAGCAACTGCCTGATCGACTCCGTGTCACTCACGCAGCCACGTAGATCGCTGATTGTCTTGTAGTCATTGATCCCCGAAAGAAATGCTTTGTCTGCCACCGGAAAGTCCCCCAAAAGATTGTGCGAGTTGTGTGATACGGTCCCGTTCAACGCGTTTCCGCCCACGTGATTACGATGATGGGAGCGTCGACGAGCAGGCGTCATGGGGGTATTGTAGCCACCACGATATCCGATGAGGGACTCACGCTACCACCGACTGAGAAAAAACCTTAGAATAGTCTCCTTTCATTGAGTTAAGGGCCCGCGTCATGTCCAGCACGGCAACAACAACACAGCAGTCACCGCGAGCCTCAACGAAAGACCTCGTCTCGCGGACCGCTGCGCTGAAACGCGAGAGTTCTGTCGAGCGCCAGCAACCTGACCGCGACCATCACGCAGCACAACGCGCAGTCGACTACCTGTTTTCAGCGAACAAGCCGTCTGTCGAAGCGAAAATGTTGTTGATCGGAATTACCCCCAAGTCAGCGGTGGACGCTCACCGACGCACGCAGCTTGAAAACGCACTTCGCGATGGCCGCTTGCCTTTCGCTCCGTTCGGGCCATGTGCTAAAGTGCTTCGTGAAAAACCAAATCATCCGGAACTGCGATGAAGCTCAATGACCCCTGCGGACTATTCATCTCCGCTGTCAGCGACGAGTTCGAGCCTCATCGGCAACATTTGCTGACGGAACTCAACGATTCGAATTGGACATCGAAGGGGCAAGAGAAATTCAAAGCCCCGGGCCACCCAATTGTCGAGCTGATCAGTGATGACATCGCCGACTGCGCTGGCGTTGTCCATTTAGTTGGGACTCGTCCGGGAACCCCATTGTCGAACGCGAA
The DNA here is from genome assembly GCA_041688415.1 of Rhodopirellula sp. Lineage (GTDB taxonomy): Bacteria > Planctomycetota > Planctomycetia > Pirellulales > Pirellulaceae > Rhodopirellula. The sequence goes on along the minus strand of JBDNIG010000140.1, from coordinate 735 downwards.
CGTTGAAGCCATTTTGGTCAAATTGCCAGACTTGCTGACCAAGCTACAAATTGACCGAGCCAACTTGAGCAAATTGAGTTACACGCAGTTTGAGGCTTACCTCGCGATCTACCATGGTCGACAACTGTGGATCGCGAAACCTACTTCGACCGTCGTTACCGATGCTTCAGCATCAGGTTTGCTGAGTCAAAAAGATCATCTTGAGATGCTCCAACGAAGGGGGTACTTCCCGGCGACGCACTTGCGATTTGACGACCCCGAGTCACTGGAACTGAGGATTCGCCGGAGTGTCACAACCGAAATCCAGCTTCGACGCTGTCAAAACGCGGTTGAGCGATTAAACGATTCGTTTCAGCGGACCACCCGGCATGGTCTGATCGGCAATGTTGTGTTGGAGCGAAGCGAGACTGGCACCAGGGTGAGCTCATCTAATTCCCCGTGTTTGGCGCGTTTTTTCGGACTTTTGCCCCCGGAATCTCGTGCACCGTCCATGGCGTAAATCAGGAGTCGATGGCTCGCGAAGCAATTTTGCGTTAAAATCACGGCCTGGATTTTTGGTTTGGAACACGCGGATGGAGTCGCTGAAATGGGATCACCCGAGAACTTGGCCCTCGATAACGAACGCCACTGGGAACAGTTTTGTGGCAACAAAGACGAAAAGAAAAAGGTACTCTCTGGGCAAGCAGTTGAGACAACTTCGCCGCCCAAGTCGGCTCCCGCCACGCAAGTGACAAG
>JBDNIG010000139.1:0-9106 GCA_041688415.1 Rhodopirellula sp. | reverse complement strand
GTCGACCGACGGCTCCGCCCGTCGTGAGTGGGGCGATCACGTCGGTGGTCAGCAACCCAGCGACAATCGATACCGCCGTCAACAACATCGTCGACGCGATGCGGAGGCCGCCGGGCAAATCGTCATTGACCAAGATCGCGGACAAACCGAAAAAACCGAGACTGCCGGGGACCAGCAAAATGAGTGCGGGCATCAACATGATTGCCGCGGGAATGTGCCGCCAGCGAGAGATTAGGTGGCTGCCCACGCCCACGACGACCGCCGCGGCCCAAACCGCGGCAAATGGTTGCAACCAAACGCCTGCCAATCGGAGGACGCAGTAAACGATCAGCGTCGACGCCAAGACCCAAGCAACATCGCGGTAGCGAGCTTGGAACAGAACGGCCAGCGACAATCCGAGCGGAAAAATGGATGCCATCGACACCATGATCGCCGGTGCTTGGGCTGGCGTCGAGGCGGGGATCCAAACCAGCGAATGAATCAGGGAGTGCCCCATGTACACGCCGAACACGAGCGTCAATAGCGACATCATCGCGCCGGCAAACCGAGCGGATCCCGATGCGAGATTCTGCGTGGCGAGCTCGTTGATGCTAATCGTCAGTTGCAGTCCGGGGACGAGGACAATCAAAGCTGCCAGCGAGGTAAGTTCAACATTGCCAGTCTGGAATCGCGTCTGCACGAGGCTCGCGGCGACACAGGCGGCGAAACCTGCGATGATGTTAATCAGATGCGTGGGGTAGTTTCGCTGGCTCAAGCCGACCATCAATCCGCCCGTCATCAGTCCAATGATCCCGGCCGCAGCGACGACCGTGAAACCACCGCCAACGAGCACGCCAAAGCAAGCTGCCGCGACCCCGTAAGCGATTATTTGGATGGCGAGGCTGTAGATGTTCGTGGTGGATTGGAGCGTCTGAATTCGTTGCCAAGCCTGGTGTGCGGAGAGACCTTCGACCTCGATCGCGTGCTGCGCCGCATACAGTCCGGCGTAGCGGCCCAGGTTCGTATCGCAGGGATACACGCGCAGCAATCGGGTCCGGCCCTCTTCATGGTCAAACGTGATAAAGAGCGAGGTCGGTGTCGAGAAAAATGTTGCGGGCCGGTCCAGGAACGCGGCAACGTCCTCCATCCGCTTGTCCAGTTCATACGCGGGCGATCCGCTCGCGTGCAGACCGCGGGCGAGTTCGATGATCACCATCTCTGCCGAAGCCTCAGGGGGGTCGACGGTGGCTGCGATCTTGTCGCCAGCTCCGTGATCGCTCGAGAGTGAGCGTCTCGACATGGTCATCTCAGCAATCGCTCGCAGCCAACGACGCGCGTGTTTTCTCCAATAACCCGAGCAACGTCTTCAGTTCCGCGGCGGTGAGTCTTTTCAGCAGACTCTTTTCCAGCGTCAACAGGGAGGGGAGGAGCGAGTCGGACAGTTTCCGCCCCTTGGGAGTGATCGATACATGGACCACGCGGCGATCCTCAACGCACCGCTGCCGCTCGACCAGGGCATGTTTTTCTAGCTGATCGACGAGCGACGTGATCGCGGGCACGATCTGGATCATCCGGTCGGCGATCTCGCCGCAGGTCAGCGGTCGATCCGCCATCGCCAGACTCCGCAGGACGTTGAAACGCGACAGTGTCAATCCGTGCTCGCGAAGCAGTCGCGCCAGCCGATTGTGGATCTGGTCGCCGGCGCGCAGCAAATTGAGCAGCGTCTCCTGTTGGATCGAGGCGTAGGGGACCGGCCGATTGAGTTCGTCTTGCAGCTTCATGATCAAGATCATATCAATTAGTTATTGACCGGCAAGTATTTGATTAGTAAAATAATTTTCGCGAAACATAGATAAAATAGGATTTTACCGAATTACTGAAGACCTCGATGAGATTTGCTGAAAGAAAGAGTGACATTTCCCAGTTCCGCGTCCGCCGGTCATGGCGGACCGTGAGGAGCCTATCCTTGGCGAGTGCGTGCCTGCTCGTCATGGCGGGCTGTAGCCGTAAGGAAACGAAACCCGCCGACGCGCCGCCCTTGCCGGAGGTGACGGTGGCAAAACCGATCACGAAAGAGATCGTTGAATGGGATTCTTACACCGGTCGTCTCGAACCGATCGCGTACGTGGAGATCCGCAGTCGGGTGGGTGGATACCTACGGTCGATTCACTTTGACGAAGGGCAAATCGTCCAACAGGGTGACCTGCTGTTCGTCATCGACCCACGCCCCTTCGAAGCTGAACTGAAGTCGATGGAGGCAGCGATGAGCCAAGCGAAGGCGCAGCTCCTGCAGGCCCAAGCGGGCGTCGCCGAAGCCGAGGCTCAACAATTGCTGTCCGATGCCGCGGTGAAACTGGCGGATACCCGAGTCAAACGGGTGCGCACCTTGATGAGCCGGGAGGCGACCAGCCAAGATGAATTGGACCAACGCGAGGCCGAGTTCCTGCAGGCCGAAGCCAATCAAGAGGCCAGCGGCGCCAAAGTCAATTCAGCCAAAGCGATGATCGACGCGGCGCAGGCCGCTATCGAGTCGGCGAACGCGGGCGTCGAAGCGGCGCAACTGAATCTAACCTATACCGAAATCAAAGCCCCCGTGACGGGACGGATCAGTCGCGAGTATATCAACAAGGGGAACCTCGTCAGTGGCGGCACGAGCGCCACCGCAACCCTCTTGACCACCATCACGTCGGTGGAGCCGATCTACTGCACGTTCGATGCCAACGAGCAGGAGGTTCTGAAGTACATTCGCTTGGCAGCGTCGGGTAAGCGTGAGAGTTCGCGGGATGTGAAGAACCCCGTCTACCTGGGCTTGGACGACGAACAAGGTTTCCAGCATCAAGGGCACATGGACTTTGTTGACAACCGATTCGACCCGGCCACCGCGACCATGCGTGCCCGCGGCATCTTTCCCAACCCGAACCAAGTGCTATTGCCGGGAATGTTTGCTCGGATTCGAATCCCTGGTAGTGCACCGTATCCAGCCGTCTTGATTCCCGATTCCGCGATCGGTACCGATCAAGCCTCTCAGTTCGTCTTTGTCGTTGTCGATGGAGTGATTCAGCGCAGAGCCGTCAAAGTGGGCCCGCTCATTCATGGACTGCGAGTGGTTCGCGAGGGACTTACCGGTGACGAGTCCCTGGTCACCGAAGGGCTACTGAAAGCCCGTCCTGAATTGGAGGTGCGAGTGGACGAGCAGACGATCGAAGTGGTCGAAGACGGATTGCCTGATCAATACGATCCCGTGCCCGAAGCAGAATGGCTGTCCACAAAGATCAAAAGTCAGGAGGCGAAGTAAATGAAATTCCCTCATTTCTTTATCGAACGCCCCATCTTTGCAACGGTGCTGTCGTTTTTGATTGTGTTGGTCGGCGGCATCACCTACGTATCGCTGCCGGTGTCGCAGTATCCCAACGTCGCGCCGCCGACGATCTTGGTTCGCGCCAGCTACCCCGGTGCGACGCCGCAGGTCATCGCTGACACGGTCGCAACGCCGATCGAACAGGAGATGAACGGCGTTGACGACATGCTTTACATGGAATCGTCTTCGAGTGCCGACGGCACGATGTTGTTGACGGTCACCTTTCAACTGGGCACGGATTTGGATGACGCACAGGTGCTCGTCCAGAACCGGGTTGCCGTGGCGCTTTCGAAGCTGCCCGAACAGGTGCGTCAGATCGGAGTCACGACGACCAAGCAAATCCCCGACATGCTGATGGTGGTTCACCTGAAATCGCCCGACGAGAGTCGTGATGAACTGTACATCAGCAACTACGCATTTTTACGCGTACGTGATGCGCTGATGCGACTCGATGGCGTCGGTGAGATTCGCATTGCTGGCGGCAATGAATACGCGATGCGAATTTGGCTAGATATTGAAAAAATGGCGCACGTCGATTTGACGGCGGGCGATGTGATTGCGGCAATTCGCGGCCAAAATGCGCAGGTTGCCGCGGGAGTGATCGGGCAGCCCCCGATCGATGCGGGCAGCGAATTTCAGCTCAACGTGACCACGCAAGGCCGGTTGATTGAAACCGACGAGTTCGGTGACATCATCGTGAAACGTGGCGAAGATGGTCGCATCACGCGGCTGAGTGACGTCGCACGCGTCGAACTTGGCGCTCAAGATTATTCGCGGTTGAGTTATCTCGATGGCAAGCCAGCGATTGCCGTGCTGGTGTATCAACGCCCGGGAACCAATGCGGTCGACACCGCTGCGGAAGTGAAGCAGACCATGGCGGACATGAGCGAGAACTTTCCCCAGGGCATCGGTTACGACATCGCGTACAACCCCACCGACTTCGTGGAAGATTCGATCGCGGAGGTTTTCTTCACGCTGTTGATCACGACGGCGTTTGTCGTGTTGACGGTATTCCTGTTCCTGCATCACTGGCGTCCGACGATCATTCCGGTCGTTGCCATTCCGATCTCCTTGATTGGTACCTTTGCCGTCATGCAGTTGCTCGGAGTCACCCTGAATACGCTCTCGCTCTTTGGTCTGGTGTTGGCGATTGGGATCGTCGTCGATGACGCGATCGTTGTGGTGGAGAACGTCGAGCGGTTGATTGCCGAAGGTCTCTCCCCACGGGAAGCTGCGCACCAAGCGATGGATGAGGTTGGTTCGGCACTGATCGCAACCACGCTGGTTCTGATTGCGGTGTTCGTGCCGACGGTGTTCGTGCCGAGCATCAGCGGGAAGTTTTATCAGCAGTTCGCATTGACGATTTCGATATCGACCGCGATTTCCACGTTTGTGTCGTTGACCTTAACGCCCGCGTTATGCGCACTGCTGCTGCAACCGCGTGACACACAATTGAGCCGCTCGGGGCGTGTCGCTGACTTTCTGTTCGGCTGGTTTTTTCGCTTGTTCAACCGCACTTTTGACGCGACCAGCAATATGTACGCGAATATTATCTCGCGTTTCGTGCGCGCCTCAGCGCTCGTTCTATTGATGTACGCGGGGCTCCTGGTCGCGACTGGATTTAGTTTCTCGTTAGTGCCAACCGGGTTCATACCAGAGCAGGATCAAGGCTACGTGATTGTTGCCATTCGATTGCCCGATGGTGCCTCGCTGTCTCGGACGAACGAGGTTACCAAGCGAGTTGCCGCGATCGGTCAAGAGATTGACGGGGTTGCCCATTCGGTCGGCATCGTCGGCCTGTCCGGTTCGACATTCACGATCAGCCCCAACGGAGCGGTTGCGTTTCTGCCACTTGAGAACGCCAAGGAACGCGCCGCACGCGACCGGGGCGTGGCAAATATTGTCGCCGACATGCGTAAAGCGGTGGCATCGATTAACGAAGCGGAGGTTTTTATCATCCCGCCAGCACCGGTTCGCGGAATCGGTCGCGGAGGCGGTTTCAAGATGTACGTCCAGGATCGCAGCGGTGCGGGCTCGAACGTACTCAATCAAGTTGTCGAAGAGATGGTGGCCGAGGGCAACCAACAACCGGGGGTGACTCAGGTCTTCAGTAACTTTCGGATGAGCGTCCCGCAAGTTTACGTGGATGTCGATCGCACCAAGGCTGAAATGCTCGACGTGCCGGTCAACAAAGTGTTTGAAGCCCTGCAGGTGTACCTCGGTTCGGTCTACGTCAACGATTTTAACTTGCTCGGGCGCACCTACCGCGTCGTGGCACAGGCGGAACCGGAATTTCGTGACGAGCCAAGTGATATTCTGAAGCTTCGGACGCGAAGTGCGGGTGGTTCCACCGTGTCATTGGGTTCCGTGGTGGAGGTGAGTCGCATCGCGGGACCGGATCGTCTGGTCCGGTTCAATCTGTATCCCGCCGCGGACGTCAATGGCGGCACGATACCCGGTTTCAGTACCGGCCAGTCACTGACGACGATGGAAACCCTCGCCGCGACAGCACTCCCGGACGGCTTTGGATTTGAATGGACGGACCTGGCGTTCCAGGAACGCCAGGCTGGCAACACGATTGTGTACCTGTTTCCATTGGCCGTCTTGTTCGTGTTCCTGGCCTTGGCCGCGCAGTACGAAAGTTGGCTATTGCCGCTGGCGATCGTGCTGATTGTGCCGCTGTGTCTGCTGTTCGCGATCGTGGGGATTTGGTTTCGCGGGATGGACAACAATATCTTGACGCAGATCGGATTCATTGTGCTGATCGGGCTGGCGTGCAAAAACGCGATCCTGATCGTCGAATTTGCCAAGGCCGAGGAAGACAAAGGCAAGGATCGTTTTCAAGCTGCCGTCGATGCCTGCCGAATGCGTTTGCGGCCCATTCTGATGACCGCGTTATCATTCATTCTCGGCGTCGTTCCGTTGCTGATAGCCACGGGGGCCGGTTTCGAGATGCGGCGTGTCTTGGGCACTGCCGTATTCGCGGGTATGCTCGGCGTGACCATCTTTGGATTGTTTCTGACCCCGGTGTTCTACGTGGTGCTAAGACGATTTGCCAAAAAGCCAGCCGTCGACAACGAACCGTAGTGCACGTGGCGTAAGCTTCCAGCTTGCGTTTCTCTGCAATCGCGTGCTTCCAGCTTGCGTTTCTCTAATCGCAAGCTGGAAGCTTACGCCACTTTACTTATTCAGCACGTCTTCGACCCAGCTCTTGGCACGCATCATCGTGGGGAACCCGATCGTTGGTGCGGTCAGCATCGCGACGTGCCGTAGGTCATCGGCGGTGCAGCCAGCCTCGAGTGCCTTGCGGGTATGCGAATGCGCACCACCCTCGAGCCCCGCGGTGATCGAAATGGCGAGTTTCACCATCGCCACCTCCCGGTCCGACAGTGGCCCGGCTTCCCGTGTGGCTTCCCCCATCGCTTCGTATGCCTGCATGAATTCGGGGAAGTCCTCATGCATCTTTTTATAGCTATTCGGGATCATCGTTTTGCCTTGCGAGTATCTTTGTTAGGGTGTGCCGGACGTCGGTTTCCTTCGGATATCATAACGAAATATCTCGGTCCCAGCACCGTGATCCAGGGGGGCTCGCTTTTGAACTACGGATCGACTTCGGGCGATTCGCAGTGAAAATCGTGGCAGCGGTACAGGGTAAAGTGCTCGCCCAGTGACTCTTTTCCCGCCCGCAGCTCACTCGCCAATGGCGATTTTTCGGACGATGAATTGGCAAGAATCCAGGCGATGCTCAGCCCCGGCTGGTACGCGGACAGGACTTGTCGGGCAATCCCAGCGATGTTCGCCGCGTGACCGGTCGCGATCACGAGTTCGCCCTCGTCTTGGTGAAGCTCATCGAGGACGCTGATCAGTGACGAACAGGCTAGCGACTGGGTGCGGATCACGGTTTCACCCGCCCGCAGCGTTCCAATCGCAGCATCGTGCCACCGGGTTTCGCCGGTCAATCGAGATAGCTTCAGCAGCACCATTGCCGCCGACGCGTTGCCGCTAACGAGCGATCCATCGTGCCAGTCCTTGTTGCGAGTGATCAGTTCGCCAGCGTCACTGGCGGTGTAGTAGAAACCACCATCGTTGGCATCCATGAATCGCTCGACCAGTTCGCTCGCCAGTTCGACGGCTTGTTGCAACCAGCGTTCGTCGGCGGTGACTTCGTACAGATCGATCATCGCTTCGGCCAGGAGTGCGTGGTCATCGACAAATGCCGTCCCATGGGCGGTGCCGCCGCGATACACGTGCAGCAATTTCCCCGCGTCGCTGCGCATCGAATCGAAAATGAAGGCTGCTGCTCGTGTCGCCGTTTCCAAGTAATCGTTACGGTCCATGACAACGCTTGCGATTGCGAAGGCGCGGATTGCTAAGGCATTCCAGGCGACAACAATTTTATCATCACGCTGCGGTTTGACGCGTTGTTCGCGAACGATTCTCAGCTTTTCACGATCGTCGGTGAGTTCCCGTTGGAGTTGTTCGAGAGAAGTGGAAAGCTCTTCCGCCCACACCGCGATCGGTCGCGGCAGATTTACGATCGAGTGCCCTTCGAAATTACCTCGCTCGGTGATGTCGTACACCAGACAAAAACGCCTCCCCCGTTCCGGTCCAAGCACTTCGATCACCTCCGCCGGATCCCACACATAAAACTTGCCTTCAACGCCCTCACTGTCGGCATCCTCGCTGCAGTGAATTCCGCCAGACGAATCGATCATGTCTCGCTGGACGTAGTCCAAGATCTCAGCAGCAACTTCACCGTGTCGCGCGTTCCCGGTGACCTGCATCGCGCGAGTGTAGACGAGCGCGAGCAAGGCATTGTCGTAGAGCATTTTTTCGAAGTGGGGGACCAACCAGTGTCCGTCGACGCTGTAACGTGCAAAACCGCCGCCGATGTGATCACGAATTCCACCCGCAGCCATTCTATCGAGCGTCAGTTCGACCGCGGCGATCAACCTCGTATCCGCCGTTCGCGAGCCAACTCGCAGCATCAATTCCAGATCCGTCGCGTGCGGGAATTTGGGTGCGCTGCCGAATCCGCCCCACGTCTGGTCAACGGTTTGGAGCAACTGCTCCACGGCCACGCCGATGCGATCACTGCCGGGAACGTCATCGACGGTCGCTCCGGTGCCGATGGCGAGTTGTTGCAGCGCCTCGGTGATCTCGCCGGCGTGAGCAGCGATGCTGTCACGGCGATTCGCCCACGCATCGACCAGCGCATCGAGCACTTGCGGAAACCCAGGCATCCCACCCCGTGCCGTCACCGGCCAATAGGTGCCGGCGTAGAACGGTCGCCCCTCATGGTCCAAGAAAACGCTCATCGGCCAACCCCCGCGACCGGTCATCAACTGCACGGCATTCATGTAAATCTGGTCAATGTCGGGACGTTCTTCCCGGTCCACTTTGATGCACACGAAATGTTCGTTCAGGTAGGCGGCTACCTCCTCGTTTTCAAAACTCTCATGCGCCATCACGTGGCACCAGTGGCACGCGGCATACCCGACGGACAGGAAGATCGGCACGTCGCGAGAGCGCGCCTGCTCGAACGCCTCGTCACCCCAGGGCATCCAGTGAACGGGATTGTCTTGATGTTGGAGCAGGTAGGGGCTGAGTGAATTGGCGAGTTGATTGGACATGATTCTGTTCTGGGTTGGGGGACATCGAACGAGGATGCTGAGTTGGCGAGTCTCTCCGAGACTCGATCGAGCGTTTCTCCGAGTCTCGGTTCAGCGTCTCGGAGAAACGCTGCTACTCACGTGGCTTCAATCCATT
>JBDNIG010000138.1:0-4434 GCA_041688415.1 Rhodopirellula sp. | reverse complement strand
GGGGAGGCTCACGACGGGCGGAGCCGTCGGTCGACAATCGGTGGTAATGGGTTTCTGTCGCCCGTGTCAATTGACGAGCAGTCCATTCTGGTTGGGCCGTGTGAGAGTGAATCCGCCAGGCGCTGCAGCAACAACGAAGTTTTGGCGATGCCGGTCGAGAATTGCTTGGAACTGCTGGATTGGCAGGCGAGGACGCACGTCCGCAAGCGTACGACCGATTCTGGTTCGGCTCAGCCTGGACACCGCGACTTGGTATGCATTGGTTCGCGACTTTGGGCGATTATTCTGCAGCGTTGCGGGCCATCCCGAGTACGTCGACTCCATGCGTAGTCGCGGGGCTCATCGGCGCGACCATCGCCGCCTCGCCTGTGAGCTTCTGACGGTGAACGACGAGCGAATCTGACAGATCTTTGTGTACAGAATTCGGTTGGAGGACCCGAGGCTAAGTTGACGCGCCGAACTTGCTTTGGCCCGCCGCATTCAGGGGGAACACCTTCCTTCGCACACGCCCGTGCAGCGTCTCAATTAAGCCGAACCAGCAATTTTCGCAACTGGGTCGCTATCGACTAGACTGACAACATGCTCCGTCCCTCTCTCTTCTCATTTCCTGGCGCGATGTAGTTCTCGACGTAACGCCTCCGGTCGGGTGCCTGTAGCGGTCGTGCCAGGTCTGCTTCTGGCAACAGAATGCCATTGGGTTGAAGGATGATAGGATGGTTGCTACGGCTGTGTCACCTTCATATGATGGTCACTCAATCGACACGCATGCTTGGGGAAGCCCCACTTAGGGCGGTAGCGTTGTGTGTTCTTATTTAGCGAGTTCTCGTGGCTCCAGTTCTATGCTGTATTGCAGGTTTTTCTCACTGCGATGGAATTGCGAGCACTATACCTAACTGATGGACTGAATTCATGGGTCGTCACGTCACTGAGGGCAACATTCCGCCTATGGTCGGGCGGATGGCTTCTTTCCCTCCTCGCCAGTGTAGGGGCCGATTCCCCTTCCTTGCTACGACTGCAAAATTTCCCATCGCTTTGGCCGCGATAGCTTTAGCGTCTCTCGGTCTCATATCGCCGTCCGCCAACGCCTTGTCGCTCTCAGAAATTCGGCAACGAGCTTTCCAGACCGCAGCGATAGTTAATTCGTACGAGTTCGAGGCAGAGTACATTCCTCAGTTTGGCAGCACAGAGGAGGGGCAGATTGGATGCAGAGTGGTTTTTCTCCAGGACGGCGCAAACTTGCGGGTCGAGCTTGAGGCGATTGCCCCCGACGGTGTGGTGGTTGACCCGTTGGTTGGGAACTCGACGGTGGCGTATAACGGGAAGAAGTACCAATGGTTAATGAAGGGCAGGGATACGCTGTCCTTTTCAAGCGAGTTGCGCCACCCCAATCCATATTGGCTGCCAAATCCGCTGATGATGCCTTATGCGTGGCTAGCGGGACGGGCCGGCAATTGGTCCGATATTAAAGACCCCACAATTTGGCTGGATCGCTTTGCGAGCGCAACGATAGTTGGCTCAGAGCTGCTAGACGAGGTGGAATGCGAGGTTGTTGAATTCCAAGGGTCGCCGTCCGAAGAGACTTCTGCTTTTCTCGCGAATGTGGTGGACGAAGCTCAAGCCGGTCTCCTGCACCGTGTCTGGTTTGCAGTGGAATTCGGTTGTTTTCCTTTGAAGGTTGAGAGGCGGAAGAATCAGGAGGTGATTTCTGTTTTCCGCGTGTCCGACTATTCGCAGCTCCAAACGCCAGATGGAGTGATCACATTCCCACTCACGGAAACGTTGCAGGACTTTACACAGGACAACGTAAAATTGCAGTGGCGAGTGGACAAGGACACCGTGAAGGTAAACCAACCTGTAGACAGAGATTTGTTTACCATATCGCCATCGGTCGCGGGCACCGTAATCGACTACGACCGGTTGGTGGAGCAGCTGGAGCCCGCCGCCTCCGCTACAATGGACCCAGCGGAGCCGCCAAGCTGGCGCCTCCTCTACTTCAATATTGCCATTTTGCTGCTAGTGGTGCTTGTGCTTTACGTTCGGAAAAGGAAATCGCTGCAATGAAGTTGTTTGCTGGCGGCTTCAGCAACTGGGTGTGGCGGCTGGCTGCAATTGCTGCGTTAGTGGCTTTTGCGTGGGCAGGCTGGTCGACTCTGCTCGCCCGCTTTTCGCAGCGAGACCCGCGTCTGGTAATTGACAACCAGAGGCTGAATTTTGGGCGAATTCCACTTGGCTCTAAGGTCAGGCGGTCTTTCAAAATCACAAACGCCGGAGACGTCCCACTGATTATAAGCGAAATTCGATCCGGCTGCGGTTGTCTGGCCATCTCAATGCCCGAGAACACGATCGCCCCGCAGCAAACTTCGGACCTCTACGTCACGCTGGGTGCGGAGTTTGCGAGAAAGCAGATGGTGAGCCTTTTAGTCAAGACAAACGATCCTCAACGTAAACTGGTCACGCTAGAGGTTCATTCTGAGTCGGTAGCCGACCCTGCTGTAGAGCCACAGCGTGTTGACTTTGGCCGAGTGCACGACTCTCCGACGGGGCCCCTTGAAAATAAACTCACCCTTAAGCTCGGGGAGGCGTTTCTCAGCCAGAACGATCTGGGATCTGTTCGAATTACTTGTGCAGCACCCTACTATGCCGTTGACGCTACATCCCCATGGACTGGCAATAGCAAGGTCATCACTTTATTATTGCGTGAGGATGCGCCACTCGGGGACATCTATACCGAACTATCGGTCGCCGGCGGGTCCTCTGAACTCACAATACCGGTAACATGCTACAAGCGGGGCCCCTTTTTCGCGTTACCTCAGATGCTAATATTTGGTCCGCTAAGCCCGAGTGACGAGGCAGTGCATGAAACTGTTGAATTGCGTTTACGGCCTTCGTTAACCGAAGGGGCCGCTGGCAGCGAAGAGCCCCCATTAGCGTGTGACCGGGTGACGGTGGATGATGCGTTCGGGGGAGCCTTATCGGCGGTCCCGTCCGTCGTTGAATCGGGGGCTTGGGGTTACATTTGACCCATTACAGTTCAGCGGGGCCTGGGCGACAGGGCGAGTGTGGGGTTCTATTGGCGTCCTGTGCCGTCAAGGCTCGTTGAACTATGCGGTCAACATTCCGGTCGTGATTTTACTGAAGCTCCCTGTTGTCAAAGACCCTGACGTGCTTTCAGATTAAGCAACTGTAGTGCTGAGGTGCCTGCGCAGATCACGGCGCGGCGAGAGGCTGCGTCATTTACGTTTCCCATTAAGCCCGAGGTAATTATGTGTAGATCTTTACTACTGTTTGTTGTTTTTTTCGTGGTCGTTCAGTGTGGCTGCGGAAGCCAGAGAGAGTCTACCGCCTCGGCTCCTCGAGGCCCGCAAGCGGTGGCCGACAGTCAAACCGAAGTCGCCACGGAGCGGGAACATCGCCTGGGGCGGGTACTGGAACTTTCCCAAGCCGGCGACATCGATGCCGCCGTGGACCAGTTTGTCGCACGTGGGCCAGACAGTTGGCTCAACCCACCTGCATTGCCAGAACTTGAGGTAACGGAGACGGAGTTTCAGCAGCTGAGCCGATCTGAGCGTGCTGAGTTTCAGACTAGGGTCATAGAAAGAGTGGGGGAGATAAAGTCTTTCGCGAGAGCATTGATCGACCGGGCTAGTGAGGCCAAAGCTCGTGGCGAACTGGAGTCTGCAGAGCGTTACATCGCCTCCCTAAACGCGTTTGGTAGGCAGCTCCGCAACTCCGACACCGTTTCCTCTTTTAGAGAAACATGGAATGCGCTCGCGAACTTAGAACTGTGAGAGCAGCGTAGCTCGCGCCGCTATGAGCGAACTTTCCATTACCGTCGTTGTGTACAGGATTGCGTCGCCTTGAATCTACTCGTCGGCGGCACGGCTCTTCCCCGGTTCCGGGTTGATCTGGTCTGCTGCTCTCGCGGACGCTAGACTGGGTACCAAAGGGTGCCTAGCTGGACAGCGCCACTTTCGTCGAAAGTGCCGTTTTTTCTTAACCCGACGCGTAAGCGATGGATTCGTCGTAAACGGTTCCCTCGCTTACGCTTCGGGTTATGATTGGCTACAAAGTGGCGCTGTCCAGCTAGGCAGCTTCTGGAGGTCACGGATGACAATTTCGATTCAGCGATTGATTGACGATGCAAAGTGCTACGAAATGGTGCGTGAATTACGCTGGCCCGACGGTGTCACGTGCCCGCATTGTAGCGGACACGAAGTCGTCAGGAACGGCCAGGACACCACCGAGCGAGATCGACAAAGATATCGCTGTTCGACATGCCGAAAGTCCTTTGACGATTTGACGGACACTGTGTTTGCGGGACACCATCAACCGCAGCGTATTTGGATGCTTTGCTGCTATCGGATGGGGTTGAACTTGTCCAATTTGCAAAGCGCCAGCGAACTGAGCCGTTCAGAAACGGGGGCCCAAAAAATG
>JBDNIG010000137.1:0-13579 GCA_041688415.1 Rhodopirellula sp. | reverse complement strand
GTTTCGGGAATGCAGGAAAACGAAAGTCTTGGCGACTTCCGCTACAGGTGGATTCGTCAATAATTAAATCGACGTCCCCCGAGTCCCGGCGGCAGTGTCACGAAAATGCCGTCGAGGAAATGCGAATTGCTGGATTCTAATCGCTCGGGCACGGTTTCGCGATGCTGGGCGTACGATCCCTATCTCCCACCCAGACGGAACTACTCACCGCCCGCATGCGTCCGTATCATCAAAGGATCTTTCGTATGCCATTGATTGATTACCTAGAGTACATAGGTTGCGGCCGTCCTGTGGGGCCCCAAGTCGTCGTTTGCTCCGTTTGTTCCCTTGAATCGTCTGAATCTCATGCACCGAAATTTCGCCGCACTGCTGCTGACTGGGACGATCCTGCTGGTGGGAAACACTGCTCCGAGCACCACGGCGACGGCCCAGGGCCGGGTCGGCTCGGACCCGATGATCATGTATTACCAGGCGATGCGGGCGTATCGCGATGGCGACATTGAAAACGCCATGCGTGGCTTTGAGATGGCCGAGCGAAACACCCGCACCGATCCGAGTGGCAAGTGGATCGACGCGATTCCAGCCCGCGTCATGCTCGCGGAGTGCTATTGGCAACTCGGCCGATTGCCGGCCTGTCGCGCGAACCTGGATGCGGCGACGGCGATCGCGATCCGAAGCCGCGGCTGGATCAATAGCCTCGATTTCTCAGCATTGAACACAGCGTCGCAGGTCGCCGCGCCGGGGAATTTATGGCCGGAGGTCGCGGCCGTGCAGATCCTATCTGTCCCCAACAAACTGCCGTTGCACGCAGGCCAAGTTGTTACGGAGCAATCACTCATGGCCGGTGGCGTGATTCAACCACCCAACATAAAAAGCATTGATGCCGTCGAGATCATGCGGTGTCTGGCGATTGCCTCACACCGCCGCCGCGTATTGCTCGGACCGCTCGCGGTCGATGACGTCAGTGGCAGCGAGTTGCTCGAAGCGACGAAACGGCCCTCGGGTCTAAATCATCGGTTGGCCGAGAGTTTGCTGAACTCGATGCGTGGATGTGAGTACTTTGCAACCGGTGAAGACAAAACCGCCGTCGATCGTGCGAGCAAGTACGCATCACCTGGCGGGGTTCATCCGCTCACACCACTATCGATGCTGTGCGCCATCAAAGTAAGGGCGAACGGCGACGATTTCGGTAGACTCAGTGGCGACGCACGGAGGTCGATCGTCAATACCGCACAACAAATCGTCAACGCCGCCGCCGCCCTCGAGCAATACGAATGGATCGGTGAAGCGTTGCAAGTCGCGATTGGTGTTGCCGACGACGTGCAGCTCGGCCGGGTCGAGCAGACCGCTCTGCTGGCCGGACGAACCTTGGTGCAGCGATCTCGGATGGCCTCGCTGCACTGTTATCTCGTCGCCGCCGATGCGGCGGTGACGGCCGGGCGGGTCGTCCCAGCCACTGAGCACTTGCAAACCGCCCTGGCACTGACGGGCAGACGAGATATTCAATTGCCGCGACTGCGAGCCTACGGTGCCTACGTCGCGGCACGAATCGCCGCCAAAAACGGACAATCGATCGGCACGGGCGGCGACATGGCTTCGGCGCTCAAAACGATGAACGACTTCATGCTCAATGGGCGAAGCCAACGCCGCCCCGTTCCCTCCATGCCATTCCTCTATCAAGTCGACATTGTGATGGCGAGTTTGAGCGGCAACGTCGGCAATCAATCCGCCAAGCGGATTCTGAACGCCTACGCCAGTCCCACCGGAACGGTGCTGTGGCGTCAGGATCCGCTCAATGCACTCGCCGCAATCAATTTTGATGACTCCGTTCTGCACGCGGCAATGCTCAGGATGGCATCGCTCGAGAACGATGGGCTCGCGGTTCTGCGGCAAACCGACCGACTGCTCGCCAAGCGGTTCACATCCCAGCTACCGTTGCAGGGACGGTTGTTGCAACTGCGAACGCTCGCCACGGCACCCGCCGATTCCATGTGGCCGTTGGTACGGGAGAATATGAAGGCTCCCGTTCCCGCACTCGCGAGACTGCGCGAGCTAACCCAAGCATCCCTTCTCGTTCCCGCGCCCGCCGCGGCCCCGGCCGGTAAGGACAATCCCGGTGCGGCGGAAGCAGAAAACGGATCAGTTCGTTCGCCAGCGGATGCTCAGATATTGGAGGCACTGCTGAGCGACCTATCGCTCTCACGCATCGGAGTGCCCGAAGTCAATCCGCCGCAGGTGGCGACCACTGATGTGGTGAAAATTCCCGACGGCACCGTCTTGTTAACATTTGTCATGGACTCCGGCCGCATCCTGGCGTCGGCATCACGCGATGGCGCCACGCGATCCTGGGTGGTTCCCGGCGCGAATCGTTTGCCCGCCATGATCGGCCGGCTGTTGCAAAACATCGGTGCGGCGCAGTCGCGCGGCAAACGTCTGCCCGAGGACGATACCCAGTGGAAGGCCACGGCTGCTAAAATTCGCAGTTACCTGTTGCCCGAGGATTCAGGATGGTCCGAAGAGGGGCTGCAGAGAATCATCGTCGTTCCCGATGGCCCGCTGTGGTACCTCCCCTTCGAACTCCTGCCGGTAGGCTCCATCGCCGATGTGACTGCCGACGACGACGATGACGGCGACGATGCCGACGACGACGATGCCGACGACGACGATGCCGACGACGACGACGATGGCGACGACGACGACGATGGCGGCGACGAAGACGATCATGGATCCCTGTGGGCCGACGCGGTTGAATTGCAGTATGCACCGACACCGGGACTCGCCCTACGGCACGTTGCCGCGGCGACGTCGGCGGATCGGATCGCAATGATCGCAGGAAATTTCTTTGCCGTCCGCGGTCCGAAGGTCAACGATTCCATTGTCCGCGATTTGATGCAGCCCGCTGATAACGCGCTCGTCAGCACGCCCGCAACGGCGCCGCCGACGGATCGGCTCGGTCTGGATATCGGACATTTGATCATCGCTGCTCCCGTCACACCGAACCTGAAAAACCCGCTCGCAACTCAGATCGTGCGCGCCGATAGATCCGCGAGCCGCGGAGGTGGTAGCAATTCGGATTCTCTTCTCGCCTGGGTGCGATTCCCCGCTGGCGGCCCCAAGTCAGTGTTTCTCGCGGGACTGCGAACCAGCGCCGCGACAACTAAGCTCGGCGATGGTAGCGAACTGTTCTTCCCAATGATCTCGTTGCAAGCCTCGGGAGTCCACGAGGTCGGCCTAAGTCGCTGGGCAACGGGCGGCGCGTCCGCAGCAACGGTCATCTCCGAGGTCGTCAACGAAGTCCCCTATACCCCGCTCGCCGCCGCAATCCGACGGGGCACCGTGATGCTGCGGCAAACCGAACTGTCCCTGTCGCGCGAGCCGTTGCTCGGAAAGGCCGACAGCGAGGTGACCAACCTCAGTGGTGCCGAACCGTTATTCTGGGCCACCTACCTCAGCAGCGGATCACTCGAATTACCGCCGCCCGCGAAAGAAGACTAAGCACGCCTCCTACGGATCAGCCAGTTTCGCTGACGTCGATCAACCGTTCGAGCCTGGACTCAATTTGCTGGATGCCGCGGCGGAGTATTTTTGCCAGGGCGGGAGTTTCCGATTCGCTGTCGATTAGCAGAGTGGCAATGGGTTGCCCTCGTTGCACCGGAGTTCCATCGGCGGGAATGTCGGCGATCTGCAATCGTGGCGGTGCTTCGCCATCGTAGGGTTCACCCGCAGCAAGTTGCCAGGTTCGAGCCAGCGTTGATAAATGAACTTGTCCGTGCCAACGACCGTACACGATTCGTTTGACATGGATGGAGGACGATGGAAGTGGGGTGTTCGTGGTAGAACGCGAGCACGGCTTCGCGGTGTTGCTCCGCGACTGCACGGCGGCGAAGTGCCATCGCATGAGCGAATCGTTGCCCGCGCAGTGGCCGTTCTGCCGCATCGCCCGTTCGAGCACTTCGCACGAGGCGCTGGGCCGCTCGTTGATCTCGAGCAGCCACCATTGGTTTTGTCGATCGTGGATCCAATCGAGATTGAATAGTCCACGAAGCCCGCGAGTCTTAACAAACCGCTCGCACATTGATTGCATTGCTGACCACGGTACGGCGCGGTCGTCGGGAAGCGTCCGTGAGCCTGCATAGACGAAAGGCAGGTGTCCGGTGCGATGGTGGATTGAACGTGTCATGCCGAGTAGCGACACGCCGCGATCATCCGCCAGCGCCACCAGCCCGACCGGACGACCGGGGATCCAACGTTGCAGGATTGCAGCTGGGGGGATCGTGCGCGTCGCCCCGTGGTGCTCAAACTGGATTCCCAATCCACCGGTGGATGCGGGCTCTTTGACGAGCCAGCGGGCACCGGGGGGGCGACGCCCATCTTTTGCTAGGAAGGTTTCTGGAACGCGAAAACCAACGCTTCGGGCCAGGGCGGCCCGCTCGTCGTGGGTGAGGATATCTCGCTCGCACGGGGCGTGAACTGCCGCCCGCAGACCGCCGATCCAGACGACGGTGGCCCGTTCCTGATCAGCGAGCTTGGCGATCGATTCGGCGAGTTTGTGCGGGGCCGCGTACTCCGCGGGCGTAATCTTCTCGAATCGGGCACAGGCGGCGCGAGTGTCAAGATCGCCAAATAGGTCCATCCCCGCGACGCGGTAACCGCCCGCCGCAGCGGATTGGGCGGCCCAACGCACCGAGGCTCCGACCAACAATATGCTGCGGGAATCTTGGTTGCCCGGCGACGTCCGTGTGACCTGGTTGGCGAGATCGACCGTGTTTGTTACCGTTTCGCTCTGCAAGACCCACCCACCGCTCGATTGGGATTCCACGTGTGGGGCAAGGACCTCGGGTTCCCCACCGGTCGCTTCCCAAAAACTCTTTTACTTTGAGGCATCCTGTCATGCATTTTCACATCGGAGAAGCCCTGGTTGGCGACGGCAACGAAGTCGCTCACATCGACCTGATGATCGGTAGCAAGAACGGTCCCGTCGGAACCGCTTTCGCTAACGCACTGGCCAACCAGAGCGAAGGTCACTCCAACCTGTTGGCAGTGCTCGAGCCCAACATGGCCGTCAAGCCAGCAACCGTCATGATCACCAAGGTGACGATCAAGGGCATGAAGCAAGCCGTCCAAATGTTCGGCCCTGCCCAAGCCGCCGTCGCCCAAGCGGTCGCCGACGCAGTCAGCCAAGGGGTAATTCCCAAGGACGCTGCCGAGGATCTCGTGTGCGTCTGCGGCGTGTTCATTCACCCCGCCGCCGAGGACGACGAAAAGATCTACAAGTACAACTACGAAGCCACGTTGGAATCGCTCAAGAACGCGATGGGCAGCAAGCCGAGTGTCGACGACATGTTGGCCAAGAAGGACAATGCCAAGCACCCCTTCCGCGGTTTCTAGTAACCCGTTGATTGACTTGGCCACGGTCCACGCAAATTCGAGCCGAGTGCCGTAAGACGCCGGGTATCACCGCAAACCCGACCGCGAACGCGTCTCGGCTCACGGGACCATTTGGCCGTCAATTTAAGAAATGGCTACACTTTTTGAGATCTCAACCTCTCCCGATTGCTTCGGGAGAGGTTTTTTTATACAGGCAGACTTGTTATGTCCCGAAAAATTCTCCTGCAGTTTGACGTCGATTCCCAGCCGAGTTCGTTTGACTCGATCGTCGCCGTGGATGCCGGGGTGGATCACCTGTTCCGCTACTCCAGCGTCGAGGCGTCCAGTGTCGAGTCGTTGGTTCACGGTGCGATGTTCACGCGTGGCGGTGCCAACCTCGCCAACACCGCGATCTTCGTTGGTGGCAATGATGCGCGGGCAGCGGAGGAATTGTTTGCCGCGGTACAAATCGCGTTCTTTGGTCCCGTTCGTGTTTCGGTCATGCTCGACGCGTCGGGCTGCAACACCACCGCCGCGGCAGCAGTGGCTTCGCTGACGAAGCACGTATCCTTGTCCGGTTCGACCAGCGTCGTGCTGGGCGGTACCGGACCGGTCGGACGTCGTGTCGCCCACATGCTCGCGCGCCAAGGAGCAAACGTGATCCTGACCAGCCGTGCGCTCGACCGAGCTGAAACGGCCTGCCGGGAAATCGCAGCGGGGCTCGGTGGTTCCTCGGTAGGGAAATCAAGCCTGGGAGCGGCCGCGCCGGAGTCCGCCGAGGCCAAGATGGAAATGCTCAGTCGCGCCGACACAATTGTCGCCTGCGGTGCGGCAGGTGTCGAACTGTTGTCCAGCGATGAGCTGCATGCACTGAAAAAACTGCGCGCCGCAATCGATCTCAACGCCGTCCCGCCAGCGGGCATCGGCGGCGTCGAAGCGTTCGACAAGGCCAAACGACTGCGCCGCGATGATGAAGACTCACCACTCGTGTACGGACCGATCGGTGTCGGCGGTTTGAAAATGCGGACGCACAAAGCGGCGATTGCCAAGCTTTTCCAAACCAACGATGCCATCCTCGATGCCGATGAGATCTACGATCTGACGATCGAGCAGTTGTCGTAACCGGGGGCCATCGGCAGATATTGGTAGCCGTTCTTCGCGAGCAGATCGTCGATTCTGGTGAGCCGAGATGCGTAACGGTTTGTTGAATGAGTTTTGCTTTTCGCAGAAATATCTCTGAATCGTCGGGCGCCGTCCGCTTACCTATTCCGCTGCGACAACCATAGTTCGACCGCTTTGCGGTTGGACGGAAATGCCATGTTGTCGAGAATTTCGGCGTCGGGGATGCACCAGCGGTACTCGCACAGTTCGTTCTCAGCCAGCTCAACGCAATGAGCTGACTTTACGCGGCACAGAAAGAACATGTCTAAGACGTCGGCGGTCGCGCCGGTGTGCGTGTAGCGATTCGGGCCGGTCGCCAGCAGCTCAGATTGGACCAGTGTGAGCTGCGTTTCTTCGAGTACTTCCCGCGCGAGTGCTTCCTCAGCAGTCTCGCCTTGGTCGACAAAGCCTCCTGGCAATCCCCACTGGTGCTTGCCAGGATCGCGGGCTCGGCGAACGAGTAGCAAGCGACTTTCGCCATCCACGATCAATCCAGCGACGGCCGCAACCGGACCGAAGTAGATCGCCAGAGCACAGGCACGGCAGCGAAACGGAATCGATCCGAGACTCTCGTTTGGCGCCCCGCAACGTGGGCAGTAGGCAAACGCGTCTTCGATTCGTTGGGCAGTCGGGTTCTCCGCGGACGGCTCGGCCATCAGGATTCTCCGGCGGAGGTTTCTGGTCGTGCGACCGAACTCGCTTGGAACTGGGCTGCGCGGAGCATCCCGGCAGCTTGGCAGGTTTGCCCGAGTCGGTGCAGTTCCTCCACGGAGCTGACGATGCCGATGCCAAGCGACTCGACGTCGGCATCGTCCAGTTCGCTGTGCAAGAACACGCGATTGGCCTCGAGTAATTTGGCAAGTTTCCTCGCCCATGCCCGATCGGTGCTCCAGTCGGCGAAATCGTTCGCGGCGGCGGGGGCATGCTCGGCGATCTCATTACCGGGTTCGTCAGCCAGATTGTCGCGAGAATCGTCGATCTCGTCGTCATGCGAATCGACGAGGTCGCGTCGATCGCTGAGTTCCTGTTGCCATAGCGGGCTCGGGCGTTCGTGAAGTTGGGACCAGATCACGATCGCCGCATTCCCTTCGGTGTGGCGGCTCGCGGCGACGGCGGCGCGGGCGACGTTGGCCCATGTTTGCACGTTGCCATCACCATCGAGAGCGGCAACGACGAGTTCGGCGAGCGGACGGGTTTCGTGCTCACCGTTGTCGCCCAGCTCGTCAGCATGCAGGGTATCGAGTTCGCCGCGAACGGCCTCGGGAGTGCCCGTCAAAATGCGCGCCGCGCCGCCCGCGGCATCGGACGACACCATCATCAAAAGCTGAACGCCGAGCAACCAGCCGACTTCCTCGGCCATCTTTTCGGACTCGTCAGGGGAAACGATCGTTTGATACCGCTGCATCGTCGATGCATCCGCAAACATGGGGAATACGGCAGCTTTGTCGGATCGCTCGGCCGCGTCACTGGCACGCGCCGTGACGATGGGGAGTGTGAAATCAGCGTCCACTAAATCACGTGCCAAGTAGATCGCCTCGGCGTCAGCGTCGGCGGCGACGTATCTCATTTCTCGTCGGTCGCGTGGAGCGTGCCGCGTCACGGTGATCGCGGTGATCGCGGTGTCGATGCTGGCAGTGTCGACCGACTCGACCTCCTTCGGTGCAACCGTTTGGAACCTCTGGACCAACGATTCGAGACATCCGTCCGAAGCTTCTGGCCAGAGCACGATACTGACTCGCCCAGACTCACATGTTTTCAATATGTCGAGCACGCCCGCGAGCACCTCGGCCACCCGCGGCACGTTCGGGTCGACCGCCAACGCCACGTGATCACCCGCAAGAATCGCGTCCGTGATCGCGGGATAATCCAGCGGCGTTCGCAGCGAGATTTCCGCCAGGTGCCGGATCGCTTCGAGCGAATCGTCGCGCGGAGCACTGCGGTACTGGATCGGACCGGTGATCGCAACTGGACACAGTTCCCATGGCTCGCCTGCAACGGCGTGACGATAGTCCTCCGCCGCGACCACTGGCAGGGAGACTTTCGGCTTGGATGAACTCATTTCTTGGCCTTCGGTTGGTCCTTTTTGGCAATCTTCGCCCACGTGTCTCGTAGGCCCACGATTCGGTTGAACACCAACGCACCGAGTCGAGAATCGGTGTCGACAACGTAGTACCCGAGCCGCTCAAACTGCACGCGGTCACCGACCGCCGCTGCGGCGAGTTCCGGTTCGACCATCGCGGTGGTCGTCGACAACGAATCCGGATTGAGATGGTCCAAGAACGTCTTACCGTCGGCGGGACTATCCGGGTTCTCGGCTGTGAACAATCGATCGTAATTTCTCACGGTGACTTCGGTCGCATGATCGCGGCTCACCCAGTGGATGGTGCCTTTGACTTTGCGTCCTGAGGTGTCTTGACCGCTCTTGGTTTGGGGATCATAGGTGCACAGAATCTCGGTGATCGTGCCATCGGCGTCTTTGACGACGTCGTGACAGTCGACGATGTAACCTGCTCGCAGGCGGACGGCGCCGCCTTTCTTCAAACGGAAAAATTTGCGTGGAGCCTCCTCTTGGAAGTCTTCTCGTTCGATCCACAAACTGCCTGAGAACGGGATCTCACGACTGCCCGCCGATTCATCCCCGGGGTTGTTGGCGGCGGTCATCATTTCCACCGCTGAGCTGTTGTCGTCCCAGTTCGTGATCGAGAGTTTGACGGGATCGAGCACGGCCATCCGCCGCGGCGCGACTTCATTGAGATGATACCGGATCGCGTTCTCGAGCCTGACGACATCGATCGTACTATTGAATTTTGCGACACCAATGTCGACACAAAACGCGCGAATGGAATCGGGTGTGTAGCCGCGCCGCCGTAGTCCAACCAACGTCGGCATCCGCGGATCATCCCAGCCCGAAACATGTTTCTCTTGCACGAGTTGCCGTAACTTGCGTTTGCTCATCACGGTGTAGGTGATGTTCAATCGGGCGAATTCGATCTGGCGGGGATGATGGATGGCGAGTTTGTCGCAGTACCAATCATACAGCGGTCGGTGGTGCTCGAACTCGAGCGTGCAGATGGAATACGTGATCTGTTCGATCGAATCGCTCTGGCCGTGTGCCCAGTCGTACATGGGATAGATGCGCCACGAGTCGCCGGTGCGGTGGTGGCGGACGTGTGCGATCCGGTACATCACCGGGTCACGCAGATTGATATTTGGCGACGCCATGTCAATTTTGGCACGCAGCGTTTTCTCACCGTCGGCGAACTCGCCAGCTTTCATCCGCCGCAGCAAATCCAAGTTTTCTTCCGGTGTGTTGCTGCGTCCGGGACTGTCTCGCCCCGGTTCGGTGAGCGTGCCACGGTACTGACGCGTTTGCTCCGCGGTCAAATCGCACACGTAGGCATTGCCGTCGCGGACAAGTTTTTCCGCCCACGCGTAGAGCTGGTCGAAATAATCACTGGCGAAGTGCAGGCTATCCCACTCGAATCCCAGCCACCGGACGTCGTCCTGGATCGAATCGACGTACTCGATGTCCTCCTTGATGGGATTGGTGTCGTCAAAGCGGAGATTGCAGGTACCGCCAAATTCCTTGGCCAAACCAAAATTCAGGCAAATGCTTTTGGCGTGTCCGATGTGCAGGTACCCGTTCGGTTCGGGCGGGAATCGCGTGCAAACGGCGTCGAATCGTCCGACCGCGAGATCCGCGTCGATCGCTTGGCGAATGAAATGTCGCCGCACGGCATTCGGGTTGTTGGATTCATCACCGCCATTGTCGTCGGCGGGGTTCACATCGTCGGTGTGGGAATGTGCAGTCACAGCGTGAGTCAGCAGGTGAATCGGGAGCGAGGCGAATGAAGTGCCCGAGATTGTGACCGTTTTGAGCCGATTCGGATAGGTTCCTAGAAATCAGAACCGATGACTTCTCGCGAAGCACGCGTACCCAGGGCTCCCCACACTCCGTAGGGACTCTGCGAGCCAGCCACGGTAGGGCTGTCGGCACCGCCACTGAGCAAATCACAGTACACGCAGGGCGTAGTCGGATCGCCCGCGTCGATTGAGTCGGAGATGAATTTCACCGCGCCGTCGGCCATCAGCACGTGCACGCCGCCGGGATGATGACTGCTCGGCGGGGCGACACCGTAGGTATCCGAGCTGCCGACCAAACAGATGTGGGAATTCGGTCCGCGGATCGTATTGAACTGCGACTGCAGGGTATGGAACGCGGCCCAGCGAAAACCCCGTTGAGACACAGGAGCGTAGGTGGTCACGACGGAGAGATCCCAGAACTTGGGACGGCTAGGGTCAAAGAAACCGAGGTCGCGGCACTGGTTGGGATTATCGGCAACCGACTGAGCCGCACTCTTGCCATCGCTGGCTTTCGACGGGGCACTCGTCCCAATTGTCCGATTGCTCCCATCACTCAGCCCCGTCACGACTTCCCCGATTGCGATTGTGTTAGAGAGCCCGTCCAAGCAATCGCGAAACCGGGTCGAGTACCGCGGCACGAACATGCCCCGCATCCCGCAGTGGACGCGGTTCATCGCCCGCCTATTGGAACGGTATTGCCAGCGACCGCGCGATGAGGGCCCCATCCACACCGTCGCACCATTTTCGGCATCGTAAAAACTGTCACCCGTGCAGACGGCGTAGTTCGTCCGCCCCAGCGCTGGCAGCCCTACGCCGGGATCGCTCGGGCATCGGAGCGTCGGGATTTCGGTCAACCACGGCGGATAGTGAACCACCAAGGGCCGAGGACCGAACGCCGGCCAACGATCACCATCGGCTTCGATCATGGGATGGCTGATCTGTTCCCACAAGGATTGCTGTTCGAAGAACGGCAACAGGCCGACGAGATACGACAATTCCAATCGCGTGAAACCGGTCCCATCATTATTATCGGCCGCCGACGTCAGCCGTGATCGCTCGTTGGTCGGCCCGGTGCCATGCATCGGGAATTGGCGATAGACCGCGTGATAGTTGTGCAACGCTAAGCCGAGCTGTTTGACCTGGCTACTGCAGCTGATCCGTCGGGCGGCTTCGCGCGCCGATTGCACCGCCGGCAACAATAAACCGACCAAGACGCCGATGATCGCGATCACGACCAGCAATTCGACGAGGGTGAAGGCGGATCGGCGGTGGCGTGCGATATTCATCGCCCGCGCTCCTGGTGTTCGGCCTCGGACGCCTCGTCTTCCGCGTGGATCTGAGCGGCCACGTCTTCATAGCTGTATTCGTCGGTTTCGCCGACAACACCGCCGCGGCGAGCACAGCCGTTGCCGGTAGAAAAGAAAGACGCGACGACGACCAGCGACGCGATCACCAACAAAACCCGATCCGATAACAGTTTGTTCACTTTATTCATCCTAAAAGTGAGGGTGCGACGCTTTCTTTGTAAGGTATGTGGATAGCCTGAACAAGAAAATTCCGGTGAATTCTCCTAGAAAATAATTCGAGTTCGGCTGCCATCTCCCAACGAAAAGAGCCCGCTTGAAACCAAGCGGGCTCGAGGTTTTTACGTTCTCACGCAGATGTTGCATCGAACGTTAACGGATTCACAACGGACTATTCCGTCGCGTTTTCGTCGAACAGTTCGGTGGGTTCTTCCGAAACGACGGGGCTATCGAGCGTTTTGCTTGACAGTTCCGCTTTCATCTTCACGCTTCCGGTGCCTTTGGCTTTGGCCACCAGTTTAAAGTCTTCGCGTTGACCAGCCTTCATTACCTTGAGCGGCTCGAACGTGACGGTTGATCCGTCTTGCTTGAACTTGGTGGGGCCTTTGGCGCTGACGAACTCGAGACCGTCGGGAACCATCAACTTCAACTTCACGTTGCTGTCATCGGCATCACCTTCGTTCCAAACGCGGGTGTTATAGGTCACGTCATCACCGGTGGAGACGGGATCTTCATTGTCGACGATCATGATTTGCAGGGCGGCCAAGCGGACCACCTTGACCCTTGCCATCGCCGAGGCCATGACGTCACTTTGGGATTGCTTCTGATCCTTCGCCGCATCGACATCGCAGACGTACGTCGCCTCGACTTTGGTGGGGACGGTCGTCAATTCACCCGCGCGAATCGTGTACTCGAACTGAGCTGTTTGACCAGCGGCGAGCGAGTCGATCGTGAATTTCTTTTCAGCCATCTTCGCATCGGGGGCAGCAGCTTTTGCGTCAGCGGCTTTCGTTTTGTCCGTTCCGCTTGATTTTTGATCCTCTTTCGCGGCGGCAGCTTGTTTGCCGTTCTTGGCGGGCGTTGGCTGCTGATTGCCAGCCTTTTCCTTGGCAGCTTCCTTCGTCGTTTTCATCATCGATACTTCACTCATGTCGGCGACCTTGGCTTGTTCAGGCCAACTCACCGTCACGTTTACATCCGTCGCATCCGTATTCCCCGTGTTCATCACCATCGCGGTGAATTTCGCGGGCTTGTCTCCATAAATCTGTTTGGGGCCATTGATCTTGACGACCAGGTCCGCGGCACTGACTTTGGTCGTCGTGCTTTTGCTGCGAGATTGAAGATCACTGTCGGTGGCCTTCGCGGTTGCTCGACTTGTGAAGCTGCCGGGTTTGGTTGCGAAGACCTTGGCAACGAATTTACGGGTGTCTCCGGCGGGTAGGCCATCAACATCGAATTTCATTGAATCGTCGCCATTGATCAATTCCAGGCCATCACCGAGATCGTCGGTGACCTGAATCGCACCGACGTCGCCGGTTCCAGCATTCTTCACCGTGTAGACAAGTTCAATGACCTTGCAGCGGTCGGCTTTCTTGGGAGCCGTTTTGGTGAGCTGAAGCTCGGGCTTGACCACTTTCGTCGTCAGGCAGATTGCCGACGTGTATTTGGAGATTTCCAGACAGGCCCTTAAATCGCCTTCCTCGTCGGCGGTCGCTTTGACGACGAAGGTTTGGCTCTCGCCGGGTTTCAACGTGTCAATCTTGATTTGCTTGCTGCTACCCTTCGCTTGGCTATTGGACTGTTTCTCGGCAGCCTTCTTTTTCTGTTGCTCGGCTGCATCTTTTTCGGCTCATCCGACTAAAGCGTACTTTTTTTGATGGAGG
>JBDNIG010000136.1:0-13176 GCA_041688415.1 Rhodopirellula sp. | reverse complement strand
CTCGTTGGTCGTTGCCACGACGACTTCATCGACTCGCGAGCACGGCCGTAGTCGATCGACAATTCGGCCGAGCACGGTTTGATTGCCGAGGCGAAGCAGCACCTTGCGTGGCAGCAGAGTCGAACCGACCCGAGCCTGAACAATGACAACTGTTTTCATGGATTTCACTTGGGCTCCGAGCAGTAGTCGCAACAAGAAGTTGTGGCGACAACTCCGGGATCCTTTGGAGAACTGGGCATCACGTCAGCACTCTAGAGATTTGCCGATCCCCTACCAAGATCAGTTTGGACACCAAAAAACCCGCCAGTTTCTGACGCCGAGTCGTGCCGCTCCGCTAAATTGGAAATTCTTCCGCAAATAATCCGATGGCTCGGAGAGTCGAGCCGCTCTCAGCGATGCCAAACCTCGCCGATACCGCCGATGCTGCGGTCTCCGCGACTGGTGAACCACCGGCGAGTGTCGGCGTCACGATTCGCGGGTGGCCAGATCGACTGCATCTCGGGGCGGTTCCATAACAACGCACGAAACGGCGTGTCGAGTTCGACCGGCGACGTGAAGCGAATGTGAGGTAACGACGTCGGGGTCGCTAAGATCAACGTCCCCCGCCGCATTGCATAACCGACATGCTCCCCGGCCGCGCCACCGACACCGATCGTGCCGGCGACCTGCCACGACGCCAGCCCCGCCCCGGCATCTCCTGCGATCCAGATTTCGCCTCGCCGCATCCGGTTTCCAGCAAAATCGCCCACGCTCCCGGCGATCACGATCCGCCCACCATTCATACCGACACCTCGCGATCCGGTGGGGGCGCCCAAGTAATGGCCCGCGTTTCCGGCGATCGTGATCGTGCCGCCACTCATGCACGCGCAACAGTAGTCGCCAATGTCAGCTTCGACGATGATTCGGCCGACTCGATGTTGATGGCCGATTCGATGGACGGATCGACAATTTCCTTGCAGAATCAATGACGGATGATCGGCGTCCGTGTCGCGGCAATCAATCTGAAAAATCTCACCAAGTTCCACGCTGACTGAGGAGACCCGAATCGGCTGACGAGCGATTTGGTCGGGTGACTTGTCGGCAAGTTCGTCGAGTCGCAACGTCGATGCGTCGATCGGTTTTCCATCCTCATCGCGCAAGCGGAGCGTGATCGATCTCATGATGTTGCCTCCGCCACAATATCGTGCAAACGGAAATGATGGCGTCCCAGTTTGCCGCCATAGTTGCCCGCCGTAACGCCGACCAATCCATCGCTGCCGACCGCGTCACAGGCCGCCACGATCCCCGCCGCCGTCGCGTTGGCGATGGCGTCGAAGCTCATCCCATCGAGCACGACCTCGAGCGCGGCATTGGTCCCGGCCGGTAACTCCGTTTTCGTCAGCTCTCGCAGTGACGGGCAGAACGCTTCGTTGGTCGACGCAAACAGGGCCGCGTACTTCGACCCAACCTTCGAGCCACTGCGAGTTGCCCCGCCAGGAAAAGGCGTGATCACGCCGGGCAGTGGTGCGATCGCGGCAACCGCGGCACGGCAGGCGGACGAGACCGCTTCGATCGATCGACCGAGCAAGATGAAATTGCCACCACCAATCGCTTCGGTGCGTCCGCAATCGTGCTGACAAACAAATTCACCATCCATCACGGGAATCCGCCAGTAGCGAATCACGTCCTCGCTATTGGAGACGCCGTTCTCATCTCCGGCGCAACGTATTTGTTTACTGATTTGTTGGCCATCGCCAAAGTATCGCAGCGTCTTTCCGAGAGGCACGCGGCTCGGGTAGACGGTTCGATCGCCCACCAATCCCGCGTAGAGCGCCGTCGTGGGGCACGTCAGAATGCACTGTCCGGCGCGGCGCGGAATTTGCTTTTCCAGTTCTTTACCCGAAACTGCGAAAGCCAAAATCGCGATCCCCGGACGTCCATCGGGAGTTTCCTCCGGTGCCAGCGGCCGTTCGACTGCGATCTCGATGCCACACGCGATCACGCTCGTTCCAAAACCCACCATCGCTGCGGCGGCAGCGTCGCACCACTGCCGATCGGCTGCGGTGATGATCAACCGCGTCATCTTCATATCAAAGGCTTCGGCAAAGGTCGCTTGAATCGGCACACCCGCGACCCGCAGCGATGCGTCGGTGCTCCAATCGCCTTGGTCCCTCAAAATCGTGTTGTCGGCGTTGGTCACGATACGGATCCTGACTTGACAGACGGTGTGGCTGCTCGCAACCCAGTTCCTAGCAAGCGACTGCCGAGGACTTCTTCCATTTCCGCATCGTCAATCCATAATCGATCCAGTGCAAAAGTGCCGTTCTTAGCATACCGTGTACGAAATTCAGCAAGCTGCTTGCGATCAATCTGGTCGCCGATTGCCTTGGAGTCCGCAGCCAGCGTACGGTCGAGCGTCCCATCGTTCTCGGATTCCACGACGGTGCCGCGGCGACGAATTAACTTCCCCGATTTGAAAACGAATTCGGGCACGGTGAACATCTTTTCAATATCGTCGCGTTGGCGATATACCACGACATCCGCAACGCCGCCCGCCGCGAGCGTACCGCGATCTGCCAAACCCAAGATGCGGGCCGGCGCCGAACGCGTCATCGTGGCGATATCGGTGAGCGAGTACTCACGCGACATTCCCGCTAGCGAACTCGCCCCAGCCGCTTCGGTGTGAATTTCAGCCAGCGCCGTTTCACGCAGCGAGCGATCCGCCAGCAAACCGAGCAGGTGTGGATACGCCGTGAATGGACCGCCGTTGGGATGGTCGGTCGTCAAGAACACGCGTGACGGATCATCCACCATCAAGAACAGTTCTAGACCGATCGCCCACTGGAGCGAATGCACGAACTCCCGGCGACGATAGCGAAACGGAACGACCCCACACCCGGCTTCGCATTCCACATCCACCAAGATCGATTTGCGAGGTTTCGCGTGAGCCGTAGTGACATGCTGATGCATGGCATCGGCGCTGATCGTGACCGTTTGCCCGAATTGAATTTGGCCAACGTCGATCGTCACGTTGGGGTGCCTACGCATCGCCTCGACCAACTCCGACGCCGCCGACGAAAAATGATAAGGCCCGTCGGTTCCGTAACAATGAAACTGAGCATGCGTCAAATGGATCGGGTATCCGTCGGCGGCCGCAATCGTGGCGAGCGTGGAGGCGATATTACCGGGCACGCCGAGATTACTGCAGTGCACATGCAGCGGATGAGCCAATCCAATTTCATGCACCGCCCGGCATAGCGTCCGAATAATCTGCCCGGGCGTGACACCGTTGCTCGGGTGCGGCGTGTCGACATCGAGCGATCGTTGATTGAATTTAAACGCGTTGATACCACCGGGATTGACGACCTTCACGGCGATACAGCGAGTCGCCATCACCATCCAAGCGACGTACGCATTGATGACCTCTCGCGGTGATTTTTCCGCGATCAATTGCAACAGCACATCATCGTTGCCGAGCAGGCAGTAGCCCCCCGTATCGATGCCGCGTACATCCGCCATTTCCGCGTGTGCCGATCTCGCGTTGCAGGGGATCACCGCGGGTTCGAGACAGGTTGTGTAACCCATGTCGAGATACCGAGACGCCGTCGTAAGAGCCGAGGGCAGAAAATGCGACTCAGCCGGGACGGTCGATTCTCGCGGCAATGCCGTTCGCCAGGGCGGCATCTGGTCGCGCAGCAGCATCCGGGCCAGTGAAACCTTGCCGCCCCCAATGTGCGTGTGCAAATCGATCCCGCCCGCCATCGTGATGCATCCAGACGCGTCAATCTCCACGTCGGGTGTGACCAATTCCAGTGGAGCGTCGATGATCTGGTCATCCCGAATCCACAGATCACGCGCATCGCCGGTGTCGTGTGCTCTCGCATCACCCGACCGCTCGGGATCGATCAATCGGCTGCCGCGAACACAGGTCAGCATGAATTAGAAAGGGCCGGATAGAGGAGGGAGCGGCGGCGCCAGCGGGCTGTCGATTTCGTAACCCGACGCGTAAGCGAGGGACCAGGTTGCATCCCTCGCTTACGCGTCGGGTTATGATTGACACGCTCATTTCGTAAAAATGATTCAATCGTCTTTCGACCGGTAATGGTGAGCCGAATGCCGTCAGGCATCGGGTAACGCACGGCGCCCGGCCGCTTACGCGTCTCGGCTCACTAAATCAACACCCCGCCAGGGGCGGAAACACCCGATTGTCTCACAAACCGGAGTGTTTTAGTAGACCGGGACACCGATCGGTCCAATCGTCGCGGCACGCCACGGATGTTACCCTACTGGATGATTCACTAGGGTATGGAGATTCACGAGGGATACGCATTCCTATCAACATTTCACCAAGAATACTTTCATGAGCGAACTGATCATCAGTGTCAGTGGTCTGCGCGGCATTGTCGGCGAAACC
Source organism: Rhodopirellula sp. (assembly GCA_041688415.1). Lineage (GTDB taxonomy): Bacteria > Planctomycetota > Planctomycetia > Pirellulales > Pirellulaceae > Rhodopirellula. The sequence goes on along the minus strand of JBDNIG010000136.1, from coordinate 8,783 downwards.
CTGACTCCCGATGTGGCCTGCCGGTACATCGCCAGCTTCGCTGCTTCGATCCCCACCGGCCCGATCGTGATTGGCCGCGATGGACGCACAACGGGTCCGATGTTGAAAGCAGTCATCATCGCGGCGATCAATGCGTGCGGCCGCGACGTGATCGACGCCGATGTGGCCGCGACCCCCACGATCGGCGTGCTCGTCCGCGAGAAGTCGGCGGCTGGCGGCGTGCAAATTTCCGCCAGCCATAATCCACCACCTTACAACGGGATCAAGCTATTCGGCAGCGGTGGACGCGTGCTCGACGCGGCCTCGGGTAGCCGAATTCGTGATGGCTATCTCGCTGGCACCGCCGCATGGTGCCGCTACGACGCCATTGGATCGACGCGAACCGAACCTGACCCCCATGCCGCTCATCTCGAAAAAGTGCTCGCGACAATCGATGTCGATGAAGTTCGCAAGGCGAAATTCAAAGTGCTTCTGGACAGCAACCACGGCGCGGGCGGACTGCTCGGAGTGCGATTGCTTGAATCGCTCGGATGTGAAGTCGAAGCCATTGGCCAACAACCCACCGGGATCTTTGCTCATGTGCCTGAGCCGACCGCAGATAACCTTGCCGGGATCGCATCGCGAGTTGCCCGCAGCGGGTGCGTGATCGGGTTTTGCCAAGACCCCGATGCGGATCGCTTGGCATTGATCGATGAAAATGGCCGCTACATCGGTGAGGAGGCCACGCTGGCACTGTGCGTCCAGCGCGCCATGATGGTCGGTCGTACCAACGGCCCCATCGTGGTCAACGGAGCAACCAGCTCGATGAGTGGACTCGTAGCCGAAGAGTATGGAGTTGAAACGATCCGCAGCGCCGTGGGTGAAGCCAACGTCGCCGACAAAATGATTGCCCACTCGGCGGCGTATGGTGGCGAAGGCAATGGCGGCCCGATCGATCCCACCGTTGGATACGTTCGCGATAGCTTTGTCGGCATGGCCCAGGTGCTCGATTTGATGTGCCGTACCAGCAAACCGCTCAGTCAGCTCACCGACGAACTACCCAAGTTAGCCATCTACAAAGACAAATCCGAGATCGACGTCAGCGAACTGCCGGCCATCTTCGAAAGATTGCAAAATCGTTTCCGCGATGCCCAAGCTGACACGGGGGATGGTCTGCGCTTACAATGGAACAATTGCTGGCTGCTCGTCCGCGGTAGCAATACCGAGCCGATTGTGCGAATGATCGCGGAAGCGGAAACGTCCGAGGAAGCGAGGACGCTCTGTGATCAAGCCGCTGAGTTGCTCAACACGTAGCGGCCGTTGCCACGACATTGAAAGCACACGTCATGCTCAATAGCGACACCTCCACACCATCGACTCCACCACGCGTTTTCGTCGCCGAATATCTTTGCGGCGGTGGCATGCTCGATACGCCCGTTGACTCAATACCCGACTCGTTTCTGCGAGAGGGAATTGCGATGTGGCAGGCCCTCGTCGCTGACGTGACCGACTGGGCGAACGTGCGAACGCCGATTGACCCCCGCCTGTCACCGCCATCATCGGGCTTAGCTCCGTCGGCCTCGGCCCGAGTGGAGGTGATTCCCATGCGGCCCTGCCCCGAGCCTTGGGCGGGCTGGATCGCCGCCGCCCGCGAGTGTGATATGGCCATCCTGATCATTCCTGAAACGGATGGTCTGCTTACAAAAGGCATCTCACTACTGCGTGCCGCTGGGATCAACGTGCTCGCGCCGACCGGCACGGCCATCGGCCTGACGGCGGATAAATGGGCGACCGCGAAATGCCTGCATCAAAACAACATCGCCCATCCAGATACCTGGTCGCTCGAACGACGCCGCACGGAATCGGCGGATCGTCAGTACACCCGATCCAGACCGCTGGCTGCCGGTCGACTCGATCCCGTCTTCAGCGGTTTTCCCAGTTCCGGCTATCTCGTCAAACCACGCGACGGATGTGGCGCTGCGCACATTCGTCGCTATGACGAACTCGAGCCAGCACTGGCGTCGATGAAGCCACATGAGATCACTCAGAAGTATTGGGCCGGTCGCTCGGCCTCCGTCTTGGTGATTGCCAGCGCTGAGAATGCCCGCGTCAGCGTATTGCCCGCCGTTTGGCAAAATCTTGAAGTGGTTCCTCACTCGGCATCACACGACAGCGCGTCCACCAGTCACTTCGCCTACCAAGGTGGCAGCGGACCATTGGCGAGCGAATTACAACTCCGCGCCCATGCACTGACCTCACGCGTGCTCCAAGCTCTGCCGGGAAAGATCTGCGGATTTGTCGGCATCGATTTGATCCTCGGTGAGGACGCCAATCACGACGCCGTGATCGAGATCAACTCACGACTGACGACCTCTTACATCGGTCTGCGGCAAATGACCGATGAAAATCTAACCCGGCGATTGTTCGGCAGCCATGACGACGCTGCGACCATCAAGGCTCCCGCCGAATCGGTCCACTGGAACTTGCACTCGGTCACTGCCTAGCCTAACCGTGTCGCAGTCAAGAACGCCGTTTTATCGGTCGACATGCTTTTCCCAGCGATCGAGCTCGGATCGTTCAAAATTCGCTATTGCAAAAAGACTGGCACATGCGCTGCGAACCGCGTAGCTACGTTCGCCAGAACGTGGACCCCACCGTCTGGCGACGGTAGCTACCTTTGGTTCGACGCGTTTTACTGTCTCGCTGTCGCTAAGCAACGTAGCCTCAAGCCCCCGTGCGATTTTGCCAACAACTGACAACAATGCGGATTTCATCGTACCCAACCGGTTCCTGAATCGCTTCATCGGCCTCGACCGCCTCAAAAATCGGTTTCAGCCGACCATCATCGCTGGCGGGGATCGCTGCTTCGATCGCGGGAATTTTCTCCGGTGCAATCCACGGTGACGCGTCGGTGATGTTGGCGTCGCGAATGTAGTTGCTCAGGTATCCCCGCACCGTCGACGGCGCGCGGCCCATCGTCTCCGCCACCTCCTCAATCGACTTGCCTCGTGCAAACAACGAGTCCGCCTCCCGCTTGGCCACCGCACCCTTCATGCTCTTGGGCTGAGTCGTTGCAGCAACGGGAATCGAGTAATCCTTGGTCACCGCGACGTCGCGCGCCAAGTCGTGCTGGTCGCAGTAGGCGTTGATTTCACTTAGAAAAATCTCGCCAAACTCATCGAGCTTGCGTTCGCCAATGCCACGAATCTTCGCTAGCCCCGCAAGTGCCGAGGGACGCACCCGGGCGAGATCGCGGAGTACGGCGTCACCGAAAACAATGTACGCGGGCACACTTCGCTCGGTCGCCAGTTCACTACGCTTGGCGCGCAGCGAATCAAACAACGCTCGGTCGACACCCTCCCACGAATCCACTGCCGGAGATGCCGACGTGCGACCACCCGACGACGGTGCGGCTCGAGTTAACGTCACCGTTCCCTTGCGTTTGAGCAATTCGCGGCCCGATGGTGTCAATCGCAAGACGTTGTATTCACCCGTTCGCTCCAAAAAACCCTGCGAGATCAACTGTTCAATCCAAGTCCGCACGTTGGCAGCCGATTCGTTACCGAGTAGGTTGTGGGTGCTGAGTTGATCGTGACCCGCACGGACGATTTTCTGATCTCGCGATCCCGTCAGAACCTTGACGTTGTAGGCGGCGCCAAACCGTTCCTGCAGCCGGATCACATTGGAGAGAATTTTTTGCGCAAGCGTGATCGGGTCTTCCACGGTATCGAGTTCACCCAGACAGACGTCACAGGCGTTGCAGTTGTCGACATCGAATTCTTGACCGAAATAGTTGACGATCGCGGCATGACGACACTGCACCCCCGAGCACAGCGCGGACATGGAGTTCACGTTCGCCATGGCTTCGTCAAAGTTCGCGCGGTCACCCATTTCGAGAATCCGCTTCCACGTCATCAGGTCGCCACCGCTGTACAACAGGATGCACTGGGACGCCAAACCATCACGTCCAGCCCGGCCACTTTCCTGTTGATAGTGTTCGATCGATTTGGGCATCCCGGCGTGGACCACGAACCGCACGTTCGATTTGTCGATCCCCATCCCGAACGCGACCGTGGCCACGATCACGTCAACCTGCTCGCGTATGAAAGCCTCTTGGTTTCCATGTCGTGTCACGTCATCGAGTCCGGCGTGGTAGGGCCGCACTGAGATGCCCTCGGCGGCGAGCGCCGCGGCGGTCTGTTCGACTTCTTTTCGCGTGATGCAGTACACGATTCCCGATTCGCCGGGATGCTGGTCGATCACGTTCATGATCTGCCGCAGGGCGTTGTCGCGGCGGAGCATCCGGTAGGTCAAGTTCGGGCGATCGAAACTGCCGACCAAAATATGCGGGTCGCGAAGCTCCAACTGCTCAGCGATATCCTCACGCACTCGCTCGGACGCGGTCGCGGTGAAGGCGTGTACGGATGCGTGCGGGAATCGCTGTTTTAAAATTCGCAGACCGCGATACTCGGGGCGAAAATCGTGCCCCCAATTGCTCACGCAGTGGGCTTCGTCAATCGCGAAGAATGAAATCGGGATCTTCGTGAGAAAATCGAGCGTGCGGCTGGAGAGTAACCGTTCGGGGGCGAGATAGAGCAAGCGAATTTCTCCGCTACGAATCCGCGCGGCGGTCTCGCGTTTCTGATCGTCGCTCTGCGTGCTGTTGACCAACGCGGCGGCGACACCGTTGCTCTGCAAAGCGTCGACTTGGTCCTTCATCAGCGAGATCAGCGGTGAGACGACGACAGCCATGCCGTCACGAACCAACGCGGGGACTTGGTAACACAATGATTTTCCGCCGCCGGTTGGCAGCACGACCACGCTGTCACGGCCCGCAATCACATCGGTGACGGCCTCCTCCTGCAACGGACGGAAGTCATCGAAACCCCACACCTGAGCAAGTATTTCACGCGCGGGCTGCGGATTGCTTGGCTGCGACGACATGCTCGGTGTACTGGCCATTTTGATTTCTTGATCGTTCGATCGCTCCGCTCAACGGGGAATATTGGGTAGCCAGCTCGGACCGGCGGAGCGGTCCGGCTACGTGTTTGAGTTGACAGCTCGGACCGGCGGAGCGGTCCGGCTACAATGTGCGGTACTCACACGACGGGCAGGCCAGTAGGGCGGCGGCGGCGGATGGCGTCCTGTTTGCGGCGGCCTTCTTGTTCGAATTGGGGGCCGAACAGCGCATCGGCGTACTCGTCGATCTGTTCGGAGGTCTCAAAATAGCGTTCATAACACCAATCGTCCTCGAATTCACAATCGTCCGTCGTGTACTCGCGGCAAATCTGCGGCCGAGTTTCGTAGATCCCGCAGCGATGATCGGCCCGCAGATGCTTGCATGTCGTATGAACCAACAGATACCAGGTCTCGTCATCGACGAACACGCTCGCTCGATCGTGGAGCAGGTACCAGCGGACGAAATCGAAATCCTTGCGTGAGACGGGCTCGTCGATCGGCAAGGCGAAATAGTGACAGCATTTCGCCGTACAATGATCACAGAGATTTTCGCCCGCGGGCAGGTCCGCCCGGCGGCGAATCCGCTGCCGCGTCGCCGCGGGTGTCGAGTCTTTTTTCGCTTTTGGTTTTGGCATAGGGGCTTCGCAGCGGAATGCTGGGGAAACTGTCGGATAGGCAACCCAGGATTGGATTCTATCATGATAGGCCATTTGCGATCCAAGACGAGCCCGCAGCCTAGTAAACGTCGACCAAAAAAGTCGCCTTTTGCTCCGCGAAAGTTGCGTGGGACGTTGCTTTCGCGGAGCGAAAGACGACACTAAAAACCACTTAATTCTGAGCAATCTGGATTGGACTAAAATACCCGAACCCAAATTCCCGGCCCATTTTGCAATTCGCTGCTCCCTCCCTTGGTGCCACGTGCCATTTCATCATCCCCGAACTCGATGCGGGCAATCAAACGATCAACCAACGCACTTTTTCCGTCGCGCCCGGCACACCGATTGAACAGATCATTGCCGAAGGCGAGCGTGAGAACGAACCGAAATATTTGGTCGAAGGCGTGCGCCGCGTCGTCGATCGAGAAGTCTATCTGCACGTCCACCGCGTGATGCCGCGGGCGTGACCTCAAGAAAACACTTCGGCGAAGTCCGTCACACGAAGCGGGCTCGGCTAAATTCCCAGATCAGCTCGCTGAATCAAACGATGCGGTGATCCACGCATGCCTGATGGTAGGAATCCTCCAGCCGCAACGGAACCATGATGCCACCTCGCAACCACAGCGGCGTCTGCGGCAATGGATCTCCGAGTTCAAGAGGCATCGTCCAAACATCCAATCGTGACGGCCCGCTCTGAGGCATGGGCCGATAGGCAGTGACGCACAGCGCTGACTCGACGGGGGCCCCGTCGTCATCACCGAGTCGACGCATAAGCTGACCGTGCATATTCTCGCAACGACTTGTCACGATGTCGACCATGACCAATCCGATCCCTCGATGCAGGAAGCTTTCGCATTTCGATACGAAAGCGAACTGCGACTCGGGCCGATCCTTGTTCGCAGGGCTGAGCAACTCAATCGCCGCAACTAGCTTTGGGCCGCCTTCGCTGGCGTAGACGCGGACTTCCACAACATCTTCCTCAATCGCGAAAGCGGTGCTGTGGTTCGGCGGCGGTGGCGACCAATTGCTCCACTGATTTAACACAAACTCGGAATCCACACGTTCTTCGAACGCCGCAACGTCAATTTCGATTCCGAATTGCACATTGGGTTCAGCAAAATAATCTTTCGGTAAGAAACGATTCAGACCGGCGGCTATGTTCGACGCCCACGCGTTGTGAAATGAATGTCAATGACGATGGAGACTCAAGGGAGCATGAAATTGATCGAGAAGTGGCATGGCAGAAATGTTCCTTCGTGAACAGCAACTTATAGGGTCTTGAGGCCAGCAACAAATCGTCGGATCAACGTTGTCTCGCTCGCAGTACCGCACGCAGCAAGGATTTCCTCGGCTTGCTCGATCGGAAATCCCGCCAACACTTCACTTCGATCGATTGCCTCGTAGTGGTCGCCCTCGCGGCGACCAATCCATATTGTTTTGCCGTCGTAACGCCAGACTTCAGGAACACCCATCGCTGCTAAGAGCGGGAGTTTGTTAATTGCCGAACGAGTGACCTCGATCTCGATGACGAGGTCCGGCGGCGGGTCGATCGCCAGGTCGATCTCACGTTTCGTGCGAATGAGCAACTCATTCTCAATGTAATAGGACTCATCGGCTTCGAAGGCGCGTTGGAGGTCGTTGCGTTGGAAGGTTGTCGATGCGGATGAAGCGATGTCGATTTCTCGCTCGAGGCTAAACATCTCCACCATTCGACCTAGCATCGACTTGTCAGATTCATGCATTTTCGAGGGAGACATGATTTCCATCAATCCTTGATCGTAGGTGATTAACCGTCCCGCTCGATCTGAATTTTGAGCCAGTGACGCGTATGCCTCCCAGCTCACATTGCGAAGTAAGACACGCTGATCATCGGCGATTATTGTCATTTCCATGTTATTAATCTTCTCCTACTGTCGATCTCGTATTGTCGAATCGCTAGCGGAACGGCGCGAGCGGGTCGTTGATTTCGTGAGCCGAGACGCGTAAGCGGCCGGGTGCCGTGCGTTACCCGATGCCTTACGGCATTCGGCTCACTATTGAAATTCTACAGCAAGCTCGCTTCGGCTACCCGGTGTTCTTTGACCAACCTAGCGACCAAATCAGCAACGGAAATCCCATCCGCTTCGGCGGCAAAGGTCGGCACGATTCGGTGTCGCAGCACCGGCAGGGCCAGCGACTGGACATCGTCCATCGACACGTGGGTACGACCATGCAAGAGCGCCCGTGCTTTCGACGCGAGCACTAATTGCTGACTCGCCCGTGGCCCGGGGCCCCACTGGATCCACTCACGCACCCAAGGTTTTGCACCCGCTTCGCCCGGACGTGCGTCACGGACCAAGTCGATCACCCAGTTCTTGACGTGGTCGGGTAGCGGGACGCGGCGGACCAACGCTTGAAAGCGAACGATGTCTTCGCCGCTGATCACGTGCTTGACCTCGGGCAGTTCACCCGACGTCGTCCGGTCGACGATCTCGGCCTCCTCGTCGCGACTCGGATACGCGACGACGACGTGAAACAAAAACCGATCGCGTTGGGCTTCGGGCAATGGATACGTACCCTCCTGCTCGATCGGGTTCTGGGTCGCGAGGACGAAGAACGGCTCGGCGAGCCGGTAAGTATGGCCGCCGGCGGTTACCTCGTGTTCCTGCATCGCTTCGAGCAGTGCCGCCTGCGTTTTCGGAGGCGTGCGGTTGATCTCATCGGCGAGCAGCATCTGCGTGAAGATCGGACCTTTGCGAAAGATCATCTCACGCCGGCCCGTCTCATGATCCTCCTGAATGATATCCGTTCCCGTGATATCGCCCGGCATCAAATCGGGAGTGAACTGGATGCGGCGAAAATCCAAACTCATCGACGCCGCCAGCGTCCGCACCATCAACGTCTTGGCGAGCCCCGGCACACCTTCGAGCAAACAGTGCCCGCGTGCCAAGATCGCGATCAAGAGTTGCTCAACGACTTCGCTCTGTCCAACGACGACCCGGCCGACTTGATCTTTGACATCGTTGACACTCGCGATCAACGCTTCGGCGGACTCGATATCACTTTGCGGGAGCTGGCTAGGAGCGTTTTCACGCGGGGGCGGTGTGACCATGGCGGCGGTAGCGGAGAAGGGGAGAAGGGGAGAAGGGGAGAAGCAGTATACGACAATGTCGTTTGGTCTGCAGACGGGTCCATGGGCTGGCGCCCATG
>JBDNIG010000135.1:0-3610 GCA_041688415.1 Rhodopirellula sp. | reverse complement strand
GTCTCGGCGGTGTTCCGGTCCAGCACGGTGTCATCGGTTGGTCCCGGCATGACCCGCAATCCCTCGCTCTGATCAAGCTGATCGAGGATGTGTTGACAGCGACGCGATGCGTCTGATTCGGACGTGTCGCCCTCGATACCATGAGTATCCGCGGCATTGGTATTGGCGGCATTAACGAAGGCTACTTTGACTTTTGGCGTCGTGCCCACACCGTGCGTGAAGATCCACGCAAAGATGCTGAAGAAAGCGATCGGCACGACGAACGTCAACAACCATTCCACTCGGTTGTGACGGAGACGTCGCAGATGAATTTCAATTACTTTCCAAATCACAGGTCGTTCAATCCCGTAGCTCGCGACCGGTGAGATGTAAAAACACGTGATGCAGCGTCGGACTCTGCACCTCGACGTCCACCACCGCGTAGTTCGCCGCACCCACGGCCTCGATCAACCGCGGCAGCCCTACGGCGATCTGCGACACCTTGGCCGTGACGATGGACGCGCCCGGCGTCGCCGTCAGCGCCAAACCGCTGGTCGCGAGCGCCTCGTTGCCGTTTCCGCGTAGGGGTTGTTCCAGTTGGATCCGCACCACGCGGTCGTTACCGATTGTGTTTCGCAGCAGTTCGTCGAACGTGCCGCTGGCGACGACTCGTCCATGATCGGCGATCACGATCCGGTCACACTGCGTTTCGGCTTCGTCGAGATGATGGGTCGTCAGCAAGATCGAGGTGCCCCGTTCGCTGAGTTGATCGAGCATGACGAAAATCCGCTCGCGGCTCTGCGGATCCACCCCCACGCTGGGCTCGTCGAGCAGCAGCACTTCGGGCTCGTGCAGCACACCGCAGGCGAGATTGACGCGGCGTTTCATGCCTCCGGAAAATGTCGAGATGAGTTCCTCGCCCCGATCCGTCAGACCCGTCCACTTCAGCGCCCAATCGACTTGACGTTTCAGTGTCGCACCACGCAGACCGTAAAACCGGCCGAAAGCAAACAGGTTTTCCCGCGTCGTCAGATCCGCGTACAGAGCGATCTCCTGAGGCACGAGACCGAGCATGTCGCGGGGCGAACTGCGCCGCACCCGTTGCCCCAATAATTCGATCGTGCCTGAATCCGCCTGAGCACGGCCGGACAGACAGCGGATCATCGTAGTTTTGCCCGCCCCGTTGGGACCGAGGTACGCGAGTCTCTCGCCCTGACGCAGCTCAAAGGTGACCCCGTCAAGCGCCACGTGTTTTTTTGCCGCTTTACCGCCAAATCCCCAACCCGCTCCCGGATGTGGGTAGCTTTTGCGCAAATCCGTTACGGAGATCGCCGGGGGCGGAGTGGAAATCAATGGAGACTTCTTGATTGGTAAAGAGAAACGAACCTAGCAATCTTAGCGGATCGTCAATCGCAACGGAAACCCGATTCTGAGTCCGCGCACCGCCTCCCCAAAATCCAGACTCGCCTCGCCCCGATTTGGAGTCCGTGAGGCTTTTAAGTGGTGTCGCAGCAATGGTTTACTTCACCCTCCCGAGCGAAGCTTGGGAGGGTCGGAATTCGAGCTTTCAGCGAGAATTCCGGGGAGGGCCGAGCGCGCAAGTTGGGTTGGTGGTTCGCTTGCTCGGTCGGCCCTCCCCGGCGAGGCTATCGCCCGCCGACCCTCCCCAAACTTCGTTTCAGGAGGGTGAAGACTGTAGAACCCTTGAAATAGGACACTTTAAAGTGGCACGATCTCCGCCGCGGGAGGGTGAAGTGCGTAAAACCTTTGGAATTCGGCACTTAAAAGCCGCACGATCTCTTCGGGCGATGGGCTCGGTCCCTCGTGAGCACTCCTCTGGCTCAGACGGACGGAGCCGTCTGGCTGCTATCTCCAACCATCTCATCGGCCACGACGGCGAGCGTCTCGACCAGATGCCAGGCTGTCATCCCAGCCCGCGAAATACTCTCAGCGGCGACGTCACCCGCCCGCCCGTGAATCCAAACTCCCAGCCTCGCCGCATCCCAGCCCGGCAAACCTTGTCCCAGCAGCGACGTGATCACGCCGGTCAACACGTCGCCACTACCCGCCGTCCCCATCCCGGGATTGCCGGTGCCGTTGACATACATGGATCGGGGCTGGTCCGCCGAGCAACCATCGACGACATGGGTCGGGCCGCCTTTGACAACAATTGTGATCCGCAACCGCTCCGCCAACTGCTGGGCGGCGGCGAGCTGAGCTCGTTCGTTATGTGCATCGACGCCCGTCAATCGAGCGAGTTCGCCTGGATGAGGCGTTAGCACCACGGGGGCATTCTCGGTCACGCGTGCGAACGTGTCATCGTCGAAAAAATGCTCTTTGGAAATGATGTTCAGCGCGTCGGCATCGATCACCAGCGGAGTCCGGCGCTGCCGCAGCAATTCCTCGACGATGATCGTGCTGCCTTCTGCCATGCCCATCCCTGGTCCCACGCCGATCGCATCTTGGTGAGCTACCGAATCTCGCAGTTCGGGCCACGCCTCGGCGGCGAAGCTTCCATCGAGGCAGGGCAGGGCGGTCGTCATCAGCGCGGGATGAAAACCAGCGACCGTCTCCAAAATCCGGTCGGGAACCGCGGCCGCGACCAGCCCCGAACCGGTGTGCAACGAGGCGATCGAGGACAGCGATATCGATCCGGCCATCCCCCGCGATCCTCCCACCAGCAACACGCGACCAAACGTGCCCTTGTGATCGGCGGTCTCTCGAGACGGTAGATGCACGGGTCGCGGAGACGCATTCATGATTGCTCCCCTTTGACACGAGCGAGTTCGGCACGAAGCCGCTCGATCTCTGCTTCCGCGGTGAGACGAGCTGCCCGTTCCTGCTCCCTCATCTGCTGCTCCTGCTCCCTCATCTGCCGTTCCGCCTCTTCTCCCGTCAAGCATTCTTTGCCACTTTCGGCATCGATCAATACGAGATCATTTCCGACGAGCTCGAGTTCAATATCCAAAACTCGCGAGCACAGCCTGCCACCGACCGGCTCGATCGGGTCATACAGGGCATCAACGAGTCGGTGGCCTTGCAGCGATGGATTGAGATACTCGGCTTCCGGATCGTACAGAAAATACTCGTCAACGCCCAATTCCTCGTGCAATTTCAACTTCGTCACTAAATCATTCTGACTGGTGCTCCGGGACGTCACTTCGAACACAACGTTCGGCACGCGACGCTCTTCCCACACCTTAAAAACTCGCCGCATTCCAGGATCGCAATCCAACACGACGAAATTATCGGGAACGACGTTTCGCGATGGAAACCCCTCGCGGTAGTACACGAGCAAATCGCTCGCCACGTAGACTCGCTGCCCACGATAACGCCGCTTTAGAATGTCGCCGATGCGGATCATCCAGTGGATATGCAGGTCCGTTTCACCCATGGGCAGCCCATCCGACTCGGGGTATTCGATATGCTGTTTCCACTCGGTCGTGCTCATCAGATTGCCTCCAGCGGAACGGTCAAAACGCTGCATCCATTGTACTCCTATTTCCACCATCACTCAAAGTTCTGGCCGCCCCATTGTCAACCGATGTCATTGTCGACCGACGGCTCCGCCCGTCGTGAGAACGAGCATTCTCTCAGCTCAGACGGGCGGAGCCGTCTGGCTACAATTGAC
>JBDNIG010000134.1:0-29208 GCA_041688415.1 Rhodopirellula sp. | reverse complement strand
GCCGTGATGCAGTCCGGACCGAGCTACCTGGCGGCCTTTGACATTGCCAGCGGTGAACTGAAATGGAAAACCGATCGGCTCACCGAGGCTCCCCAAGAAGCCGCCCAAAGCTACTCCACGCCACTGGCGGTTGAAATCAACGGCGAGTCTGCGATCGCCACGCTGGGGGCGGACCATTTGACGAGCCACGCCGCCGCCGATGGGAAAGAACTCGGTCGGATCGGCGGATTCAACCCCGGCGGCGAGAAAAACTTCCGCTCGATCGCCTCGCCCGTCGCCGAGGGCAATCTGATCGTCTGCCCCTACGCTCGTGGAGCCACGTTGACGGCCGTTGATATGCAGAAATTGGTCGCGGGCGAAGGGAAAGACGCGATCGTGTGGTTTCGTGATGACATCGGTTGCGACGTTCCCACACCGGCGCTGCGGGACGGGGTCGTGTACCTGGTCTCCGACGTCAAGCATGACAAGGGCACGGTCTACGCTTTAGCTTCGGACACCGGCGAGACCCAGTGGACCGTCGATCTGCCGCGGACGCGGCGAAGCTACAGCAGCTCACCGCTCGTAGCCGGTGATCGGCTGTACGTCACCAGCGAAGACGCGATCACGCAGGTGATCGAACCGCTCGGCGTCAAGGCCGAGGTGGCAGCGACCAACGAGGTCGCCGACGACGAAGACTACACGGTAGCCAGCCTCGTGCCGATGAACGGGCGATTGGGTCTGAGGACGAAGAACTATTTCTACCTGCTCGGCAACTGACTTACTCGGTTAGTCGTGAGTCCTAATTCGCGGTACACTCCCACAACACCTCTCTTACTAAATCAATCGCAGGGTGGCTGGACCGCCAAGCCAGTCATTGCCCAGTGACACGATAGGAAAACGATATGGCCAAGGACTCCCCGTCCCCCTCGAAAGAACCGACCGAGCCCGAAGGCGGTCGCCGCAGCGGCAATCCGGTCATGATTGCGCTGGTGATTGCTGCCCTGGCGGCACTCCTGTTCCTCAACCGCGGGGAAGAACACGACAGTATCACGGCGAAATTTTTCCAAGATCAGCTCGCTAAAAAGAACGTGAAATCGGTCCAGATCGGCGACTTGGAAGTCACCGGCGAATTCAAACTGGCACCGGAAAAGCCTTTCCCGGAAGGCAAGAACATCGACGAGGACAGCAAGCCAGAGAAGTACGATAAGAAGTTCGTGTTCACCCGTCCGGCGGGCTCGGAATATGCCCTTGGTCTGTCGAAAGAATTGGAGGCGAAGGGCGCGGACGTCGAAAGCTACGAATTCAAAAAACCAGATTCGACCGCCGCAATCATGCAGGTCCTGCTCATGCTGGTCCTGCCGCTGGGGATTTTATTCCTGATTTTCACGATGATTCGCCGCAGCCGCAATGAGATGATGGGCGGCGGCGGGTTCCTATCCGGATTCAGCAAGAGCCCGGCCAAGCGATTCGAAGCGACCGATAAAGTCATCACGTTTGACGACGTCGCCGGCTTGCAAGGCGTCAAAACCGACCTGCAGGAAATCGTGGAATACCTCAAAACCCCCGAGAAATTTTCGCGACTCGGCGGCCAAGTCCCCAAGGGCGTGCTGCTCAATGGACCTCCCGGAACGGGAAAAACGCTGCTCGCACGGGCAGTCGCTGGCGAGGCCGAAGTTCCGTTCTACAGCGTCAACGGCAGCGAATTTATCCAAATGTTCGTCGGCGTCGGTGCCAGCCGGGTGCGAGACTTGTTCAAAACCGCCAAGGAACATTCGCCGTCGATCATTTTCATTGACGAGATCGATGCCGTCGGTCGTCAACGCGGTGCGGGACTGGGCGGTGGCAATGACGAACGCGAGCAAACCCTCAACCAAATCCTTAGCGAAATGGACGGCTTCAGCGGCAACCACGCCGTCATCGTGATCGCGGCGACCAACCGTCCCGACGTCCTCGACCCCGCGTTGCTGCGTCCGGGCCGCTTCGACCGGCACGTCACCGTCGGCCGGCCAACGATGAAGGGCCGCGAGGAAATCTTCAAAGTCCACGCCCGTGACGTGCCGCTCGCCGAAGACGTCGATCTGCGTCGACTCGCCGCGGGCACGGTCGGATTGACCGGTGCGGATATCCGTAACATGGTCAACGAAGCCGCTCTGTGGGCCGCCCGGCAGGACAAGAAAGTCGTCGAGATGGCGGATTTCGATTATGCCCGCGACAAAATCTTGATGGGGGCCAAACGCGAAGAGGTCCTCCAGGAAGACGAGAAGGAAAAAACCGCCTACCACGAAGCCGGACACACGCTGACGGCATGGCACCTCGAAGGTTCGCACATCGTTCACAAGGTCACCATCATTCCCCGTGGCCGGGCGCTCGGCGTGACGCAGTACGTGCCCAATGAAGACCGACTCAGCATGAGCAAAAAGGAACTGCTGCACCAATTGATCGTGCTCTTGGGCGGTCGGGCGGCAGAGGAAATCGTCTACAGCGAAACCTGTGTTGGCGCCGAAAATGACCTCGAACGGGCGACCAGCATCGCGCGGCGGATGGTCACCCACTGGGGCATGAGCCCCAAGATCGGTCCGGTTAGCTACAAAACAAGCGACGACGATCCGTTCCTCGGTCGTGAGATTCACCAACAACGTCAGTTCAGCGAACACACCCAAGAACTGATCGACGAGGAGGTCGCGCGGTTGCTGCTCGAAGCCAACCAGAAGGCTGAACAACTACTCCGTGAACACCGTGGTGAACTCGAAAAGATCGCACGTGGCCTGCTCGAGCGAGAAGAACTCAACGAAGCCGAATTGACTGAACTGATCGGCCCGTCGATCCACAAACGCAAAGGCGACCGCGAGGGCAAAGTCGAACAGATCATGGCTCCCGAAGGTGTCGCCGAACGCACTCCGGGTGCCACCGTTCCTCACGAAGAATGACACGTTGGCTAAGAAAAAAGACGGCAAGTCGAAGGGCAAACTGCGAGCCGAGTTTCGCAAGAAGCATCAAGGTCGTGTCCGCACCAGCGACTTGACGCGAGAATTCCAGCAGGACGTCTCGACGCGGCTCGACGACGCCGCTCACGGCGAACGGCTCAGTGGCAAAGGCGAACTGACCCGCCGAAAAACAATCGCCGGTGCCGACAACGCACCACGCGGCAGTGACGGAATCCAGGTCGATGTCCGGGTCGACGAAGCCAACCTGACGCACGGACGGGTGCTCAGCGTGCATGGTCGACAGAGCAAGGTGCAGGCCGACGATGGCAGACTCTATGCCTGTGCGGTCCGGCAAGTCCTCAAATCACTCGCCACCGATCAAAGAGGCGTCGTCGTCGCTGGTGATCGCGTATGGTTCCGCATCGAAGCGCGCCAGGGTAACGATGGCCAGGCCGGCCGCCGCGCCGATGAAGTCATCACAGCCGACGGAATGATCGAGCGGGTCCAGCCGCGTCACGGCATCATCAGTCGCACCAGTCGCAATAAACAACACGTGATCGCCGCCAATGTCGACGCGCTGCTGATCATCGCCAGCGCCGCCGAGCCGGGCATCAAACCCACCTTGATCGATCGCATGTTGCTCACCGCGACGCAGCACGATATTGAACCCGTCGTCGTGATCAATAAAATCGATCTCGTCGATCCGCTGCGATTGCAGGCACTCATCGGCGTCTACGCATCCCTCGGATTCCGCGTCCTGCCGACCTCGGCGACCACCGGCCAGAACATCGACTACCTGCGTGCCTTTTTGAAAAACCGACAAACGGCGCTTGCCGGCCAGAGCGGCGTTGGCAAAAGCAGCCTGCTCAATTCGATCGAACCGAACCTCGCGCTGGCGGTATCAACAGTCAGTGTCGAGAACCAGAAAGGACGCCACACCACGACCGCCTCGAAACTCATTCCGCTGGCCAGCGGCGGTGCCGTCTTCGATACACCCGGCATCCGTCAATTTCAGTTGTGGGATATCGAAGCGACCGAGGTCGCCGGCTTGATGCCCGATCTGCGCCCGTACGTCAGTGGATGTCGCTATCCGGATTGTCTGCACCTGCACGAAGACGACTGCATGGTCAAGGACGCCGTCGCCGACGGGCGCATCGACGCCCGCCGCTACGACGCCTACTGCCACCTCCTCGAAGACGACCTGTTACCAGAGTGACTTCCGTCCCGGGAGGGACGATAGCCTGGACGAATGGCACCACTCTGATGCTGCCGTCGCTTGGGACGTCGATTTTATTAGTGAAGTTAAGTGAACTGGTAATCATAGCCCGGAGAAATGTGGCCCATTGAACGCAGGAGCAATACCTCCGAAGATCTAACATCCTGGACCGCAGCTTCTAACAATGGGTAGAAAACCTAATCTGTCCACTCTCCACGGACTGGAATGATGCAGAAACGTAAGAAAATGCCACCGAAGAAGAGCGAAGTCGATCGCTTCGCGTTGATCGAAACCGCGCTGCGGAAACTGAAGAAAGACGAACTGATTGAACAGTTCGTGATGTTGGCCAAGCATCATGATGACGTTCATCGGGAGCTGGAATCCACGCTGAAGATCGAAAAGCCGGTCGGATTGTTGCTGTCAGATACCAGCGACGCGATTGAGCGCGCGACCAATTTCGATGAGCGGATGCTGAATTACAATTTCAGTGTGGATTGGCAAGCGTACGAGGAAGTCGAGACGGGGCTTCGAAAATTGGTCCAGACGGGACACCTCGACGAAGCGAAATTGCTGGCCCTTGAACTGATGAAGCAAGGCAGCTATCAGGTCGAATGCAGTGACGAAGGCCTGATGTCGGATGACATTGAGAGCTGTTTGACGCACGTCATCAAGGCGATGAAGAAGGTTGGCGGTGATGACGCCCAGCAGTGGGCGACACAGATGATCGCGGCGGATCGAGTCGGTTTCATTTGCAATTGCGTACTCAAGAAACTCCAAAGTGGCAAAAAGTGATGGAAACGATCGAGATTACCTGGTTGAAATCACTCGATGAAACCGAGATTCAGGAAGCGGTGGAAGACGCGACCATGGACTGCTACGACGAACACGAGCAGTGCATGGGGCTAACAGAAATGGCCGGTCAAGAACTCACGTTTCCCTTCACCGCAGAAGTTCTGGGTGAGACAGTCGAAGTTGTTGACGCCGGTCATTCAAAGTACGATGCCAAGGGACTCGACTTGGTCGTCGTTCACAACGGAAAACGTTATGCCGTGGCGGCGCACAACGTTGAACTGCTCGAACCGCTGCCTGACGGCCACCTCTACTTGGATTGGCGTTCGCGTAACTGACGATTTGCCACACACCCACACACCAAAAACGCGAGCGTCCGGCGCTCTTTTTAGCCGTTCCTTGAGTTCAACTTTCGCACTTTTTTCATGCGTGAAGAAGGTCACGAGGAATGTGCTGTGGATTTTTTGCCACGAATAGCACGAATCGTCACGAATAGGAAATAATTTTATTCGTGCGAATTCGTGCGAATTCGTGGCGAACAAAAATGCTGGAAACTGCGAGAGTCGAATTTAGCTGGACGCCAATTCATCGAAGTCGACATGCGTCGTGAGTCTGGCCCCGAGAGCATCGAGAATCGCGGCGGCACGCTGGACGGTGACGCCATGATATTCGTTGCGCTCGTCACGCGAGACTTGCGATTCGTGAACTCCCAACTTTTCTGCTAATTCACGCTGCGACAGATTGCGGGCGATTCGCAAGCCCACAAGCAACCGCCCCAATCCATGTAAGTTTTCGATTTCAGAGAACTGGCCGCGTTTGAGTTGTTCGTAGCTTTTGACTTCCTCGGCTAGCTGCAAATGAAACGACTCCATCGGATCGGTAAGCCGCTTAATCTCATCGGTTGTCCTGTCTTGCTGCTTGAGTTGTTTCGAAAGTGCAGCGGCGCGTTCGCGCTTCCCTTGCAAGCGCGTCGCGGCTTCTTGGTATTCGGTTTCGTTGCGAATCATCGTTTAGCCTTGCAGTATTTGAACTCGCCAGCACGTCTCCCAGTGAGCGCAGGCAACCGGTTCGCCCAGGCCGAGGATCAGCATCGACTCGGAAGTCATCGAGTACGTTCTTGTCGGAAGGTAGTCATTTTTGGTAACGCAATAGCACCTTTCTCGAGCTTAGAACAGCTCAACTTGACAAAAATGTAACGGCCAATGGGGCCGCGTTCTTTCGAACGCGGAAAGTGTATGCGATGCACCGAATTCAATGCACTACGAGCAGACAATCTTCAACGGAGCCAGCAAGGTATCCGGGGATACTAGTGGATTGCCGCTCTGATATGCTAACATGCAGTTTCGCTTAAAGCAATTGCTCTACGAGCGGACAATAACTTGCACCCCATTCTCCGCTGGGTGCGTTGTATTGTTGAAAGGGGAAAGTGAATGATCCAACTACCGAATCAACAAGCACTGGCCGTTCAGCTATGGCAGGCTAAGTCGTATGTCACGGGGCTTGCCCGAGGGCTTCCTGATGGCGACGACCTGTTCCAGATTGTCAGCCAAAAGTGTTTTGAAAAATGTTCAGATCGGGATTGGCAGCAACCGCAGCGTGACTTCATCTGCCGGGTTGCTCACACCACATTGTGCGACTTGCACCGGCGAAAGCGGGTTCGCTCGTCACTCTGGACTCAATCAGAATATCTCGAACCTGCTGAAGATCACGATGAACCATTGACGGCAATGTTGAGGTCTGAATGCGTGGATTGTCTGCGTCGCACGATGCGTCAATTGGCCGAGCCTTATCGCTCGGTCATCCTCGCTCGTTACTTTGAAGGAATGGTACCGACGGAGATCGCAACTGCTCACGAAAAATCCATCAACACTGTGAAGAGCCAGCTTAAACGCGGACTAGCGATGCTTCGCAGCGATGAAGATCTCAAGCAGTACTTTTGTCACGAAGTACTGCATTGAACACAAAGGGCTCAGCGACGGGTTCAGCGCTGAATGACGAAAGCCGAACGTCACCAAGAGCATGGGAATGCTGATGAAATTACGGAAAAACAAAAAAGTTCTGCTTGGATCGTCACGAGGTGACCAAACGTGTCATCAAATACGTCAGACTGACGACCAGCATCGTAGGTGGGCTCTGCCTCGCTCGGCTCATCTGGGCGTTGAATTTAACAATCCAGTAACAATCAATCGAGGGAATCAATTAGTGGACACATTTCAGCGAATGCTAGGATTGAAGGGAGACGAAACGGCGTTTCCCTGGCAGATCGCATTACTCGCGCGGCTTCAAAGTGGGATAGAGCATCGCCTGACTCTGGACGTCCCTACGGGATTGGGAAAGACAAGCGTGATGACAGCGTGGTTGATGGCCAAGGCACTTGGCGCAGAACTCCCCAGGCGGCTTATTTGCGTTGTCGATCGTCGCGCCGTTGTTGATCAAGCAACTCGTGAAGCAGAGCGACTGCGAGATTGGGTGGAAGCGAACCCAGACGTCCTCGATTCGCTGGGCCTTGCGGGAAAGCCGTTGCCGATTTCGACGCTACGCGGTCAGTTCGCGGATAATAGACACTGGCTTAGCGACCCTACTCTTCCTTCGATCGTCGTGGGAACGGTGGACATGGTCGGTTCACGTTTGTTGTTCGAAGGCTACGGAGTCTCTCGCAAGATGCGACCATATCATGCGGGACTTTTGGGCGTGGACACTTTGTTCGCGCTCGATGAAGCTCATTTGGTTCCGCCATTCGAGGCGATTCTGGAAAGAGTCGTTGCTCCTGAGACTAGTCTTCGTCGTTCGTCTCACTCCGAAAAATTGTTGCCTCGGTCGGTCTTGGTCTCCTTGTCAGCGACGGGCCGGGCCGCATCGGGCGACATCGTGCAAATCAATGAGGAAGACTTAAACCACATCGAAGCTGGTAAGCGACTCCGTGCTGAGAAGCGTCTGCGGCTTATCGAGCCTGACGGTGACAATGACGATCTCGTCGATCGGCTTGCGGGGGAAGCTTGGACGTTGTCCGGACTGCCCGAGTCTGATCAAATTTCCGCCCACCGACGAATCATCGTTTTTTGCAATAGTCGGCAAACAGCTATGAAAGTCGAGCAGGCGGTTGTTGAGCTTGCCAAGGCACATAAACTGAAAGGCACCTCTGAACGAAAAATCGAAACCCAACTTTTTGTAGGTGCCCGTCGGGTACGCGAACGCCAGGAAGTAGAAGATTGGCTGGAAGAACACGGTTTTCTAGCGGGATCGAAACCGTCGATCGATCTGCCAGCTTTTGTGTTTGCGACTAGTGCAGGAGAAGTCGGCGTGGATTTGGATGCCGATCACATGGTTGGTGATTTGGTGGCGTTCGAACGTATGATCCAGCGTTTTGGGCGTGTCAATCGACGCGGAAGGGGAGCAGCCGAAATTCGTGTGCTGATGCAGCGTGACGTACCGAACAAGCAGGAAGCGGCGGCACTTAAAAAAGCTTTGGCCAAAGCAGAACGTCAACGCGGTGCGAAGGATCATGAGGTTGTTCGTGCATTTGACCTTGCACCAAAGTACCGTGCCGCTCTCGAATCGCTACCGGTTCATGATAATAGCAAGTCACACGACGCAAGTCCCGAAGCCTTCCGACAACTCAAGATTTTTGCTCAGGCTAACAAAAGCATTGCAGACATTTTGACTGCCGCAACGACACCTGCACCTCTACGCCCGGAACTAACGCGACCCATCCTCGATTCATGGTCGATGACATCGCTGGAAAAGCATTCTGCTCGCCCACTAGTCGCTCCCTGGCTACGTGGGTGGGTGGATGACGAACCACAGACAACGGTTGTCTGGCGAATGTACCTACCCACCATGTCGCCGCAATGCACGGACAAGCAGATTGAAGAGTTCTTCGAAGCGGCACCGATCCATTTGACCGAAAAACTTGAGACGACAAGCCAGGATGCCTTCAATTGGTTGCTGAAACGGGGTGACCGAATTGCCAAGTTGAAGGCGAATCCGAAAAAAAGTACCACGCACGAGCAGCTCGATGCGTTGCCGGCGGAGCATGACGTCGTAGCCATTTTGCTGAACCAAAAAGGCGACGCAGTTTGCAAACTGACGTTATGGCAGTTGAAATTTGCAGGCGGAAAGTCCGTTCAGAATGACAAAGAAACTTTCCGCCGGCAGCTTGCAAACTGTACGCTGGTTGTCGATGCGCGACTGGGTGGACTAAGTAGAGGCCTGTTGGATGACAAGGCCGATGAAACGCAATCCGCCGAAGCAGCCGATAGCGTTCCGACCGGCGAATGGATTGATACTGAAAACAAGACTCCACAAGACGATGTCGACCCCATTCCGAGCTTTCAGATCCTGGAACGATCGGCTGAGGAACTGAGAGAGCAGCCAGGGTTGGTGCATGCCGATCCGCTTTGGAAGTCGTGCTACCAATTGCCGATCCAGATGCCGAATGAAGACGAACCGTCGCGGTTTCTGATCGTGCGCAAATATCGCACAGCAGTTACCAGTGAAGAGAGCCGATCAACGATTGGATTGCGAAGCCTGGAAGCTCACCTGCAGGATACGGAAACCGAAGTGCAGCGATTGACGAAACGGCTCGAATTGCCTGCTGGTTTGACACTGGCGATGCGGATCGCGGCCAGGAACCACGATCATGGCAAAAATTGCGATCGCTGGCAAAACGCATTTAGTGCTCCCGAAGACGGTCGACCGTATGCAAAAACCCCTGGTCCGTTTCGAAATAGCCTGCTCGATGGTTATCGACACGAGTTCGGCTCGCTGCCGCTCGTTGCAACGGATCCAGAGTTTGCTGGCCTGGATGAAGACATGCAGGACTTGACGCTTCATTTGGTTGCATCGCACCACGGATTCGCCCGCCCCGTGATTCGAACCGTTGGTGCAGAAGACGCCCCGCCGTCCGCGTTGGTCGAGCGAGCACGCGAGGTGGCGTTACGATTTGCGAGAGTCCAACAGGCGTGGGGACCATGGGGGCTAGCATGGCTGGAGTCCATCTTGCGGGCCGCCGACCAACGAGCGTCCGCGTTGGTTGATGATACAGATGCGAAAACAACACAAACTCAACAAGAAGTGCCGGAGATTGCTCATGGCTGAAACTACTATCCCCGTAGACCTACTCAACCCCGGCCAAGTGTTCGCGTGCATCGGGTTCGCGGAAGCAGCCGATTTACTTTTGGGAAACGCACGAGGTGGTTTTGACTGGAGTGACGAAACGGACGTACGATTTCGCTTGAATGCGGACACGGACGAAGACCCTGTTGAGGCGGTACTTACCTTTTTGCGTGATGCGAAAGTGACTTCACGTAGTGCGCAAGAACTGGGGCTGAATACTTCAAAATGGGATGTTGAAACGACTGAATATCTCAGTGATGTGCCTTTTCCTTTTCCGCCACCCGCTAGCCCAGCCACACTTTCCGCAGTCTTGAGCGTCAGCGACGGGCAAAGTAAGTTTGTCGGCACGACAATCGAGATCAACCACTGGGGCGATAGTCGCAGGGAGACCGGGCGGGACAACGTCAAGTTCTGGGCTGGGGCGGGAGGTTATCCAGGTGCTGCATTAGCTCGCGATTCGCTGGATCTGGTTCGCGAAACAATCCTTGACCACGTCTCTGATCCATTTGATTTGAACGCTGAACAGAGCAGCAGTTTCCGTTTGGATTGGCGGCGCGACTACATTCCGATCGACATTGGCTTTTCGCTCAATGCACACAGCGGGCCGCGTTTCAAGACGGTCGGTTATCCAGTCGTCGAAATGCTGGCTGCGATCGGCCTGTCACACTCTCGACCAGAATATTTGGACAAGCTTCACTACCGGTACGGCGTACTTGGCGTTGGCCGTGACGGAGATTTATTTGATCCGTTCTTTTTGCGAGCATCCCTCGGTGCTCCAGACTTTCCGTTCCCTCAGCGAACCTTTCTCATGAATCTCGGCTGGCCTGGGAAAGAGGGACAGGCACGCTGTGTCACCACTGTTTATGAGGAAACTAATAATGAATAAATCCGAAAGTTTGTCAATAGAATTGCTTGACGGTTGGGCGATCGACCCGACTGGCCCTGTGGCGCTGAGCATGCGGCAGCGTTTGCTTTCGGTTGAGGGCGAAGATGGCGAGGATCAGATTATCTATCCACCGACGTTTGCCGATGTCGGCTACAACATTGACAAACTGGCCGATGGTACCAAAGTCGCATTGATTGACAGTGTTGGCTCTCAAGCAAACCGACTGGAGCCAGCGTTCAAGCCCGAATCGGGGCACGTCCTATCCGATTTTGTCCCGCAGATCGACATCGTGTTGAGAACCGAAGCTTGTGGTAAGTGCGAGGAATGTAAAAAAACGAAAACGCCCAAGGTAGACAAATGCGAAACTCCCTGGAAGGAAACTCGATCACTGTTTGATCTGGCTCATCGTGCGGCCGACGCCGTGGTTCAGTCCTCGCCCACCCTGCTGCCAACGGTGCAAAACGCATTTGAAGAAATGCGAAAGACCGGCAACGCGATGCCTTTGGCAACCGTTGCACCTACGTCGTTGGTCTTTGGTTGCTGGGATTCACGCGGTGGCTCCGGCGAAAAACGACCGCGACTCGTGCGGAGTATTATTCGCGCCTGGGATGTGGACCAATTGCAATCTGCGGCACAATTTAATTCGGTATGGAAGGGTTTAGACCAAACACAACGAGAGGATTTAGAGGCCCATGCCGCTAAGAAAAAGGTCAAACTTTCAGTCGCAGGTTTTAAAGATACACCGGCGACCACATACAAAGACGGACGTAGGGTTCTCGGGGGTATTCTCGTGCGAGGTGGTATCGATCGACATGTCACCGTCAATTTGGTAGCCCTGCGTGGTATCGTCGGGTCAGACGAAGCCGAAACGTTAGCGATTCGCAAATACCTGCTGGCTTTGTCGCTGCTGACCGCTACCACCGACATCGACATGTTTCTTCGCGAAGGTTGCAATTTGCGGATTGCGGATACTGAGGACACATGGATGATCGTACCTCGACGTGGCGGTAAAACGCAGGTCGATCTTAACAGCAAGAATGCTCAAGGATTACTCAGTGAATATACCAAATCCGCTTACCAACCCATTCAAGATGCATGGAAAAAGCTAGGACTGAAACTGGAGCATAATTTCGATCTCAAGGCGGCGAAAGCTCTCTTGGGCACGACAACGGACGAGGAAGCGGAGCAATCATGAGTCAAGCACTTGTCGTTTCCGTACGTCTTCACGAAGGTTGGTATCACGGCGCGGGTTCCATTCCATCGCCAGCACGCTTGTTTCAAGCACTGATGGCAGGCAAAGGCTTGTCCGGTCCGCTGCCGACCGAGACGATTATTGCGCTGGAGTGGTTGGAACAACAGCCGCCGCCCATCCTGGCGACTCCCGTCACCAAGGGCGGTCAACCCGTGGCGACGTATGTGCCAAACAATGACTTGGACGCCAAGCAAGGCGATCATCGACGAATTGGCGAGATACGCACGAAGAAATCCATCCGACCGTTGTTATTCGATGCCGATGTTCCGTTTATGTTCTGCTGGCAACTAGCAGAAGAAGAACCCATCGATTCGGTCCAGCACATTCTTGACCTTGCTGACGGCGTTTATCAATTAGGACGTACGGTGGATGCCGCCTGGGCTTGGGCCGACATGCTATCAGCAGATGAACTCTCCGAGCGACTCCAAGAACATCGAGGTCCCGTGCATCGTCCCTCGGCAGGGAGTGGTAATTTTGAATGTCCAACAACTGGATCGCTGGCGAGCCTGGAGCGACGCCACGCCGATATGTCCTGTCGCTATGCCATGACGGCTGACGGTAAGGGGCAAACATTTCGTCGTCGAGCAAAGCCAAAGTGGAAAATGGTCGCTTATGAAAACATAACGAACCGAGTTTGCTTTGATTTAATCGATCGCGAAACCTCCTCACCAATGCCGTGGCCAACGACCGATATAGTCGCCTTGGTCACGCGCGTTCGCGACGCGGCAGTCCGCAAGCTAATCACTGCTCTTCCTGATCGAGAATCAGACATCAACCAAGCACTGGTTGGGCGCAAACCAAACGGTGAACACGCGGGCCCGATCACCTCGCGCGTTCGCATCATTCCGCTTGTATCAATAGGGCACGATCAGGCCGATCAGCAGATTCGACGGGTCATGATTGAAATTCCAGCTGGCTGCGCATTGCGATCCGAAGACATCCTCTGGGGTTTATCGGGTCAAGCACACACGATCCATGGCCGCAAGATCGACCTGATTCGCTCGCAACCACATCGCCAATTGGAACACTATGGAATCACAGCGGGTTCAGCATTCCGCGTTTGGAGAACAGTTACCCCCATCGCACTCAGCAATGTTCCTCGCCGTCGAATCGAACCGGATCGAAATAAACGGGGGCCAGAGGAACTCAAAGGTGCGGCAGAGCGGCGTTTTGAGCAAGAAGCCGCGACAAACGCGCTGAGACATGCATTACGTCACGCAGGCGTGGCGTCTCGTTTAAGCAGCGTCCGTTTGCAGCGAGAACCATGTACGTCCCAAGGCCAGAAGGCGGACGACTTTGCCAGCGGAGATCGTTTTAACCGACACGTGTTGTGGCATGCGGAACTGCAATTTGAGACAGCACTAGCGGGACCACTACTGCTAGGAGACGGCCGGTTCTTAGGGCTCGGATTGCTTCAGCCAGTTGTCCAGCTTCCCGGCGTATACGCTTTCGCCGTCGAATCCGGTCTCAGCGAAAACTCTGATTCGCAGCGGTTGGCCAAGTCGCTACGCCGAGCTGTCATGGCCCGTGTACGGGATGCGATAACGAGTCCGCAACTACCGGCTTATTTCAGCGGACACTTGCCCAACGGCGACCCAGCCGATTCGGTCGCTAATCCTCATTTGACGTTCGTGTTCGACCCCGCCCTGCGTCGTTTGCTAATTCTCACTCCCGAAATCTTGGGCAATTCGAAGCGTGCGTTCAACAAACACGAGAAGACGCTGGAGCGAGCTCTGCAGGGATTCCACCACCTGTTAGCTGGCCAGGATGGAAAGCTTCGATTACAACCGATGGATGTTGATGCTTCGTCGGACCACTTGTTCGCTCCCTCCAAAATTTGGCAGTCTTTGACACCCTACGGCGTCAATCGTCACGGCAAGAAATCGAGCGCAGAGGAACTGCTGATCCGAAATATTTTAGCGGAATGTGAAATGCGTGGGCTGCCACGTCCGCTTGTGACCGTTAAAGACTGGTCAGCGATGAAAG
The DNA here is from genome assembly GCA_041688415.1 of Rhodopirellula sp. GTDB lineage: Bacteria > Planctomycetota > Planctomycetia > Pirellulales > Pirellulaceae > Rhodopirellula. The sequence continues at coordinate 15,061 of JBDNIG010000134.1, read as the reverse complement.
GCGAGGGGCTTCGAGGAAACTTGCGACTGGAGTTCAAACAAGCGATTTCGGGCCCAATTTTGCTTGGTAAAACTCGTCACCATGGAGGAGGTGTCTTCTCGTCACGCGTCGTCAGGAACGACCAGTGAACCAAACGAACATTCAGCCGATACCCTCAAGGGTGAAGATGCACCACCACTGCGATAGAGCAGCTTTCCAGACGCATGCTGTTCACAGGATATCGGTTGCGAAGGTGTCGATTCCTCGCTTTTTGAAATCGTCTTCACTGACAATCTCCTCTATCGCTCCTTCATTCACACGCACGAACACAATGTGGCGTTGTTGCTCCATAACTTTGATGTAACTTTGACCGCTTTTCCCCGTCGTGCGTTGCGAACAGGCTTCGCAGACAAAGTCGGTTCGGATCCAGGTGTTGTCGTACTCTGGTAAAATACGGTCCAGCGTATCGCCAAGATAGTAGGCCGCTCCCTCGCGATTGTCGCGACATTGCCACTTGATCTGGATTTCACCACGTGCCTCTTCGGCCATCGTCGAGCATGGCAAATCAGCCATGATCGAGCTAAACATTCCCATGATTGATCTCATCCTTCGTTTGTGAAAACACGCTGACGGCTCCGTCGGTGCAACCGCGAGCCAGCCGACATTCTATTGCAACTTGCTAGGAACAGGTAGCTCTGACGGCTGTTGCCGAGTACCGCAATATTCGTTCTTCACGTAGAATCTCATCGTGACTCCTCGATCCGGATTCACTGTTACACCTCGACAAGAAGCCAAGAACATGTACGACACTACTTTAGGAACTCGCGTCTTGCACGGTGCGGAGGCCCGGTTGTTCGCCCACTCGGTTTGGACGCTGACCAATGATCTCCGCAACTTTGTTTCCGATTCAGGTGGTCGGTCGGTCAACCATCTGATCGGTATCCCCGTGCTGGACGCCTTGACGGCTGGCCAAGTCATCGTGTTGATTGACCGCGTGAGTGCTTGTTTGTTGGACTCTGCCGTAGCCGCTCCCGAGCGTACCGCTGTGCTCGACGCGGCCATCGCGGCGGTCTTTCAACAGATTGCCCTCGACGTGGAGTCGGAGATCGAAATGCAATCGGACTCCAATCAGGCCGAAGACAACGACACGATGATACGGACACGGGTTGCCCAGGCATCCGCTCAGACGTCGGGCCCGCAAGGCTCAGTGCTCGATACGCCTGATCCCGAATGCACCGTCATGGATACGTGGCAATTTGTAATCGATCAACTTTGCGATCGGGTACTGCCCGATGCCGACTGGCAACTCGAACCCGTTGCGATGGACGTGGAGCCACGGCACGGTTCGGCCGCAAAGAGAAAACTGGGGATTGACGAAGATTATTTTATCGATGTCGTCGCCGACGTTTCGGTCGAAGATGCCGCCGCGGCGTGGTGCGATTTGATGGAACGGATCAGTGGTTGGCGTCCAGAAAAATGGCGGTTCGGAGGCGGCCTCCAACAACCCGACGATGCCGGCCCCGCCCCGAAGATGGACGTCTTGCCGTTTACAGATCACGAGCGCGCGGACACCCAAGCGGACGAGAGCGAGCCGGACTTTCAACAAGCGAAACCGGTGCTGCTCAACGATGTAATCTTTGAAATGGAAGGAGCCATTGAAGAATGGTCGTCTTATGTCGACCGCAAGAACGGGGAAGTGGTGGGACTGCCGTCCGATACGGTTTCCTATGTTGAAAACGGCGAAGACCCAGACGACTATATTGGTGAGAGAGGTGAAGAGTACCTGGATCTAGCGAGAAGAATTTGTCACTCCGATGATTTTGTGCCGTTGCCAAGCGAGCATGACATCCACGAGTGGTCCATCATGCGAGACTTCTGCGACACCGTTGACAGCGATGCCGATCGCCAAGAACTACTCGAATCCGTGCATGGTAGCGGCGCTTTTCGGTTCTTCAAATCAACAATCGACCGGCTTGGGATTCTGTACGAGTGGCGCTGCTATAAGGATGAGGCGATTGAACGGATCGTGATCAAGTGGTTGGAGAAAAACTCGATCCAATGGTCACGAAACGAGCCGGACAAAACCAATGATCTCGACGAAGCCCCCTTCTGAAACGTTCGCTATGGAACACTACCGAAGGCGAGGTTGACCACGGGGACGATCACGAACCACAGTATGAACAGGAGAGCGACGGCGATCGTGCCGTCGATGCGTTGCGGTTGGTCGATGCGTCGGTAAAGCCGACGTAGGCGTGAGATTAACCACAGTGAGTGCGGGACTACGAACCAGCCGATGTGGCGGTATGCGTGATTCGCTTCCGGCAACCCATTGCTGCCAATCGCACTGAGGACCGCTGCGATGGATAGCACGGCAGCCAAAACAACTGTTTTGCGGGAGCCCAAACGCACGCACAATGTTCGTTTCCCCGCCGCCTCGTCGCTCGGTCGGTCGGGAATGCCCGCCAGCAGAATCGAGGGCAGGATTGCCAGAAAGAGCGGGAAGCTGAGGATCCACGGAAACGCATCTCGCCAGCCTCCCGTCTGTAAAACATACCCGCACAGGATCACGCCCACGCTGTGCGTCAGACCCACGTCGAGCTCCCCCAGACCGCGGTGCGAAAATTTGAGCGGTGGAACGGTGTAGCCAATCGCCAGGAACGCCAGCACGAGTAACACGATGAGGCTTTGCCCCGGCGAGGTGCCGTCCGCACCGCACGCTACGATTCCCGCAACGCACGATAGGAACGCGGCAACCCAACTACCCGTGATCAGTTGGGAGCGAGTAAGTCGCTCATCGACGAGTGACCGCGAACCGCCCGAGAATGGGCCGTACCACTCGTTCCGACGGTCGCTTTCGTAATCGAACACGTCGTTGGTAAATACGGTTGACAGTTCCAGGAAAAACAGACACACGTATCCCAACAGATACGTCGTCCACTCAAACTTCGCCTGGTTGAACTGAGCGGTGCCCATCGCACCCGCGGTGTAGGCCAGCCAGGTCATTGGGTAAAACTGCAGTCGCATTGCCAGCAGCCAAGCAGCCAACCGCCGACGGACGACCTCCCACCGCGTGAGGCCACTTGCCGCGATTTCTCCAGCGACGGAAGCCTGGCCGATCCATTGATTTCTTTGTTCGAGAGTCGATGATTTGACGGGACCGAAATTGAGCACGCGGACGGGTGACATTCCACAGAACCCAAGTGTTCCACGTCGCATCGCCAGCTCGCCCGGTCGACCCACAATCCAGCGGTAAACCAGCTTCGGCGTGTCCATCGTGGTGACCAATTGTGCCGACTTGCCGCGCAACAGGCCTTCAAAGCCGGTGCCACCCGTGGTTTCTACGAACGCAAATCGTGGCGTCAAGACACGATCGAGAAATCCTTTCATCAGGGCGGGTGTACCGGCCCACCAAGTCGGATAGAACAAGGCCACGTGATCGCACCACTGCAGCCATTCTTGTACGCGAGTCAAATCCGGTTCGAGCGTTTGATCGCTAATGTGAGCTGCCGTCACACTGGGAGCAAACTTCAGTTCACGCAGTCGCAACACACGCACGTCCGCTCCGGCCGCGGTCGCCGCTTCCGCATAGGCTGCCGCCAGCGAGTCGCTGAGACTTTCGGGCCGCGGGTGCCCAATGATCAATAAAATTTGCTGTCTGGGTTCAAACACGTGGTCGTCCACCAATTCGGTTGCCGTTCTACTTCCGAAATGTAAGAGTTTAGTCGCAATCGTTCCTAACGAGTGTCGCATGATCGTTTTGCCGGAGCCTGCCATTTGACCAAGATCTCGTCTCTTGCCAACTAGTCGTTTAACCGTTAGCCGAAGGCGTACGTCTCACCGCTCGCGTACGCCTACGGCTAACGGGTAAACATTAGCGAACCCGTTTGACACCAAATCAACAGCCCGCTAGCGCCAAAACGGCTAACCTCAAAACGAAAGATTGACGGACCACTCGAAGAAAATTCAGGTACTACAACCTTGGATCGACAGGTTCGCTTTCGAGGGCCAGAACTCCGAAGACGCATTCGTGGACACGGCGAAGCGGTTCACGTCGAACAAAACGTTCCAAAGCCTCGATACCGAGTGCGAGTTCACGGATCGCGAGCGATCGTTTTCGACCGACCTGACGATTGCGCAGTCGCTTCAGATTCTCGGGCTGGTCATAGTTCGGTCCGTAGATGATGCGCAGATACTCCTTTCCACGACACTTGATCGCCGGTTGCGTCCAATCTCGCTTCCCACGTGTTAGATAGTCCAAAGGTTTAACAACCATTCCTTCGCCGCCAATGGAAGTCAGCTCAGTCCACCACCGGGTTGCATCGGCGACGGAATGATCGTCGCCAAGTTGCACGGTACGATGGTTCGTAGCGAGCAACAACGCGTCACCCTGCTCACAGATACGATGGATCTCGCTCATGTGCCACTGATGAGACTTGTCAACGTGAACGGCATCCTCGGTCGCCAACACGTGAAACGGAGCGAGTCGATAGTCGTCGAGGCTGGACACGTTCCAGCAGTAGTTGCGATAGGCATCGGTGAAGCGGGGCACGTTCGTTTGCGTGATTGCCAGACGCGTGCCGACGGAGTTCGCCGCCGCTGCGTCATCGCCATCCAGTCGCGAGGCGGCTGTCTGAATCGCCATCACAGCACCCGGCAAGGAGGACCGTGCCGCCGCGCCGACTGCCGCGTACTGAGTTCGCAACAGATCTTGGGCCTTGGCCGACCAAGGCATCAGCTCACAGTCCAAACATACCCAGGAGGTCGCGTGTCGATCCCAAAAATCACTCGTCTCCAACGCGTCACCGAGTCGATTGAGCAGTTGTTTCTCGAGTTCGAGATTGTTGAAGAAACGTCGTCCGGTGCGAGTCACCACAACGCCGCGTTCTTCCTCATCAATGCCAAATCGATCGCGCGCAGCATCGACGTTCTTGGCGAGCATCACGACGGCGCGCGATCCCATGTGTTTCTCTTGGCAAACCACGCTGGCGACGCCCTGGCGACGGAAATAATCAAACGCTTCGGTTGGATACTCGAGATATCCTTCGACCGACGACGACTCCGCCGGTGACATCGTGGGCGGTAGATGGATCAGCCATTTCGGGTTCACCGCGAAGCGGCTCATGATCTCCAATGCTCCGCCCGCGTTCTCCTCGCGGATCGTGATATTGGGACGCAGACGTGTCGAAATAGTTCGCTTGCCGATCACATCATCCGCATCGAGAAGATCATCGACCGTTTGCTGCCCCGTCAAACCTTCCCCACTCAAGTCATCGACTAGAAAGGGTTTCGCCGGTTCACAGTAGGTGCGCGCCGCATCCACGCTGACCGTCTCGAGTTCCGGATAGCGCAACGCCGTCAGTTTGCCGCCGAAGACGCAGCCCGTGTCGATGTTGATTGTTTTGTTCAGCCATTCCGGGTGCGGAACAGGCGTGTGGCCGTAAACAACCATGGCATCGCCGCGATTGTCGGCGGCCCAGTCGTGTCGAATCGGTAATCCAAACTCATCCGTCTCACCCGTCGTCTCGCCGTACAAGGCGAACTCACGGACTTTCCCGCTACCGCGTCCTTGGTACTCTTGCTTCATCCCCGCATGGGCAACGACCAACTTGCCATCATCGACGACATAGTGACTGACGAGCGAGTCTAAAAATTCTGCCAGCGATCGTTCAAATTGTGGTCGAATCGCCTCATCGATGCGCTCGATATCCGCGAGCGTCTCGGCCAAGCCATGTTTGATTTGAACATTCTTGCCACGCAGCTTCCGCAACAGTTTGACGTCATGATTGCCTGGCACGCATAACGCTGTACCAGCGGCCACCATGTTGCGAACGATGCTGAGCACGTCCACGTTGCGTGGTCCACGATCGACGAGGTCACCGACGAAAAATGCGGTCCGACATTCGGGATGCCGATAGCACAGTGGTGACCAATATGCGGATCGGGCCTCAAGCGGGTCGTTTTGTCCGACATCGTTGGCTGGGATGTCATCCCATTTTTCATACCCAAGCACTTGCAACAGCGACTCGAGTTCGTCTCCGCAGCCATGAACATCACCAATGATATCAAATGGTCCCGTCATCTCCCGAAGATCATTCCACAGCGGCACACGCTTGATCGAAACGTCCGCAACTTCCTCTTCGGTTTGAAGGATCGTGATTTTGCGAAAGCCTTCGCGTTTGAGACCACGCAGCGAGCGCCGAAGTTGAGAGCGTTGATGGCGAATCACATGGGAGCCAAAGTTACGATCCTTTCGACTGGCATTTCGAGCCTTACAAACTTTCTCGGGCAGGTTCAATACGATCGCCACCGGCAAGACATGAAACTGACGGGCCAGTCGAATCAACTCCCGGCGGGCTTCCGGTTGCACGTTGGTCGCCTCGACGACCGTCAAACGGCCCGCCGCCAACCGCTTCGACGCAACGTAGTGTAGGACATCGAACGCGTCACCGCTCGCCGCCTGATTGTTGTTGTCATCACTGACCCAGCCGCGACAGATATCCGACGACAGCACTTCGGTAGGCAGAAAGTGATTGGTGGCAAAGGTGCTCTTGCCCGAGCCACTGGGACCGATCAGAACCACCAGCGAGAGATTGGGAAGTTGGAGTTGCATTCGGTGCGAATCTTCAGCAGTAGTGTCAGTGAGACCAATGAGTTGCATGGATGACAGCGGGGCAGTGTCAATGGTTCACGCATGTCTGGTTCGTAATCGCAGTGGATACGTATGAACCTAACCAAACTTCTGAGCCGACGGCGCTAGCGGGTTGCTGACTTAGCGACAGCGAAAGAATAAGTCGCGTAGTGGGCGAGGCAACGAGTCCTTCGCTGCTGGACTCGTTGCCTCGTCCACTACCATTCAGCGCGTTCTGTTTACTCGCTGTCGCTTAGTCGTTTAACCGTTAGCCGAAGGCGTAGTCTCATCGCTCGCGTACGCCTACGGCTAACGGTTAAACAATAGCGAACCCGTTTGACACCAAATTAACAGCCCGCCAGCCGCGGGGCCTTCGACGTCTACGGACCAATTCTAAGGACGCGCATGCGGTTGTAAACCAGCATGCTGATCGATTCGAGCTGCGGGTAAAATACCTGCCGGGTAATAGGATTGCAATCAAAGCGAGTCTCCTCCAACATCCAGTCCGGTACGCCTTGTTGTTGACGCAATATCTTCACAGCGTCCCAAACGACTTCCTCACAGGCCGTCGTCAAACTGCCTGCTTGCATCAAGCTCCACAGCCAATCGCAGCGATCATCCTCACACTGCTGATCATATCGCAGATCGGTCACACAAGCGGCTTGCAGTTCCGCCAGATCAAGCTGCCCGTTGGCGGCCCAAAACCAGCAACGACCAAGACCTTTCTTCAAGGCATCTCGACAATCTGCCGAGCTTGGCATCCCGATGGGAGCAAATGCATTTTTCATTCGCCCGCCATCACCTTTTCAAATACTGCCATCTGCGTTGGCGTCCCCACATCGGTTGCCTCCTCTCCGATGCCAGCGAAACGCACTTGATATCCGAAATCAGTAGCGATCTGGTTCGCCCACGATTGAAATTCAGCCCGTGTCCATTCAAACCGGTGATCGACATGACGGAATTTGCCCGCTGGCAGCGACTCCCAGACGACGTTGTACTCCGCGTTGGGCGTGGTCACGATCACCGTCGTAGGCCGGGCATATTCAAACACGACACGTCGCAGCGATTTCAGCCGTGGTGGATCCAGGTGTTCGATCACCTCGATCAAGCACGCCGCATCGAATCCAGCGATCCGTTTATCGCGGTACATCAACGACCCATGCATCAAGCGAATCCGCTCGGTCTGAAAACTCGGCAATGATTCGATCCTCAACCGCCGCGCCGCGATCTCTAACGCGCGGGCCGAAACATCCATACCGACAATCTCGGTAAATCGCTTTTTTCCGAGCAATCGTTTCAGTAATTTTCCTTCCCCACAACCCAGATCGATCACGCGGCTCGCTCCCACATTGACGAGGGCGGCAACAACGTCTTCATATCGCTGCTGATTCAGGCTGACCGTTCTTTCAAGAACTTGTTCAGCGACATCCGCTCCATGAGACTCCTCGGCTTCGGTCACTTCATCAACGATCTGCAAACTCTTGAGCGCTTGGCGGACCATGCCGCCTTGATGCCGCAGGTATCGTCGGCTGATCGCTTCTTTGCAGGGGTGCGTGGCCAACCAGCCCTCGCCTTTTGAGAACAGTTTTTCAATCTCGTCGTTGCCGACAAAATAATGCTTCTGATTGTCAAAAACGGGCATGAGCACGTATAAATGTGTGAGCACTTGCGAGAGCGTGTGGGTCGCCCGCAAGGTCACCGAATAGTACGGGCTGTCGCCCCAGTCAGGAAACTGCTCATCGAGCATCTGGTTTTCGGCCTGCACTTCGTATCCGAGCGGCTCGAACAGGCTGCGCAGGAACGTCTCGCCACCTTTGACCGGCAACGATTCGATCTTCACCGACAGGTCCATTGCCTGACCGACCGCAGCGGGCCGATCTTTGCACCGACCCGCCATGGCTGAACCCAGCACCGCCGAGATCGCCGTGCTCATGAACGAAGAACTCACGAACGGTCGATCGTTGACATGGCCAGCCAAATGGCCGCCCGCACCGCGATTCTTTTTGGCCATGCCGACGGGATCGACGTCCAACATCACGCATGCGGTGCAACGATGGTCGGAAACTTCGGGATAGAAAACGTGGGCTCGGCCAAAACTCAGGTTGAACGACTGAAACCGATCAGGATGCTTGTGTAGCAGAAAGCTCAGATCGCTGGCACTCGTCGAATTCGCGGTGATGGAAAGCAGCAAGAGATTACTCGTACGGAAATGCTGGCAAGTTCAACGGGCACAATCTGCATTCTAGACACCACTCGACCCGAAATGTTCGCAACTCCATTTTGCGACTTAGAAACCCTATTTCCGAGCGAACCCTCCGTGTGTTCCATTGTCTTGCTTGTTAGTTGCCTATCTTCAGACTCAATTGGTTCACGGACTCAAACTCTCCTGGTTGGTCGCGGCCACTCACTCGCAATGGCAGAACGAATTGAACTGAAACGCCGCTCGAAGGAAGGTCTCGCCAGGGCCCGACTGATCTATCGTCGTGATCTGAGTTGGACCACCGGAATGCCCGCTGGGTTGCTGACTGGATGCGCATCTTTCATTTCTGACCTTGATGCCAGAATAGGTTGATCGCACAACTCCACGGCAAATCATTCAATTATTTCGCAAGAGCCAATGTGGCTACAGCGCCCGCCCCGAGAGGATGGAAAGGTACGCCCGCCTGAGCGAAACCGATTTACGCGCCGATCACTATTTCAATCAATTCAGTGAAGGTTTGAGCTGGGCCACGATAATCCAATAACGCTAATTCGATTCAAATTTTGTAGCTCAGTCCATCGCCTGATGACGGTGGGTGCTCGCCTCGATTTAGCCGGTGTTAACTCGTCTGCTCGACGTGTGATTTCAAGCTTTCCCCGATTCCCTTGAGCCGAAATGCCAATGAAATCATCAAGACGCCAGCGATCGCAGCAAACACACCGATGATACGGACCAAGGTCAGGCCGAATAGGAAGGGTGCCATCAACAACAGCACGCCGAAGATAATCGACAAGATGCCACCGAATACGTACCAAGCGGCGCCGTCGATTTCCCCATGATCGCGGATCGCCGCAACGATTTCGATCAGACCGCTCAGGATGGCTGAAAACGCAATCATGTACATGATAATGACGGCCGTCATCCCAGCCACGAGCATCGGATGCGCGAACACCAAAATTCCCACCAAAATCGCGACGATGCCACGCAGAATCGTCCACCCCCGCGACGGTACCTCGCCCACAGTCCCGGCTGCCACCGCGATCACTCCATCGAAAATCAAAAAGAATCCCATGACTTGAGCCAGCGCCGCAATCGTGATTCCAGGCTGCAGGAGTGCGTAGATGCCCAGTGCGATCAACAGGATGCCGCGCAGCAACGGCAGCCACCAAATTTTACTAAGTGCACCGACAACCTCGCGACCGGAGCGACGCTCGTTAACCACGGGGGAGGATGGATTGGACGAGTCGCTCATGGTTCTAGCATTCATTTCGAAGTGGAAAGTCAAACGGGTGAGCGGTGCAGTGTACCGGAGAACTCAAGTTCAGTGGATGTGTGGCCCCCAAGGGAGTAGTCCACAAAAACGCCAGAGATCAAATCTCGAAGAATGGCTCGGCGCTGATCGTATCATTCTCGCTGAGCAGTTTCACTCGCTCGCCGTTTCGGTGCACGCTGACTTCGCGGTTCTCGAAATCGACTGACCACACGAGTTGCACGCCGCGGCTGAGCATCTGATCGCGTCGTCACAGAGTCACGCCGATCCGGTCGTTCGACGACAGGACTTCAACCGCGAGCACCGGTGCTGAAACGGCATGACCACGTGTCATGCGCTCACTCGTATCGTCATCGATGAACTCAGCCGCGGTGATAAATTTCCAGCGAGCTTGGACATGGCACGTGCCTTTTGGAGCACGGGCCTCTCGAAAATTCGCTTTCAGGAAACCTTGGCCTTGGTGCGGGCTTCCCGCAGTCCACGGCTGAGAATGTCACGCAGCATCGGCGAGTAGTCCTCGAACTTGTTCACATCCGGCGAACCGTTGCTGAACTGGTAAATCGCATCGCGAGGTTTGACGCCCAGTGCGATCAGTGTGCTGCATACGGTGGCATAGTCGCCATTGCGAACGATCATGCTCGGACGGCCTTGGCCGACTGGATCGCGGGCGAACACCTTGCTGGCCACGGCCAAGAATTTGACTGGCGAATCAAGCGTTTGCAGCGTCAGGAGGCGACGAGCAAGCTGCACCCGAGGATCTTCGGGGTCGTTGAGATTGCGCGCCCCGATGATGTTCAGCCCTTCCTGCAACTCCACGACTTCTTGCCGCTCGTCAGCATGGATCGCGTAACCGGCCTTGGCGTCGGCGAGGATAATATTACAGCCCTCGTAGCGATTTTTCGCAAACTCGTTATGGGCTTTTTCAAGTGCCCTACGCGACGACGTGCACCGCAGCAGGTCCATCGCGAGTTGGCCTCGCGAACGTTGGCCAAATAACGGGGTCGCGGTAGCACGATTGGTCAGGCCGACAAATAAGCCGTTCTGATTGACACCTAACCAGGTGCCGCCGGCTTTTTGATCGATTCCACAGAGCACACGAGGTTTACCCGACTGAATCGACGGAGTTTGACTCGGTCGATCAACGTACTCCTCGCGGTTAGCCGCGACGAGAATAGGACTTTCGGGAACCAAACGGTACTGAACAGCTAGTAAGCACATCAGGGAGGCATCCAACTTTCAAAGATCAGTGATTTCCAGTCTCACGCACGCAATCGCCCTCGCTCAAGAGATCAATGTCTCCGAACCAGAGCCTGGTATGATTCACGTGCGAGACAATGTAACTACGCAACATCCGTCGACACACCCCCTAGTGGGTGGTTTGGTGCTGTTTTATTGTGAGAAATGATGAGCTTTTCTATTTGGGGGGCACTTCGCGAGTGAATCTAGCCCATTTCTCGCTCCAGACACGCCGCGGATTACCTTGACGCTACCGTAGCGAGGTTTCTATACTCTCGCCCGCACCCCAGCGTCGCGACGGCGTACGCATCAACGGAATTTTTCTCTAACGGCTTGGACCGACCCCCATGAATAGTGAGCGCCGCCATGAACTCCAGGAGAACGAACTAGCCTCGGTCATCGACCGCATCAACACGAAGATTGAGCCGTATTCCAAGCCCATCGCGGTGGTCGTCGCCGCGGCATTCATTGGGCTGCTCGGATGGGGATTTTACTCCAGTGTACAAGCGGAGCATCGTAGCGATGCGACCTATCAGTTGATCGAGGGAACGCTTCGGGGCGATACCGAAACGCTGGCAGCGGTAGCGGCAACTTACCCAGACACGCCGATGGCGGCGTGGGCGCGCGTGTATCAAGGCAGCCAGAAAATGGGGGCGGGCATCAACGCGCTATTCACCAGCCGGGATGAAGCCGAAGAATTGCTCGGCGAAGCGAGTTCGGCGTATGAAGAGGCGTTGTCGCTCAGTAAAGAGACGCTGATCCAGTCACGTGCCCACTACGGTTTGGCCCGGATTGCCGAAGCGCTCGGAAAGACGGATGAAGCCATCTCGCAATACGAAGCCACCATGGATGCCGGTGAATCCGAGGAGATGATGAACGAGGCACAACAGCGAATCAAACTGCTTTCCAAACCCGCAGCCAAGGCGTTCATGACTTGGTTTGACGAACAAGATTTCACGCCTGCCGATCCGAGCTTGCCGCCCGCCTTGCCCGGGGACCAAATGCTACCCGACCTGCCCGATTTGGACTTCCCCGATATCGAAATGACCGACCAACCCGAGACGGAATCCGCTGCTGAAGAGGCGATGGACGAGTCCGCGGCCGTGCAAACCGAAAGTGCGGCGACCGCTGACCAAACGCCCGCCAATGACGAAGCTGCCAATGACGAAGCTGCCAGTGACGAGGCCGCCAGTGGTAAGAACGCGAGCAAGGAAGCCAACAGCGACGAGGCTGCGGATGAACCCGCCGCAGACGATAACCCGCCCAGTGACGAAGCAGTCGGTGACGAAGCAGCTGGTGACGAAGCAGCTGGTGACGAAGCAGCTGGTGACGAAGCAGCCGGTGAGAAACCAGTGAACGATGATGCGGGCGACGAACCGGCGGCAACGGAGCCGATGAAGGACGACACCGAACAACCCGTCGCGGAAGAACCCGCCGAGCCCAAAGCGGAGTCATCCGACGTGACTGCCGAGGAACCCGCTGCCGAGAAATCGGCTCCTGAGGAATCCGAATCGAGCGATGGCGAAACTGACGAGGCGGTCGATTTAGAGGGACCGTCGAACTCTTGAGCGAATCCTCCGGCCCCGACCGGGCGTCCTGCCGCCCCGAGCGGGAGACGCAGCACGGCCGCGTGGCCGACCAGCCCTTGCCGGTCGATGGCCAGATCGTGAGGGAATTCTTCGTTCCTGAATCTGCCGACGGCACTCGTATCGATCTTTTCCTGACGCGGGTTTGCGACGGATACAGTCGCTCGCAGATCCGCTTGGCGGTACAGGGTGACGGCGGCGAGGTTGACGGGCGGGTGGTGCGACCGAGTTTCAAGGTCCGCAGCGGCCAGCGGATTCGGTTTCGGTTGCCCGCTCCTGCCAGCGACGACACGGTCCCCGAGAACATCCCGCTGGATATTCTCTACGAAGACGACGGATTGGTGGTGGTCAATAAACCGGCTGGCATGGTGGTGCATCCGGCGCGCGGGAATTGGACCGGCACGCTCACGAGTGCCTTAGCATTTCGCTTTCAATCCCTTTCGGATGTCGGCGGCCCAACTCGCCCCGGGATCGTGCATCGGCTTGACCGCGACACCAGCGGCGTGATTGTCGTCGCCAAAAACAACGCCGTTCACTTGCACTTGGCGGCTCAGTGGCACGATCGCAAAGTCACGAAAACTTATTTCGCGATTACGGCAGGGCGACTCGATCGAGATCGCGATTGGATACATGCACCGATCGGCCGGCACCCCTATCAGCGTGACAAGCAGGCGATTCGAGAAAACCACGAATCTAGCAAGCAGGCGTCAACGTTCTACGAAGTGATGACCCGGCACGGGCGCGTGACGCAGGTCAAGGTGTCGCCCAAAACTGGTCGGACGCACCAAATTCGTGTGCATTTGGCCCACATTGGCTGTCCGATTCTCTGCGATCGGCTCTATGCCGGTCACGCCGTGCTAACGCGGGCGGCATTGACACGGGCCGCCGGGCTGCCACTGGCACCGGATCCGCCGCAGCACGGTGTTAGCGGATCTGTCGCCGCCGATCCGGACGAAGTCATCTTGGACCGGCAGGCCCTGCACGCTCAGCAGTTGACGTTCCTGAACCCACGGACGCAAACCGAAATGACCGTCACGGCCCCCTTACCAGCCGATTTAAGGCGGGTGATTGAGTTACTCGGCTGAAAACTCGGTTCGTGTTCGCGTGCCGGTGTGGCTATACTGCATTGCAAAACGGAAAGTGCGTGGCGGATTGCGAGCCCTCAGGACGCATTTGAATCTGTGCTCTCTCTGAGGAAAAGCGAATCAAGGTGACAAGGAAGCCGCCACAATCGGCCTATAGCCCCATGCCAGCGACCACGCGGTTCGAACCCACGCCCACGATCACCCACCTCGGCGCTCGATCTCCGATGAGCGATCCGAAACTCGTCAGTCGATACGACGAACTCACCCGTGATCGCAAGGTTTCATGGACCGGCCACTATCGTCTGCTGCGGATGCTTGGCCGGGGCGGTCAGGGCGAAGTGTATTTGACGGAGCATCGCGGCACGGATGGATTCACCGTCCCCGTGGCGATGAAGATTTTTTCGCCCGAACGCTTTAAGGATGGCCGCGCCTACGATGAGGCCATGCACCGGGTGGCATCGATCGCCGCCCGAGTTGCAATGATCCAGCACGACAATCTGCTCGACGTGCAAAACTTTTTTGAGCGTGACCGAATCCGTGTGATGCTAATGGAATGGATCGATGGCTATGACTTGCGGCAATTGGTGATGCCGCCCTGTCTCGAACTGCTGCACGACTACGTGCATCCCAAACGCTGGCGATACATCAACGACGTGATCATGACCGAGGGCGTCGAGCAGTCGCGATTCAAAGCGGGAGTGGCGGTGGCGATTGTCCGTGAATGCCTCGCGGCGCTAGCGGCACTGCACCGGGAAGGCATTGTGCATGGCGACGTCAAGCCCGCGAACATCATGCTCAAACGCAGTGGTCACGCGAAATTGATCGACATGGGCTCGTCGATTGACTATCGCAATCCCCCCAATGATCGCGAATGCACCCCCATCTACGCCGCCCCCGAAGTGCTCGAAAACCGGCCCGCCACGCCACGCAGTGACTTGGCCAGTCTGGGTTACGTTCTGATCGAGTTGCTCGCCGGGGTGAATCCCTGTTCGGGCATGACCAGCTTGGCCGAATTTTTGAAAGCAAAATGGGAGTTGCCCAGAAACCTCGACCACATTCTGCCCGAAGAAGTGCTTC
>JBDNIG010000133.1:0-11154 GCA_041688415.1 Rhodopirellula sp. | reverse complement strand
TCGCCTCATTATGGCGAACGTTGGGGCCGCCATTGGTTGGACATTGCCCGCTACGCCGATTCCAATGGACTCGATGAAAACGTGGCCTACGGAAACGCGTGGCGCTATCGTGATTACGTCGTCAATTCATTCAATCAAGACAAGCCGTATGATGAATTCGTTGTCGAACAATTGGCTGGCGATCTGTTGGAGCCCACCGACGACATCGATCTCCGCAACGAACGCATGACCGCGACGGGGTTTTTGGTTCTGGGGCCGAAGTTCTTGGCCGAGAAAGATGAAGCCAAGATGGAGATGGATATCATTGATGAGCAGATCGATACCATCGGCCGCGGGATGATGGGATTGACGTTGGGCTGTGCGAGATGCCACACCCATAAATTTGATCCGATCAGTCATCACGACTACTACGGGCTAGCTGGGATATTTAAAAGCACGCGGACGATGGATAACTATCGCACGATCGCAAAGTGGCATGAAAATTCCGTGGGCACATCCGAGCAACTTGCCACGTGGCATGACTACGAAGCGAACATCGCGGCGATCGAGCAACGAATCGAAGATAGTCGACTGGCCGCCGCTGCGGAGCTGGAGATTGCCCCCAACCTGCTATCCAAAGAGGACGAGAAACAGTTCCCAGACGAAACGAAAACGCTGTTAACAAAACTTCGTGCCGAGCGTAAGGCACTCGAAGCCAAACCACCCGAGGTACCCAAAGCGATGGGCGTCGTCGATGGCGAGATTGGCGATACTTCGGTACACCTTCGCGGCAGCCACTTGACGTTGGGCGACTCGGTGCCGCGTCGGTTCCCCAGAGTCCTGACCGACGATCAGCAACCCAGCATTCCCGAAGGCCACAGCGGACGACTCGAGTTCGCGAATTGGTTGACCAGCGGGACGCATCCGCTGACCGCCCGCGTGATGGTCAATCGGATTTGGCATGGACACTTTGGAAAAGGGATCGTCAAAACCGTTGACAACTTTGGGCTTCGCGGGGATCGCCCCAGGCACCCCGAACTACTGGATTGGCTGGCGGTACGATTCGTCGAAGAGAACTGGTCGATCAAACAAATGCACCGGATGATCATGTTGTCCGACGCTTACCAAACCAGTAGCAACTTCGATTCAAATAACGCCCGTATTGACCCTGACAATGAATTCTATTGGCGGTTCGATCTTCGTCGCCTGGAAGCCGAAGCGATCCGAGACGGACTGTTGGCCCTCGCCGGAAAGCTCGATCCTGAGGTCGGCGGCAACTTGATGGAGTATGACGACCGCGAGTATGTGTTCAATCACACGTCCGAAGATAAGTCGACCTATGACACCATGCGTCGTTCCATCTATGTGCCGGTGATTCGCAACCATCTGTATGACATGTTCCAGCTTTTCGACTACGCCGACGCAAGTGTTTTGACGGGTGACCGGAGCACTAGCACGATCGCGTCACAAGCCCTGTTTATGATGAACTCACCTTTCGTCGAGGAACTCTCCTTGTCCATGGCGGAACGCTTGATTCGAGCCAACCCCAATGTCGATGACCGCGTCGACCAACTCTACCTGGAAGCCTACGGACGGCCCGCTTCGAAAGAAGAGCGAGTCAAGGCTGTCCGTTTCGCTGCTCAATATCGAGAGGTGCTCGATCAAGGGAGTGACCCCACTAATAGCGACCGGCGCGCCTGGCAAGCACTTTGCCATTCGGTCGTGTCGTCCAACGAATTTTTCTATCTGCGATAAAGTAAGGCCATAGCCATGATTCATTCACGCCGAACACTTTTGCAAACCTGTGCTGCCGGTTTCGGATCGCTGGCGCTGAATTCGCTGCTGGCGGATGAGACGCATGCGGCAGGCCACTCCGCAGGCGGCGGTGGGCTGGGAAAAACGCATTTCCCGGCTCGTGCGAAACGCGTCATCTTTCTGTTCATGAAAGGTGGCCCTTCCCATATGGACACGTTCGATTTCAAGCCTCAGCTTCAAAAAGATGATGGCAAGCCGTTGCCGTTTGATAAACCACGGGTGCAGTTTGCGCCGACCGGAAACCTGCTCGCGTCGCCGTGGAAGTTCAAGCGATATGGCGAGAGTGGAATCTCCGTCAGTGAACTGTTTCCCCATGTGGCCCAGTGCGTCGACAACCTGTGCATCATCAACTCCATGTATGGGTCGAACCCGTCGCACGGCGGGGCGAGCTTAAAAATGCATACCGGCAGCGACGTGTTCGTGCGGCCCAGTATGGGTTCGTGGGTGACCTATGGATTGGGCAGCGAGAATGAAAACTTGCCCGGATTCATTACGATCTGTCCGACGCTGGCCCACGGAGGTGCGAAAAACTGGAGTTCGGCATTCCTGCCCGCGAATTTTTCGGGAATCCCGCTGGGCAACGCGAGTCAGTCATCCGAGCAAGCACGAGTCAAGTATTTGCAAAACGCGAATCTCTCTCGGCAAGCACAACGCCGACAACTTGATTTGACCCAATCACTCAACCGTGACTTCATCGAGCAAACGGGGCCCAATTCGGTCTTGGAAGCTCGCATCAAGTCATTCGAACTGGCATTCCGGATGCAAACGGAGATGCCCGAAGCCTTGGAATTGGAAAATGAAACCGAATCAACCCACCAGATGTATGGGCTCGACAATGAAGTCACGCGGGATTTTGGTCGCCAGTGCTTGATGGCCAGACGGTTTGCCGAACGTGGCGTGCGTTTTATCCAGGTGACGCATAGCAATAGCGAGGTTCAATGGGACCAGCACGGCGATCTGCGAAAAGGCCATCAACAGAATGCGGCAGAGGTGGACAAACCCATCGCCGGTCTATTGAACGACCTTCGATCGCGTGGCCTGCTTGAGGACACGCTGGTGTTGTGGGGTGGCGAGTTCGGCCGTACGCCCACATGTCAAGGCAGCGGCAACGACGGGCGCGATCATAACCCCGAAGGATTCACGATGTGGATGGCCGGCGGTGGGGTTCGGCCGGGAATCCAGTACGGAGCGACCGACGATTATGGATACTACTCCGTCCTGGACAAAGTCCATATCCACGATTTGCATGCCACGCTATTGCACCTGATGGGTCTGGATCACCTGCGGTTGACCTACCGTCATGCGGGGCGAGACTTTCGGCTCACCGACGTCGCTGGAGAAGTCGTGAAGGGTATCCTGTCTTGAATTCGACGAAAGAGAAGAAAAACAATGCCCGTTGGATACTCTTGGTTTTGTTGGTGGTTTCCATCCTGGTCAATTACATCGACCGCGGTGCGCTCTCCGTTGCGGTTCCCGATATTGAGGCTGAGTTCTCGTTGACGCCGTCACAGAAAGGACTGCTGCTGTCTGTGTTCTTCTGGACCTACGCATTGCTGCAGCTTCCTGCGGGTTGGTTGGTCGACCGCTTCGACGTCAAATGGGTATACGCGATTTGTTACTTCATTTGGACGATAGCGACGGCACTGACGGGTTTCGTGAACGGATTCGCCGCTTTGATCGCGGTTCGATTGATGCTGGGCGTGGGTGAAAGCGCAGCTTATCCCGCGATCTCAAAACTGATCGTTGAGAATTTCCCTGAGGACCAGCGAGGAGTGGTCAACTCAGCGATCGATGCGGGCACGAAGGTCGGGCCGGCACTGAGCATCCTGGCGGGAGGTTTGCTGGTGAGCGAATTTGGGTGGCGATCCCTGTTCGTCGCGTTGGGTGTCGGGAGTGTTTTTTGGTTGGTGCCCTGGATCAAATACGTTCCGTCACGATCCGGTTCTTCGGAATCAATCGGCGACGACGAAATTCGGCAGGACAATGCAATCACCCATCGGCCTTCGTTGGCCCAGGTTGCCCTGCACCGTTCGGTATTGGGAAGTTCGCTGGGAATGTTTTCCTTAGGATACGTGTGGTATTTTCTGCTCACATGGCTTCCATCTTACTTGATGGACGCGCGTGGGCTTGATTTGAAGGAGACCGCCGTTCTGGGTGCCTTGCCGCTTTTGGCCATGGCGATTTCTTCGGTGTTCTGGGGCTCGGCAGCGGACCTGCTGATCCGGCGCGGCCGATCCCCGACGCTGGCCCGCAAGTCGATCGCGTTGAGCGGACTGTCCATTGCCGCAGTTCTGTTGGTGACCGCCTCACGCGTCGAATCTTTGACGTCGTGCATCGTTATTCTCGTGTTGGCCTGCGTCGCGCTGGGCATGTTCACTTCGAACGTCTGGGCGATGACCCAAACCATGGCCGGTCCGGCCGCCGGAAGCTGGACCGGGATCCAGAACTGCGTCGGTAACTTTGGCGGCGTGGCCTCGCCGTTGGTGGCGGGTTGGTCTGTCGAGGCGACGGGTTCCTATCAAACAGCTTTCTTCATCGCCGCAGCAGTTATGCTAGCGGGTGTTCTTTCCTACCTGTTTCTTGTCGGGCCAATTCAACCCATTGTGTGGCGGCGACAAACAGCATCCTGATCACGAGACGAGACCATGAATAGTATCCAGCGGAATGTTACATCGAGGAGGTCGCTCCTTGTCAGTTCGGCAGCGGCGACGACAGCGGCGGCATTGATCGCGATGGCGAGACCTTCGAAACTCGTCGCTGCGGCGGAGACATCGCCCGGGTGGATCGATGCCCATGTTCATGTCTGGAGTCCCGACACGACGAAGTACCCGATCGGTCCGGACTTCAAAATATCCGACATGCAGCCGCCCAGCTTTTTACCGGGCGAACTGCTCAGCCATAGCAAGCCGGCGAACGGCGCCAGGATTGTTCTGGTCCAAATGAGTTTCTACCAATACGATCACTCGTTCCTGCTCGAGGTCACGAAATCTCACCCAGGCGTCTTCGCGGGTGTCGGGATTGTCGACTACCGCAACAACGATTTGGTGGAACGAATGAAAGCGTTGGCCGATGAAGGAATTCGTGGCTTTCGATTGCACTCGACCGGCGACGCGAAGAACTGGAATGCTGATCCGGGCATGAACACCCTGTGGAAAACCTGTGGTGAGCAAGGGCTGGCGGTCTGTCCACTGATCAATCCCAATGAGATCCAATTCGTTGACATGCTCTGTCAAAAATTTCCGGAGACGACCGTCGTCGTTGATCACTTCGCAAGAATCGGTGTCAGCGGAACCGTCGATGTGAAGTCACTTGATCGGCTCTGCCGCTTATCACGATTCCCCAACACGTTCGTGAAGACATCCGCGTTCTACGCGTTGGGCGGAAAAACAGCACCCTACGATGATCTGCTTCCCATGATTCGGCGGGTGTACGAATCCTTTGGACCGGACCGCATGATGTGGGGTAGCGACTGCCCGTATCAAGTGCAGGATGATCACACCTACGAATCGTCAGTCGCGTTGATTCGAGACCGTGCGGACTTTTTATCCGACAGTGAAAAGCAGTCGATACTAAGGGACACGGCTGCCAAGGTTTTCTTTTATCAGTACGGCTGGTAACGGGCGGAGAATAAGCGACAGCGAAAGAATAAGTCGCGTCGTGGACGAACATGGCCCGCGCCGGTGCTCATTTGGCGGCGATCTCTGTTTCGCAGGTCGCCAACACTTCAAACTCGGCCAGCCGTCCATCACGAATTTCCTCGGGGCGCAATCGCTGGCACTCGAAGCCACGCTCGGGTGTCAATACACTTAAGCAGGTATGGGGAATTCATTCCGCAAAACGCTTCCGATTCAACCGTCGTACCCGTGTCAAGAAACTCGCGTAGGTGTTCCACATCAGGGAACATTCACCTCCCACCGAAATCAGATCAATGCGGCGTTAGGGCCTTGTCTGTGATTGCCGCAACGTTGCGGGTAAACTCGGTGTTCGGCTAGGCGTAACGTGCGTCGTGTCCGCCCCACTCCCCTCAACCGAAGTTGAAATCATGGTACCGCATCAAACTCTTCAGCGAAGACAAGCATTTCAAATCGCGGCAGCGGTATCCATGGGGGCGCTCTCACCGATTCGCGCCACCGGCGCGCATCCGCAAGCCGAACCGTCTAAGGCCGGTCGGGGTCAGTCAGGAAAGACTTACGAGACTGAAAATCGTTTTCCCCGGATGATGCAGAATTTCCTGGTGCCCGTTGTCCGTCAATGTCACCGGAGATCCGTCGAGGCAAAGAAGACACTCGAGAATCGATCCCAAGCCGAAGCCTATGTTGCACAGGTCCGAGCCAAAGTCAAAAAGTGCTTTGGTCCGCTTCCCGACCGTGTCCCGTTAAACACCCGGGTTACTGGGACGCTGCAACGCGACGGGTATCGAATCGAAAAAGTCTTGTTTGATAGCCGGCCCAACTTTCCGGTGACCGCGAATTTCTACGTTCCTGATGTCACCACTGGACGTGTCCCCGGCGTTGTCGGCACGTGCGGTCATACCAATGACGGAAAGGCCGATCCGGTCTATCAATCATTTGCCCAGGGTCTGGCGCGGCTGGGATACGCGTGCGTGATTTTTGATCCCATCGGCCAGGGCGAGCGATTGCAGTTTCCAGCCGAAGGGGGTGGTAGCCGCATCGGCATCGGGGTCAGGGAACACTTGCACGGCGGCAACCAGCAGTTCTTGATCAACGAACGATTTGTCACCTGGTCACTGTGGGACGCCATGCGCGCGGTCGATTTCCTGCTTAGCCGCGACGAAGTTGACCCGAATCAGATCGGCGTGACGGGAAACTCTGGCGGTGGCACCCAAACCACATGGATGTGCGGAATGGATCGGCGGTTGACGATGGCGGCACCCTCTTGTTTCGTCACGACCTTGCTTCGAAATGCCGAGAACGAGTTGCCCGTCGACACCGAACAATGCCCCCCGCGAGCTTTGGAATTGGGACTCGAACATGAAGATTTTCTCGTCGCGATGGCCCCCAAGCCGATTCGAATTTTGGGTAAGGAACGCGACTTCTTTGATATCCGCGGTAGCGAGGCCGCGTACCAACGACTGAAAAGATTTTATTCGCTCTTTGATGCCGAGGACGATATTTCGCTGACGATCGGCCCAACCGAACATGGTTTTACGATCGAAAACCGTGAATTCATGTATCAGTGGTTCAATCGAGCCACCGGCAAGGGATCGTCCGGCCATGAACCGGAGTTACAGATTGAAAAAGTGGAAGACTTGTGGTGCCTCCCGCACGGACAGGTTTGCGTTAACACGCCCGATTGGAAAGCGTCGCGAACGATCTCAGACTTCACTCGGGAGAAGGCGTTGCGACTGCAGGAATCGCGAAAATCGCTGTCGGGACCCAACTTGATCTCAGCGGTGAAGTCACGTTTGGGGATGCCCGACTTAGAGGCCGATCCGCCGCATGTTCGGATTCTGCGATTGATGTCGAACCGGGGTCACGTAAGAAAATATCCACAACCGTTTTACGTCGAAACAGAACCCAACGCGGCAGCGATCTGCTATTGGCTGAGTGATCAGCGGAACTTTTCACGGTTACCCAAGGCGGCACCTGGTCGAGTGGCATCCCTGTACGTCTCGCATCGCAGCAGTGACGAAGAGCTTCGCAGCCAAGAGTGGCTGCGAGATATGATCGCTCACGATCCCGAACAGCCCTTCCTGACTTGCGATGTTCGCGGGATCGGGGAAAGCTTGCCCAACACGTGTGGCGGTAAGTCGTTCGATGAGCCTTATGGTGCCGACTATTTCTACGCCATTCATGGGGTGATGCTGGGCCGTCCGTACCTCGGCCAAAAGACATTCGATCTGCTCCGGGTGATTCAGTGGCTCGGCAGCCGCGGTTACGACACGTTGCACCTGATTGGCAGTGGTGACGGCGCGACCATCGCGACGTTTGCATCACTGTTCGCCGCGTCGGTCAAACAGGTCACATTGCATCAACCGCTCCCGTCGTACGAATCGATCGCCACGGAAACCGATTATGACTTACCCCTATCCATGATCATTCCCGATGTGCTCGTTGATTTTGATTTACCGGACTGTCGACGAGAGCTGAAATCCAAAAAGCTAAGCATCCTCTCGTGAGACGAAAAATGTGGAGGTGAAACTAAAGTCTGTTCTGAATGGAATAGACTGGACTGGACGTCCCACCTACTGTGAGGAAGTGAATCCCGAGTCGGAGTCCAGAGGCGGTTGCACGAGTTTAGTTGCGTCCATTCCCAGCACCGCGATGCCGGACAAAAAGAAGGCGCCACCCAGGAACACGAACATGAACGAGTCGCCATTGCCGTAACCCATGCCGGCGCCGAGTGCCGCCAGTCTCGGCAGCACCGATGACGTCAATGCCGCGCCAAAATTACCCCACATGTTCGACCAAGCGAAAATCCCGGAAGTATTGCGGCCACCAATGTCTTGAATCAGTGCCCAGAACGGTGGGTTCTTGACGTCGGTCATGAATGAAACAATCGCGAAACAGGTCACCACCATCCAGACTTCATCGAACCCGACGCAGGCAACATACGCGATCCCCGCAATCATGCTGCTAATAGCGACCGGCATCACACGCCCCCAACGGATGCCATACCGAATCACGCACCAGTCGCCGATCCACCCGCCGATCAATTGAGCTGGAATTCCGACCCCCAATATAATCGTCAGCAGCAACCCACCATTGAATTCAGTGACACCACGGTCGATCAGATAGGTTGGCAACCAAGTGATCAGAAATGCCCAACCCACGTTCGTCGCGAATTGAACGATTGAATTCAACCACAATGTTCGACTGCGACAACAAGCCCACAACATCGGTAAGATGTCGCCAACTTCGCTGCGGTGGTCGTCCGCGGGAGATCCGATCCACTTCACTTCGGTTTCGTTGACATTCGGGTGTTCGGACGGTCGTTCGCGAACGATCCAATAGTAGGCCGCCGCGATCGCCAAGCCGACGATGCCGTAAATGCCGACGACAATTCGCCACGATCCAATTTGGTTAGCTGCGAAAACGGTCAGAACCGGCGCGACGGCGCCACCGATGCGTCCGCCCATCGACACCCAACCGCTGGCAATGGAACGGTTTTCGGTTCGAAACCAGCGACGGATCACGCCGCCCGATGTCGGGTAGGCACCGGCCTGGGCCAACCCCAGTCCCAAGCGGGCAAACAGTAACCCGGTCAACGTGGCGGCCAACCCGGTGAAGATCGTCATCAGCGACCAGGCGACGATGTAGAACGTCATCATCTTCCGTGCGCCGAACCGGTCGCTGGCCCAACCCGCTGGGATCTGAAAGCTCGCGTAGGTCCAAAAGAAAGCGGCCAAGGTGTCACCGATCCTGGCCCGCAGCACATCCCGGTCGAGCGCGGCGCCCATGGCATCGCCGCTGAAGTCCGCCAGGAACATCTCCAGCTTGACGATTTCACCCAAACAAACGCGGTCCAGATACAGGATGAAAGCCATCAAGACGCTCACACCGATGACGCGGTATCGGACCTTGGTCGCGCGTCCGCCGGCGCGGGGCAACTTGCGATCAAGATCGGACAAGTCGGCATCGCGAGCTTCGGGAACGGGCACACCGGCCGCGGTCCCGAATCGCCCCGGTGCATCTAGATCGTCAGGCATCGCGCCCTCGCGGTGATTGGCCAAGTTTCAACCGCGCGACCTTCGCGAACGCACCATGCCTGTTGGTGCAGTGCCATCGTGGGACAGACGTGACGCGGCAGTCCATACAGAACCGTGCCAAGCGGATAGGCACTGGCGTCGTCGACTTTCAGCACCAAGTGCTCTTCACTGTGCATCACCGCCGACGCAGTATCGAGTCCGAAAAACGTGACGCGAGGATGATCGAACTCCGATGCGACCGCTTTGTGCCCCAGATCGACGCAGATCCGGTCCGGCGTCGGGTGACTGATCACTCTTGAAACTAGGACAGCCGCGTTTTGAAAATCCATTTCGGGACAAATCTTGGGTTGGCCGGCATCCCACAGTACCGTCGTGCCCGCGCCCACTTCGACGTCGTGCCGGTGTGCCATCGTCAAAGAAGTCGGTGTTCCCGAGACGACGATGATTCCGGCTGACGTCCCGGTGCTTTCAATGGATTCCTTCAATCGCCAAACGGGGGCGAACGTCCGCTGGATCTTCGCGTCCAGGGCGTTCGGATCCGCGTCGTGCACGTGACCGTCGTAAGCGTGCAGGCCAGCCGCTTCGACGCCATCCAGGGAGGCGATCCGCATGAATAAATCAAACGCCTCGTTCCCGGGAACGATTCCGGTGCGATCCATGCCGACATTCAAGTCGACGAATAATGGTACTGACGTATTTGCCGCAACGGCCGCCGCCGCAATTTCGTCTAAGCATTCAGCACAATCCACCAACGCCGCGAACCGCGTTTGAGGATACGTCTGAATCAGTTTAATCAACCTTTGCACGTTGGGACCAACGGGTTGATAAGCCAACATCACATCGGGACCACCTTCGATCGCCACCATTTCCGCCTCGGCGATCGTCGAAGTCTTGAACTTCGTGATGCCGTGCGATAATTTCATCCGCACGACCTGGGGTAGTTTGTGCGTTTTGACATGCGGACGAAGTTTGCGAACGTCGCCCGCCTGATCGATCATCATTCGCAAATTGAAATCAATTCGATCCGGATAAACCAAGATCGAGGGTGACGGAATATCGTTGATGTTGGAGACTTCGTACCAAGCCGACATGCGCATTCGTTTCTTCGCTGGAGGTTCGGGTGGATCATTCCGGTAGGACGGCGATGCATTCGATTTCATACCGAAGCTTTTCGCTTAAGCACTGAATGATCGTCGTGCGCGCGGGCTTGGGGTCTCGGAAGTATTCGGCGTACAACTCGTTGTACTTCTCCAAGTCGTTCTCGTCGCGAACATAGTTGCGAGTTTGAACGACGTGGGTCAAATCCGTACCGGCCGTCTTCAAAACGGCTTCCACGTTCTGCATCGATCGACGGAATTCGCTTTCGATGTCACCCGAGATGATCTTGCCGGTCTTGTCGACGGACGCCTGACCGGAGACAAAAACGAGATTGCCGACGACGACGCATGGGCTGAACGGTAGGTGGGAAACCGGCGTGGCGGAGTCGCGAGGATAAGAGACCTGAGTGTTGGACATGGATTGAACCTCTGAGGTGAAACTTTCGGAAATGTTAAGCAGATACTGGGAAATATTTCGGTGGAATCGACAATCATAACCCGACGCGTCAGCGAGGGATTCACGCCGCCATCCCTCGCTGACGCGTCGGGTTATGAAAAC
Organism: Rhodopirellula sp.; assembly: GCA_041688415.1. Lineage (GTDB taxonomy): Bacteria > Planctomycetota > Planctomycetia > Pirellulales > Pirellulaceae > Rhodopirellula. The sequence continues at coordinate 35 of JBDNIG010000133.1, read as the reverse complement.
GTGGCACTCTGTGATGCGGAATGAATTACCCAAAC
>JBDNIG010000132.1:0-3401 GCA_041688415.1 Rhodopirellula sp. | reverse complement strand
GGCCTGATCGGCCTGATCGGTGCCACCGTCGGTGTGCGCGACAACAGGTCCATCGACAACGGGTCCATCGGCGTCGTTGGAGGTACCGGGTGCTGGCTGCGAAGTGCTGGCGGGAGGATCGTTGTCGTTAGGTTTGTTCACGAGGCCAGTGCAGTGGAATGTTGAAAACGTCTATCGAAAAGCTTAAATTGCAAAATCACTTCTAGCCGTCGAACGCGTCAAGTTCGTCACATAGCCGGTCGAGTGCGTCCGATTGCGACGCTGGAGTCCTCACGTCGGTCCGTGATTCTAGCGGCTCGCTGGAGACGCGGCGCGTTGAGCGGGCAGGAACCGATGAGCGGCTGGGGGCCGATGAGCGATCGGGGATGGTGGTCGACGCGGATTGCGTTCGCGCGGCAGCGGGTTTTGGTTGCGAGTTGATTTGAAATGTTGGCACTTGCAGGGTTTGCAACAACTTTTGCAACGCCGCGAAAACCTCCTGCGCGTCGCCATGGTAACGCATGTCAAAGAAGTACATGCGCCCGCGCCGCGTGGACTCCGGCGACATTGGGGATTCGGATTCAGTTGTCGGTTCATCAGCACCGCCAGGATCGCCCGCGTGCGGGCGACGAGACATCGGTCGACCGGCGCGATCGAGGTTCGCCATCACCTCCTCCGGGTCCTGCCACGCCAAACACGCGACATGACCGCCGATCGACTCCAGGGCGAGCGTTTCAGTGGAACCTTCCACCGCGTCGGGCAGTCGTTCGAGCAAGGTCAGGTCCAGCCCCGGACGGCCGAGCAGGTGCCCGAGCAAATCGTCGCTGTGGGCATGCCAGCTCGATCCACCGCCGGGCGGCCGGAGCACGAGAACGCTAAGACGAACGGCCATGGGAGCTACTTTGAAAGCGACGAGGTTGGCAAGCCAGTGGAGTGATAGGTCACCCTCCGTTGTAGCGGAAATCGTCAAGATTTTCGATCGCTGCTTGTCGTTGCACGCGAGGGCAACCAAAATATTGAGTTTCCTGCGAGCCTTCCACTCAGGCGTTGCGCTCGGCGACGCGCAACTTGGCGCTGCGGCTACGGGGGTTACCGCGAGTCTCTTGCTCGGTGGGTCGCAGCGGTTTTTTGGTCAAGATGTTCCACCGCTCGTCATCACGAAACGCGTTCTTGACGATGCGGTCTTCGAGTGAATGAAAGCTGATCGCCGCAATGCGCCCACCGGGGGCGATCCAGTCCGCTGCCGACGTGAGTGTCCGCTGCAGGATGCCGAGTTCATCGTTTACCGCGATCCGCAGTGCCTGGAACGTCCGCGTGGCGGGATGGATATCGTGATTTTTGTCGCGTGGTACGCACCGCCGACAAATCTCAACCAGGTCGCCGACCGTCCGGACCGGCGATCGGTCTTTGGCGCGAAGGCAAATCGTTCTCGCGATCCGGCGGCTATATCGCTCTTCGCCAAACTGGTAGATCGTGTCGGCGATCTGTCGCTCGCTGTGATAGGCCAGCCACTCGTAGGCGGGAATGTCGGATTCGGGGTCGAAACGCAGATCGAGTTCCGCGTCGTCCATCGTGAAACTGAACCCACGCTCGCGATCGGCGAGCTGGTCGCTCGACAAACCGAGGTCGAGCACGAAAGCGTCGGCGCGGTCGCGGTCACAGTGGGCCAGCGCCGCCGGCGTCTTTTCGTAGCTGCCCAGAAACAATTCAATTCGCGGATCGCTCCCCGGACCACCGGGAATATCATCGCGCGCAATCACCGCCGGATCCCGGTCCATGCCGATGATCAAGGGCAGAAGCGTGGAGGAGGAACCGTCGTTGCCATTCACGTCCGGCAGCACGTCGAGTAGCAATTGGGTGTGGCCGCCACCACCGTAGGTGCCATCCACGATCGTGCGCGGATGGATTTCACCGATCCACTGCACAATCTCGTCCGGCATGACCGAAACGTGTTCGCTCGACTCGCTCACGCAGGTTGCTTCATCTCGGCGGAGACCTTGGCAAATGTCTTATCGCAGTGCAATGCCGTCTCCATCTGGCCCGCGATCTTCGCAAGTCGTTTCTCGTCACCGCGGCCGACCTCGGCTGCCACCCAACCTTGAAAACCAATTTTCACGAGTGCCCGGCGGACCGAATCCCAGTCAATATCTCCCTCGGTGATATCGGTGAAACCATCCTTGGCTCGCGAGAAACCTTTGATGTCGAGCTTTTGAATCTGGCTGCCGAGCGTCTCCACCCACTCCGCGACATCACCGAACTTCCAGTGGTTTCCCAGGTCGTACTGGACGCCGACGGTATCGGTGCCAAACGAGGTGATAAAGTCGGCCAATGGCTGAGCGGATTGATTTTCATCGCCGTCATGATCATAGAGGAAGTGATTCCACACGTTTTCGATCAGGATGTGGACGCCGAGCTTGTCCGCCAACGGGATCGCTTTGGAGACCGCATCGAAGGCGCGCGAGCGAACCTCCTCGGGTGTTCCATCCTTACCATGGCCGGGAACCAGCAGCTTTGTTTTCGCGCCCAACGCAGCGGTTTGTTTCAGTGATTGCTCCAGCAACTCTTGCGCTCTTGCACGTACCTTGGGATCGGGATCAGTGTGCCTGATCGTCCAATGCGAACCACCGACCGTGCCGTCGATGATCAAGCCGGTTTTCTCTGCCGCGGCGCGGAGTTCGGCAACATTCAAGTCACCGGTACTCGGTTCGACTCCCTCAAACCCAGCATCGATCGCAGTCTGAAATTTCTTCTCCCAAGATCCGTCGACACCGATCATCCCAGCCTTGAGCGTCTTTCGCAGCCAAGGCGAACCCCCGTCCGACTTGGCGTTGTCGCCGGCTAGTGCGCGGGCACCAACCAGGCATCCACCTGCGGTGACCGAAGCAGCCCCCAAAAAATCGCGGCGGGAACTCTTGAAATCAGCGGTAGCGTGCATCGGTAAAACCTAGGTGTGAATTTGGATTGCGAACCAGAAGTGCGACTATTGTAGCAGCCTGCGCAGAACATGCATCAACCGTCCGCAGGGACCGCACTCCCGTCCGAGCCCATCCGTCCGAGCTACTTTTCTCCTGAACCCTGAAATTACTGAATCAAAGTTTCGGGTACCCGCTGGAGGCGACCGTCACGGTCGATCACGGCGAGTGTGACGGTGGCTTCGACGAGCAGCGTGCCGTCGCGATGGATTTCGTACTCGTGGACGATTTTGGCCGTGGTGACGTTAGCGATTCGCGTGGTTAACTGAATTTCATCGTCATATTTCGCTGGCACCTTGTACCGGCAGTCGACGCGCGCCACGACCACGAATCGGCCTCCGGCTTCGATGTCGCGATACCGCCCACCGGATGACCTGAAAAAGTCCGTGCGACCGATTTCGAAGTAGCTCAGGTAGTTCGAATGATGAACAAACCCACCGGGGTCGCATT
>JBDNIG010000131.1:0-6020 GCA_041688415.1 Rhodopirellula sp. | reverse complement strand
TGGTGTTTTTATCGCTCGGAACAAAAATGCAAGTATGAACGTTGAGTCAACCCCAAAGATTCAGCGGTCCAGGCTAGCGCTAAAACGGCTAACCCGAAAACGAAAGATTGACGGACCGTTAGCGGATTTCTGCCGGATCCGAGACCGACAATTTTCGAGGCAATTTCCAGATGGGGACGTGCCGCTTCATCTCGTCAATGAACTCATCGATAAAGGCAATTGCTTCACGGCGGTGGGCCGCGACAACTTGCAGTACAAACGAACAATCACCATTGCCGACGAAGCCGAAACTGTGCTCGACATCCACCGCGATGACACCATGCTTGGCAGCATGGACGTGAGCGAGGTCTTTCAACTCACGCGACGTCATCGGTTCGTAGACCTGGTATTCCAATCCGAGGATCCGTTCGGATTGAGTTTCGTCGATGATCTCGCTGCCGCGAACACAACCTTGGAACGTGATCACGGCGCCCGCCATTGCGGCGGCGCGTGAAGCTGCCGCAAAGCCCGCAGGCTCAGCGATCGGACCGTCCGTCAAACGTACGCGCACCAATGGATCTTGTGAGCGAGATTGCATGTCAGCCTCCACTGATTAGACCGACGAGTGCCACTTCATCTCCGTACGCAATCGAAGAATCTGGCGTGGCGAACTCGTGGTTAATCGCGATTCGGCTGACTCCCAGTGAGGCGGCCAAATCCGGGTAGGTTGCGGCGATCTCAGTCATTAACTCGCCCGCTGAGACGGGGAACAGGATACCTTGGATGTGCAGTCGATCGGTGCCGGCAGTGTGCGCCTGAGGGCCAAACACAAGAACCAGCAAGTCTGCTGATGTACTCGATAAAGCGGGGGAAGATTGCATTATTATCCTCCGATAGCATGCATGGGGCGTGACGGACGCAGGAAAGTCAGGTCATCGGTGCCGTGACCGCGTCGCTTCGCAGCCACGGAATTCCGGATCGCCGCGACTATCATATCGTCGCTGGCGCCACCCCGCATCAACGCGCGGACGTCACCGGAGTCTTCACCGAACAAGCAGTTGCGCAGTTGTCCGTCTGCGGTCAGGCGAAAACGGTCACAGGTATCACAAAATGGCTGGGTCACCGAAGCGATGATGCCCACGACGCCGAGTCCATCGTCAAATTGGTAGTCCGTCGCCGGCGCCGAACCATGACGCTCGATTGGGATGAGCGGGCGGACCCGCCGACTGAACATCTCAATGATTTCGTCACCGGACAGCACCGCCGACGTGTCCCAGTTTCCGTCGCTGTCGAGCGGCATGAATTCGATGAAGCGAACCGGGATGCCCGTCCGCCTGGTGAATTCACCGAAGGCAACGATTTGGTGTTCGGTGAGTCCCCGCATGGCGATCGAGTTGACTTTCACCTTTATCCCGGCGTCGACCGCCGCATCGATGCCACTGAGTACCCGCTGCAATCCACGCCGGCGAGTGGCGACCTGAAACGTTTCCTCATCCAACGCATCCAGGCTGACGTTGACGTGCGTGAGTCCAGCGGCGAGAAGATCGTCGAGTTGATCTTCGAGTAAAATGCCATTGGTGGTCAAAGCGACTTTCTTCAAACCGTCGATGCGGCACAGTTTTTTCACGAGATGATGCAGTTGCCCGCGGACGAGCGGTTCGCCACCGGTTAATCGCACATCACTGACACCGAGAGACACCGCGATTTGTGCGAAGCGTACGATCTCTTCGAACGTCAAAATTTCGCTGCGTGGTTGGTACTGCGGCGTGTTCTCGGGCATGCAATACGTGCAGCGTAAATTGCAGCGGTCCGTGACGCTGATTCGTAACTTCCGATGCACGCGACCGAAGCGATCGACTAGTGACGGGCCGGTCGTTACTGCATTTTGATTCGACATAGCTCTTTATCGGCGGTAATGTACAACCATTTTTCGTCGTGATCGAACGTGCAGTTGCTGACTCGTCCGCCAGTAGTCAAACGCCCCAGCAACTCTCCGTCCGGCGTGATGACGTTGATACCACCGGGGCCACTGCAGAACAACGTGCCAGTGGAATGAACTGTCAAACCATCGAAAGCACCTGGCAACGCTTTTTGAAACGATTTAGCATTCGCGAGTTCTCGCAGCGGGCCGAGCTTCCCCTCGTCATCGATGGAGAAAGCCGCGACGATCGGACGTTCCGCATCGCTCTGGGCGATGTAAAGCGTTTTCTGGTCCGGCGAAAGACCAATGCCATTGGGGCGAACCAATTTCGTCGTGAGTAACGTGAGTTCACCATTGGTTGATAAGCGATAGACGCCGCAGTGCTCGAGTTCGCGGCGCGCATCGTGATCGTGACCGGGCAGTCCATATGGTGGATCGGTGAAGTATACGTTGCCAGCGTGATCGAAGATCAGATCGTTGGGGCTGTTCAACCGCTTGCCTTCGTAGCTGTCCACTAAGGTTTGCTTGCCACCGCCAATACGCAGCACCGAGAGCCGGCGATCACCGTGTTCGCACATCGCTAAGCGGCCCTGCTCGTCAAGTGCGAGTCCATTGCTGCCCGGTTCGGCACCGTAGTACGTCACCCCGGTGTACCCACTCGGGGTCAGGAACGTGTCGATGCCACAACCAGGGGTCCAGCGAAAAATGGTGTTGCGTGGAATGTCGGAAAACAGCAAGCAGCCCGAGTCGCGATCACAACCATCGACCTTGGCACCCGGTGGTACCCACAGCGGCCCTTCGGTCCACGTGAAACCACCGGCGAGTACTTCCATTTTCGCATCCGCGGCGATGAGTTTTTCAAGAGCCGGTTGTAGCGTCTCGACACGTCCAATCATCCGTGGAGAGTCAGCGGCAGCCGTTAACGGGGGGGCCAGCACGCTGGCAGCCACGCCAACGCAGAGGCAGAGGCAAAAGAGCGATCGGATGGTTTTCATGTTGCTTGTCTCGGTGGGCTCGATGCGGGCGAGCACATCAGGATAACATCCCGAGAACCGAAACTGTAGAGGGAACCCCATGACACTGCCCGGCTTCGCTCCGCATATTTTGCCCTCGCGTTGCTCGTCATTGCGAAGATGGCCAGTTATGCTGATCACGACTCCGCCCATTCACCCCCTTGATAGGAACGTCACCATGCACTCTTCCACACTCTCACGACGCCATTGGCTCACGGCGAGCGCAGCGGCGGTTGCCGCCGCGTCATTGCCTCGCACGGTTTTAGCGGCCCCTGCGGCGCAGGCAAAGTTGGGCATCCAGATGTATTCGCTGCGTGGGTACAACCTCAACGAGGCATTGCAGCATGCGGCCGATCTCGGTTTCGCGCAAGTCGAATTTTACGGTGGGATGCTTCCCATCGATTCGACGCCTGACCAGATCGCGGCCGTTAAAAAACGCGTCGCCGACCTCGGCATGTCCATCTCAGCCCATGGAGTGAACTCGATTGGTGGCGATGCGGCGGCCAACCGCAAGTTGTTTGAATTTGCCCAAGCACTCGGTGTCCCCACCATCACAGCGGACCCCGATCCAGCCGCGTTCGAAAGCCTGGACGACCTCGTCAAAGAGTTCGACATTCGCATCGCCATCCACAACCACGGTCCGGCTGCACGCTACAACCGCGTTGTTGATGTGCTCGAGGCGATCGAGGGCCACGATGAGCGGATCGGCGCGTGCGCCGACCTCGGCCACTATATCCGTTCGGGCGAACATCCAATCGATGTCATTCGCTCACTCAAAGGTCGTTTGTACGGGGTTCACCTGAAGGACTTTGCCGAAATGAAAGAGCACACCAAAGGTGTCGTCTTGGGCAAGGGCCATCTCGATCTCGAAGGCGTCTTTTTCGCCATGCAGGACGTCGGGTTCCCCGCCAACGGGGCGCTGTCGTTGGAGTATGAAGAAAACCCAAGTAACCCGCTCGCCGATATCCGGCAGTGCGTCACCGTCGCCAAAACCGCGATGAAGAAGGTCGCAGCCTAGGCGACTGTTCTCCACCTTTAGCGGTATGGCGCGAGCGGGATATTGATTGAGTGATTGAGCCGAGACGCGTATGCGGCCGGGTTGGCAGGGTCACCCGATGCCTTACGGCACTCGGCTCACCATTGCCTTGGCGAGTCGACTAAATCGACAGCCCGCAATTCGTCCGATCCCGCGATACCGTTACCGTTCGTGGGACTGGTTTTTGCTTTTCGCCCAACGTCTCGGCGATCGCGGCGTGGAGCTGCTCACCGAGCTTCGGTCCGCCACCGACGAAGACGTGCGTGATCTTTCCTTCGCGATCGATCACGACGGTTTGTGGAATCGCGTCGGCCTGATATCGAGCCGCCGCGACGCCGTCGATGTCCAACGCGACCTCAGGCGAAATTTTGAGCCGCTCCAGCGTCTCGAGGATGGGCTCGGCGGTCTCTTGCAAATTAACCGCGACGAGCCGCACGTCCTTTTCGTCGAACTGCGCAACCGTCTCGTCAATCACTGGCATCGCTTGCATGCAGGGACCACACCACGTCGCCCAAAAATCCAGCACAATGACTTTGCCTCTCGAGGCCGCAATCGAGAATGTGCCACCAGCGAGCAGGTCCAACGAAAAATCGGGTGCCTCCGTGCCGACCAATGGTGACATGGCGGCGGTTCCGCCCCCGGCACCTTCACCCTCGAGAATCGGCTCGGGCGCGTCTTTCAATAGCCAATCGCGATAGGGTTGATCTTTATCCGCTTCGTTAATGTCAATGCCGATCAATAATTCGTTGACATCGCCGAGTTTGATGTTGGATTCGCCCAGTAACGGGTGCTCGCCAATCAGGACACTGCTGTCGAGGCTTCGAGCCAATAGCGACATGCGATTGCCATTTCGCAAGATCGCCCGGACGGCCAAGTCGCCCGACTCATTTTCGTCCGCTGGATCATCCTCGTTTTCTTCGTCGCCGGAGTGATCATCGAGCCAAATGATCTGCGCGACCACGGATCGCTTAATGGGAATCGTTTCGAGTCGCGTTTCGACTTCGATCATGTCGTCGGTCACCCGCACGAGTCGTCCTCGCATGATGTCACCATTGACGGCGACAATCAAATGCGTCGGCGGGTTCTTTTTGCGAATCCGCGGCACGGTCAATAGACGGTCGCGACGTGCGGCTTCGATTTCGGGATCGCGACACCCGGCGGTAAATGCGATCGCCCGAATCTGGTCCTGCGGCAAACGTGTTCTCTCCGTCACATCCGATGTGAAAACGACACCCTGTTCATCGATCGAAGTGACTTCGCAGGGAATGATTTCACCCGAGCGAAGGTGCATCGAGCGCGGCGAGGTTTCAACACGCTTGTTGACGGGATTGTTTCCGAAGGCGCGGGCCAACGCGTTCCATACCCCGCCCTGATTGGCCCGTCGCTGGTTCGCTCGCTTTAACGCCGCTTCGCGCTGTTCACGCACACGTCGTTGTTTTGCTGTTTCGGGCGGCGGTGATTCGCGGTAGACCATGCGGCCCGAAAACGTGGGCTTGAGATTGACGGCGGTAGCATGACGTGGCGCGAAACGCAGCGGAGTTGGCTGGGCCTGCTTCTCCGTGTCAACGAAGCGACCGGTCAATCGACCGTCTTTAAACTCGAGCCTCCCCAGAATGAACTTGGACGACTCGGGATCCGAGGGTTGTGGACTCGCCACCGTGATGCGGCTGATATCCGCATGTGGAATTTCAATCGCGTCTCCAATCACTTCACTCTCGAGCGTCAATCGACCGTCGTTGGACGCCTGGATCTCGCCGCTCAGGCGAACGCCACCGTGCGTGACGACCCGAGCCGTCGTGGACAACGTGTCGTTTTTATCTCCAGGCGTCTTCTTGTCCGACTTGGAAGTGTCGGATTTCTGCTCACCAGGATCGGCTTGTGCGGATCGCAGATCGACTGAAAGGACTTGCTCGGGGGTGATCAAACTCTGCGAATCACCGTCGATTAGCATCCATCGGCCATCGACGACGTCGGTCCAATCTCCGCTCCGAACGGTTTGGTCATCGAGCAAGAAGTAATCGTGATCACCGACGATTTCGAGGCTTGTCCGGCCGGTCAGCCCCATCACACG
>JBDNIG010000130.1:0-17861 GCA_041688415.1 Rhodopirellula sp. | reverse complement strand
TTGAACGCTCGTCGTGTCGTTTTGAGCAAGCTCTTGAGGCGAGTCCCGCGATTGCTCTGGATGCGCCGCCACGACCGCGGAATCAGATTCCGTGGACGGCGATTCAGGGGCAACCTCGGTTTGCTCAAGCACGCGGGCCTGGTAATTGACCAATAGCGTTTTTATCTCTTCGCCATCAATTCCACCCAAGATATCCTTGACGAACGACTCCAGCTTTTCGTTCCCACCGCCTCGCAGTCCACCACCCTCACCGTGACGAGCAACACTCCGCGCATACTCCCGTGCGATTTCACGAATCGTCTCTTGATCTGGCTCCCAATATCCCTTGCGAATCGTTTCCAGCAGGACTTCATTCATTTCCTGATAGGCGAAGGGATTCTCAGATTCGAACCATTCACGAATGTTGAGATTCTTCTTGTCGCGAATGTACGTATCCACAATCTCTTGCCAATAGTCGTCACCAACGCTTCCCGGCCGCATGATCGTCCATCCCATCGCATTGGATACGTGCACCGCTACTTGATCGGCACCCGCATACCCTTCTTTCATCATTCCCTCAATCCACTTGCGATTGAACAGCCGCACGCGAAAATCTTGCCGCAACGCGTCTTCACTCGATACGATCGATGCCTTGTTGGGATCGCGAACGTCGGACAGCAAAAACTCAGGTTCATTGCCCGTCAGATGCTTCACCGCCGCGGCCAGGCTACCACCGATATACCAGTCGTACTTGTTCGAGAGCGGACTGCGAGTTCGATCAGACCAACTGCGGAGCACAATTTCAGTGCCATCGATGTGTGCGTTGTAAGCGTCCGCTGCTGGTTCGCCCCACGCACCCTCGGTGTAGACGTTACGAACATGGCTCAGATACGTTTCCATCAACTGCTCGCGCGAATCCCACTCGCCCGATCGCTCGACAAGATAGTAGTAGCCCGCGCTGCCTTGCTGCCCCAATGGATATCCGAAGATCCGAGCGGTTGATTGAATTTTGGCCAGTTCCGGGGCAACGCCCTTCTGAATCAACTTCGACTCCGCAATTTTGCTATCCCTGCGGACGTAGTTGTCATCATCCGATTCGTCCGCCGCAGCGACGAGTCGCACCGCACGATCGATCAGTCGCATTCGCGTCGGCAGCATGTCACGGTAGTAGGACAGTCCGGCGATGAAGACATCGATACGTGGACGTTCGAGTTCATCGAGTGGGATCAGTTCGACATTAGCGACAATATTCTTTTCGTCCCAAACCGGACGCACACCCATCAAATACAGAATCTGTGCCTCCATGACACCGTAGTCTTGGAACGTTGCGAATGAGTTGAGCGTGAACGCGATCTTGTTTGGATAACGACCGTTTTTCTCCAATCGTGAAGCGAGCAATTCGTCAATCAACTGCTTGCCGACTTCCCACGAAATCACTGCCCAAGCAAGTCGCCAGATACGGCACGAGTAGATCCGATCGCGGTGGCTCTCCGAGTACGTGCAGGCTCACCGGCGTCGTTTCGTTGTGAATGTCGTGTAGGTACGCTAGAACCGTTTTGGTCTGATCGTTGGAAAGTAATTCGTCGTCGGCGAGCGACAAGTGGCAATCGACGATTAAACCGTTCTCGATGACTTGGTCTGTGATGGACTCGCGAAATTTTTCTTTCAGCAAGCCATCGTCGAGAACGATCCATTTGTCGATGTCACCGTGCAGATTTTCCAGTTCATCGGCGAGGCCCGCGTTCACCGATGGCGGCACGAGGTGATCGATCAACGCAGCGTAGGCGCGGCGTTTGACTGGCGAAGATTCGCCGAGATTGTTGATGACCCACGGATTGATATTGGGTATCTCGCCCATGACGATATCGGGCCAATCGTGCCCGGAAAGTCCAGTCGGTTTGCCGGGCAACAAAAACTCGGAACCGTGCGTTCCAAAGTGGATCATCGCATCGGCATCAAATTCTTCTGCAAGCCAAAAATAGGTGGCCAGATAGTTGTGTGGTGGCGGGACTCGCTCGTCATGCACGAGCGACGTATCCTGGGCTTCGCCGCGCAGCGGTTGCGGCAGCAGCGTGATATTGCCAAGATCGATGCGTGGGATCACCAAGTAGGATTCATCCGCGTTTTCCCAGACCAAGAATTTCCCAGGGGCTTCACCCCACTTCGCCAAGACATCGGCACGCAGGTCGGCGGGAACGTGTTTTTCAAACCAGGATTGATACTTGCTCGTCGGAATCAAAACGGCATGACCGCTGCGAACCAAGCGATCTAAAACGCCCGGTGCCCAGACGCCGATTTGGCGTCCGTACTCCGTCATCCAGGCGAGGAGTTGGTCTTCGTTATCGGGAACCCGGCTGAGCTTGTAGCCTCGCTGGCGCATCTCGCCGAGGATCTTGACCATGCTGCGAGGTGCGTTCATGAACATCCCCGTCGCACTGCCCCGCATCAACTCCCCCTTCCCCATCTCACGGTCGTAATAGATGAACGCGATCTTCTTTTGATCGTTAGGCGTCGACGACAGTTTTGCTCACGCGAGCGACCGAGCGACGAGATGCTCGATGCGATCAGGGACCGGCACGAACGCTTCGCCGCTTCCTCCGCCATGGATTGTCCCCGCTCCGATTTGCGGTTCAATCGCGCCGACGAGTTCCTGACCAACAATCTGAAATGCCATCTCACTCGACGCTAAACCTTCGATACTGATCTGCCAATCATCGATCGATTGCTGTCGAAAGAAGATGGAGTGAGTGTGCGGCACGCCCAACTGGTTACGAAACGCGACTGAATCTCGGCTGTGACATGTGTGAACGACAACATCTGGATGCAGTTCGAGCATTTGATCTTCATAATCATCGCCGTAGTCGATGATCGCGACGGCAAGTGCATCTTGGTTCTCGAATTCTCGAATCAGCGAATCGACCACTCGGGGTTGTTGAAACATCAGGTGAGTGGAATGAACCGTGATGCAAACGATCGGTCGGTTTTTGGTCTCGCGGCGTGACTCCTGGCACCACGCCTTCCAATCGGCTACCTGATCAAACATTCCCGCGTGGTCGGGATGGTACAAACCGCTTGCGACCATTGGTTCCGGCGCGACAACGCTGCCAGGTTGCCCGAGATAGGTGACGCCGAGATAGATCAACAACCGGCGCAAATTCTCAGGCGTATTGCCGTAATAGGACGCGATCGTTGGGTCCGTTTCGATGACACCTGACTTGGTCAGTTCGGGCAAGTCCTTTTCTGCTAAACCCGAGATGCTGAACACCCGAAGTTTGGGGTTTCCGGCTCGCCCGGCTTCAATCAGTGCCTTGTAGTTCGACCGGTATTCGCTGCGGGTATGCTGCAGAAGTAGCAGGTCAAATTGGCTCAGGTCGACCGACTCGTTCCCAAACTTCTCATCGTCCAAAAACACGACGTCCACACCGACCGGAACCGCGTAGGATTTCAGGTGTTCAAAGACGCCACCGTGCAGCCCCGCGAATGCAATTCGTGGCTTCGGATTGGTAGGGGGATTGGTAGGAGGATTCGTTTCCGCGGCTGAACAAGTCGCGACTGATAGCAGCAGCCAGGTGATGGCAATTCGATTAGAATTCACCGACGACCTCACTTCCATTTCGAGTCCCAAGTGCATGATAAACGTCTTGGCTGATGCTCTCGGTGATGAAATGAACCGAGCCATCGACGAACGCAAAATGGGCACCGCCAGTATGCTGGCTGCGAGCGGCAAAGTTCGTGCAGCCGTTATTGGGTGCAATGCAATCGAAGCGGGGATCGTTGGGGGCACGGTTTGTACTGAACATATTGTTCTGGGGTGGACCGCCCAGCCAGACGTTACCGAGATCGGAAAAAGTTGCTGGAAAATATTGACACGTGTCGATATCAGCAGCATTGGCTGTCGATCCGCGTTTTAAGATGTAGTTATCCAGCACCGTCTCGGGCGTGAAGTCGCCTTTTAAAATCTCGCCGATGGCGATCGTGTTCGAAGTACCATCGAGAATATCGCGGAACTTTATCCAACTATCGTGCCCGAAGACGCCGTTACCCACCGTCCTGCCACGCATTCCGCACAGCGTTCCCTGATTGCCGAGGTAGTTTGTCGGTGCCCAGTCCGGATTGACTTTGCCGACCGCGTCGCTGGGGCAAATATACGTTGAGATCAGCGTGTTGCCGGCAGGCTGGAATGCCGGATTCCGGTCGGCCGAGACGACGAGATCGATTTGATTGAAGTCGATCTTGTCAAAAACGGCAGTCTGCTCAATGAACGGCAAGATTGCAGTCATCCAACTGAACTGGTGACGAAACGTCGGGCCGTCCGCGCCCGATTCCATGTGCCCGGGCGGAAAGGTATTGAAGGCGGCGTGATAGTTCTGCAGCCCCAATCCAATTTGCTTCATGTTGTTGCCGCACGACATTCGCCGGGCCGCTTCACGGGCGGCTTGGACGGCCGGCAGTAGCAAGCCAACCAATACGCCAATAATGGCAATCACCACGAGCAGTTCGACCAGGGTGAATCCATTTTCACGCTGGGGGCGATCACGGCGCGGGGCAGGTCTCTCATGACCTCCTTTAGTGCCCATGCGTGTCATGTCTTTCATGTTTGATATCGTCATCGAGTTCTGTGCCGCATGCGTCATTGCATACCACATACTGGTTCCCTTGGACTGTTCGCAAATTGGAATCGACCACCTTCGCGATAGCGGTACCGCACGTTGCACACTCGCCGGGGTGCCCGGTCACGCTCACCGCCTCCATCTGGGGATAGGGAGATGAACCCGAACTGCATCCGGTGAGACGTAGAAGCAACGTTGCGATGAGCAACGATGCGAACGTGGGGTGGTGAATATTCATAGACCGAAGCTCGTACGCAAAGGCTGTGCCGTCTCGCTTTTGGCTGGGAGCGTGGGCATAGGAAGTGGCGTAAGCTTCCAGCTTGCGATTGGAGAAACGCAAGCTGGAAGCTTTCGCCACTTCAATACACGGTCAATAATTGTCCCCACGTTTCTTAGCGTTCATCCTCCGCGGAAAATATCGTCGGTGGAAAGATCGCCACCGACGGCGAAAAGTCCGCCAGGCGATGCGGTCGATGTCGTCGGGGAAGAAAGGGTTCCAGGAAAAGAAACGGCTCCCGGGCTCAATGCCAGTATCGAGTTGAAAGGAGTCCGCGTGTCTTTTCTTCGGCCGCGCGACCAGGATGACGCTTTCGCAATCTTCTCGGTCGCCACTTTGAATTTGTTTAAACAGTGTCAGAAACACGTCGTGCGTCGGGAGAAGCTGGCACGCCAGCTTCAAAAATCAGCTTTCTCGTTGCCGTCATCATCGTAGCGGATGTACGCGAAGTAGCAGAAACTGACTGAGAGGCAAGGCAAAACGACCAACACGACCCAGGACGTCGAAGCGGCCACGAAAATCGCGAGAAAGCAGAACGCGCACCACAGCCACCATGTGTCACGCCAAAGTCCTTTTAATTGCTCCATTCTTTCGTCGCCTCAATGTTTTTCAGAAATAAATACGGCTGAAAAAGGAAAGGGCACCGTGCGTCACGTTGCCCCCCCCCCGATCCATTCTCTCTATCCGACCCCTCTTTTCCGCGTTGATTCGGAGGATCATTCGTAATTATAGACGCTAGCGTTCGCACCGGCAATTACAGCGAAATAAGGAACGCGGGAACATTAAGTGGCGTAAGCTTCCAGCTTGCGATTGGAGAAACCCAAGCGGGAAGCTTACGCCACGTCAATACACCGTCAATCGTTGTTCCCGCGTTCCTAAGATGAATCGAGGGCCATCTCGGCAGCGTCCCGGAGGTCAACTTGGAATTGAAATCAGGTAAGGTGTGTCAATTCATGGATCATCGAAACCAGGTTTGCCCGCGAATCACGCGAATGGGCGAGAATGTACGACAAGATCAGGATTTTTCGGATGCCGTTCCGACTTGCGTCCATTCGCTTCATGCTCGCTTAAATAGCCCATGATCACCCGTTTCTATCGGTACTCGATTTTCAAAAACCTGCGGTTTGCGGATCCATTTTTGATCCTGTACTTCCTGGACTTGCAGTTTTCATTGTCGGTGATTGGCGTGCTGCTCGGTTGGCAACATTTGGTGACCGTGATCTTCGAAGTTCCCTCGGGGGTGCTGGCCGACGTGTGGGGCCGTTGCAGGGCAACCGCATTGTGCTTTGTCGGCTACGTATTTGCGTTCACGGGACTTGGGATCACTTGGTTGATTACCAGTATTTCGATCCCGCTCTGGCTTGGTAGTTGCCTGACGTTGTTCGCCGTGGGCGAAGCGTTGCGAACGGGCAGTCACAAAGCCATCATGCTGGATTATTTGGATTCAACGGATCAGTCTTCGTCGGCGACGGATTTGATAGGGCGAACCCGATCGATCTCGAAAATTTCGTCGCGTGAGCGTGTTTGGCGAAAGCCGGGGTTTCTAGCATTGTTCTTCCAATCCATCGTGTTTGAGAGCCAGATTAAAATCACGCTCAAGTATTTCACTCAGCCATTCTTGAAAATCGGTTTAGGCATGCTCGGAATGCCCATCATCGCACCGGCCGGCGTATCTGGAATCATGAGTGCGGGAGTACGAGGAATTATTGAGTGATGTCACCTGAAGAGCAAAAGCGTATTTTTCGCGACGGCTGGAGCAACCCGAGTGAGGTACAGCACCGAGTGGAGCGATTCATTCATGGCGAGATGGGGTTTGAACGATCGCGTCGCGCGTGGTTGTCGGCGCTTCAGCAAGTAGTTTCTCCGGGCGATTTTCACCAAGCGTTGGACATGTGAACTGGGCCGGGAACGATCGCCCAGCGATGGGCGGAGTTGGGTTTGGAAACGACGGGAGTGGATTTCTCCGCACCGATGCTCACTGCGGGAGGTGACGAGGCAGCGCGGCGCGGCCTGTCGATCAACTTTGTCGAAGCCGATGTGGAAGAACCGCCGTTCCACGTCGCACGATCTCACCTACGGAGAAAAATGGCTGTGTCTTCACACCAGACGTAGAACCGTGTCTAGACAACCGAAGCGGTTTCGTCCACGCGCCGGTTAAGTGCGGGTTCAACCCGTTCGTGACCCCGAGGAATCCAACGGGAAACGCACTTGAACCCAATCGGCCTATGTCACTCCGCTCAAAAAGATTTTCGAGCTAGAATCGAAGGAATCAGGCCGCCAGGGATTTCCGGAGGCCATGCATGGCCACGTCATCTGAAAGCGAGAGTGAGGGGCGGGACTCTGGCGACCGAAGAGAGATCCTCACGGAGTCGGTGGTGCCGCGGACAAAAAACAGGCGGTTCCCCCCTACACGCGATGCACCCGCCCGTGCGACAATGACGCGACTGCGCTGCGACGTTCACGCCGGTGAATCCGTCAACGCGTGCGACGCTGATTTCCACCCCACCCTTTAGCTCAGCTTGTTATGAGTGACACCTTCGACCACGATCTGCCGAATATCGATGCTCCCGCGATTGGTACTCCCACGACCGATCCGGTCCCTCCACCTTTCGAAGTCAAGTTTGCTTCGCGGGTCGATCGGTTGCCGCCGTACATGTTCGGGCGGATCAACAATTCGCTGTACCAGAAACGCCGCGCCGGCGATGACGTGATCGATCTGGGGATGGGCAACCCGTCCGATCCGCCCCATCCCGTGGTGATTCAAAAGCTCACCGATGCGGCCGCCGACCCTGGCAATCATGGCTACAGCAAATCCAATGGGATCACCAACCTGCGCCGCGAAGTGGCCAACAAGTACCAACACAAGTACGGGGTGCGGCTGGACCCGGAATCGGAGATCATCTCCTGCCTGGGCAGCAAGGAAGGTTTCTCGCACATGTGCCTGGCCATCATGGGGCCGGGCGACACCGCGATCATCCCATCGCCTTATTTCCCCGTCCATATGTATGGCGTGATCTTGGCATCGGGAAACGTTGTCGCCCTCGACGTCGCCGATCCGGATAAATTCCTCCGCAACGTGGCTTACACGTGCGAGAACCTGACGCCGCGGCCGAAGGTGCTGATCGTCAATTATCCACACAATCCGTCCTCGGCGGTGATTGAACCGGACTTCTTTGTCGAGGTCGTGCGGTTGGCCAAGAAGTACGGCTTGCTCGTGATTCATGATTTTGCTTACGCGGACGTCGCCTTTGATGGCTACACCCCACCGAGTTTTCTGGCGGCTCCCGGAGCCAAGGATGTTGGCGTGGAATTCACCACGATGAGCAAAGGATACAACATGGCCGGATGGCGAGTTGGGTTCTGTGCGGGCAACTCCGAGATGGTACGTGGACTCGGCACGGTCAAAGGTTATTACGACTACGGAATGTTCCAAGCGATCCAGATCGCAGCGATTGTGGCGCTGCGCGATACCGAAGCCAACGTGCTGCAGCAATCGGAGATCTACCAAGGCCGCCGGGACGTCTTGGTCAACGGCCTGCGGCGACTGGGATGGAACGTCGAGTTCCCCAAAGCGGGCATGTTCGTCTGGGCGCAGGTCCCCGAACCGTGGCGCAGCAACATGAGCACGATGGATTTCGCCATGAAACTTCTCGAAGAAGGCAACGTCGCGGTCAGCCCCGGCAGTGGCTTCGGTTCCGCCGGGGAAGGCTATCTGCGAATGTCGCTCGTCGAGAACGAGCATCGTTTGCGGCAAGCCGTCCGGCAGATCGGCAAGTGCTTGGCCACGCCGAAATCCGAAACGGTTAGCGCCTCAAATTCACACGGAAAAGAATAGTCGCCTTTCGCTCCTAGGCCGCGAAAGTTGCGTGGGACGACTCCACTACTGAGGAAACATCATTCGTTTGGGATTAGCCTTAAGAGCGTTCTGGAAAGCTCTCTTCGACCGCGCCGTCGGCGAACGGATCGCGATTGCGCTGGACGCACCGGTCGACTCTCGCATCGAGCAAAAGACAGCGACGACGGCGAGCGAACCAACCACCAAAGCGGCGCCGCAGGCGAAACCACTGCGAGCCCAGAATCCCGCGATCACGCTGCTGGCGACGTTGCAACGTGACGCCCGGCTAATTGATTTGATCTACGAGAATCTTGACCAGTATCAAGACGCTCAAGTCGGTGCGGCGGCGCGGCCTTGTTTGAAACAGTGTCGACAATCGCTCGACCGTATCCTGAAAATCGAGAAGTTGGTCGCGGCCAACGAGAGTGACACGGTCCCGGTACCCGCGGACGCCTCGGTCGCCCGGTACCGCTGGATCGGCGAATCGCCCGCGAGCGAAACAGCAACGGCCAAACTGGTGCACCCCGGTTGGCGTGCGGCCTCGGTTCAGCTTCCCCAGTGGAGCGGTCAAACAGCGGACGCGGAGATCATCGCTCCCGCTCAGGTCAGTGCGTCGTAAGGGTAGTGCGGACAACGCTTCGTCCGTGGCGTATGCTTCCAACTTGCGTTTCTCGAATCGCAAGCTGGAAGCATACGCCACCTAATTGAGATTCCTGCTGAGCAACGAACATCGAGCCCGGACAAAAAACCCGGCGCGCAGAATTTCGCCGCCAGAGGCACTGGAGTGATTAGGCTTTCTTTCCGGGCACTTCGATCGCCCGCCCGCTCCCGCGCTACCACGCCGCTCTTGGCATTCTCATGGCATATCTGCTGTTCGTTTTATTGGTTTGGGCGTTCATCACCTTTTTGGGCCACGCATCTTGGTTGATTATCGCCGCTATCGGGCGGCGGTTTTCAGGAGGGAATCATTCTGCTGAGAAAACTCGTGAGGAGTCGAATTCGTCCTTCACGAGTTCGCGGCAATCGCCCAGTCCGGAAGACGACATGGCGGCGTTTGAACGGATGATCGATGCCCTCAACGCGACCGCGGCGATCACGCCCGAGAAGGCACAAGAACTGAAGAACCAAGCGCGAACGTTTGCGGAGATGGAGCACTCACCGACGGCACGGTCGCCCCTGCGGGACTGGCCTGAACCGGTGCCGATGGGCGGCGAAGAACTCGCCGATGTCGAACCACTCGTGCTCGACGACTCCGTTTCGTTCGAGGAGCCGACGTCGCTCGATCCACCATCAATTCCGCCCGCGGCAGTTCGGCCGCCCGCGACTCCCCAGCGCGCGTTCTCCGACGTCATTGCTTCGTTTCTTGCCGAGCACAACATTCGCTGGGGTGAGTTGATTGCGGGACTGCTGATTGTTGTCTGCTCGATCGGATTGGTGATCAGCCTGTGGAACACGTTGACGTCAACGCACCGCATTGTGCCCGCGTTGATCTTCATGTCCGGTGACGCGGCTATCTTTGCGGCCGGGTTGTACACGATGCGGCGTTGGAAACTTCGGCACACTTCGCGCGCGGTGCTGATCATCGCCACGTTGCTGGTGCCGCTCTGCGTATTGGCGGGCTTGGCTGCGGCGGGGGCGAGCGTGGATTCGGTTTCGTTGCTCTCGCCGTCGACCATGGCGGCCATCGTTATCGGCACGTTCGGTTGCGGGTGGTTGCTATGGCAAGCATCACTGGCACTGGTGGGGCGGGGCAGTGCGGCGTCACTGACGGCGAGCGTCATCGCGCCGACACTGTGCCTGCCACTTCTGCCAACGGCGGCGCGTCTATTGGGGGCGAATTCGGGAAGCTTTCTATTGGTGCCCGCGGTGGCGTCAGCGATCGCTCTGTTGATTCCGGCTCGCCAATATTGCCAAATTCGATCCGGAAGCACGGCGGCGGCAATGAACGTAGGACGCCGATTTTGGAAGAACCACTGGTTGCACCTTGGAATTGCCGTGGCCGCGTTTGCGAGTGTGGTGGTGTATGCGGCATTTCTATACCAGGCCGATGGTCGTACAGCGTGGATTCAAATCGCGATTGCCACCATTCCGGTTTGGATAGCGATTACCGCGATACACGCGAACTACTTGAAACGAATTTGGGAACAACCCAAGTGGGCGATGCCTCGTTTCCTTAGTACCGTGCTCGTCGTGCTGGCGATTGGCTGCGTGCTGGCAATCTCGCCCGCTTCGATCGAGCGGGTGCGTTGGTTGTGGGCGCACGCGGCAGCGGTCTCGATTTCACTGGTTTTGACGGCGTGGCTGCTGCAAGGCAAACTCGGGTTGCTCGCCGCGAGTGTTCCATTCGGTATCGCAGCGATGCTATCGTCTCCGGCCTGGCTGGCCGGTTTGAACTGGAGCGATGTGCCGGTCTGGCGAACGCTGCTCGGTGGCGAACCGCTGATGGTGGCGATTGGTTTAGCGATCCTGAGCGGGGTGGTGTGGGCGATACGATCGGCGAAAGCAGACGATTCGAGCCGGGCGGTGGACAAACGTGAGATCCAACCCGCCAGCTTCGTACTGGCGTTCTGGGCGGCGATCGCGGGTGGGCAAGCGATCGCGTTGAGCGTCGCGCCGACGAGTTGGCTGGGCATGGTGCCGATCGCTGGCGTGGCCGGAATCTTGGCGATCGCAACGATAGTCGCCGCGGTGATCGCGATGCGATTCTCGCAACTCGTATGGTTGTCTTGCCTGACCGCAGTGAGCTTCTGGATCACCTCCTTGGGACTGGTTCGCTGGACCGACGAGGGGATGAGCGTTGCCTATCACTGCGTCGCACCGGCCATGTTGGGACTGAGCGTTTCGATGCTGGTGCTGGCCATGGTCTTCCAACTGATCTGGTCGCGGCGGCGGCCAGATAGCTGGATATCGGCCCGAGAGACCCTCTCGCGTTTAACGAAAATTTCGGCGTCGTCGGCGTGCGCGGTCGTCGGCATAATCGCAGCGTTGGCAGTGGTCGGCAGTCGCACGCAGTGGATCACGTCACCCACCTGGGGAGCCTCGACGTGGTTGATTGCGGCCGCGAGCATCTCGCTGACTGTCGTCGCCATTGTCGCGAACAACCGTCGTTATCTGCAGCTTGGCATGTTGGTCTCGGTGATGGCCGTCTTCTGCGGCGTGACGAATTACGTGGGCTCCGAACTCTGGCAACAACCATCGTGGCAGAATGCGGACGCGTTGTGGAGTTTGGCATACGTATTGGTCGTTACGGCAGCGGGCTGGTTCGTGGTGCGGGAAGCGGTGCGTGTGTGGCAACCGACGCTCTCGGAGATCATAACGACGCGACCGCGGATGCCGGATGGATGGCTGGTTTTGGGAGCCGTTGGGTTATTGAGCGTCGCGGTTGTGTGGCAATACCTAGCGGTGTTGTGTGGTCCGCTGGCGGCACCACTGCCAACAGGATTTGGTTTGGGATTGGGATCGCCGCGAAACTTCGCATTTCATTTTGTCTTGCTGGCGGGCGCTGCGGGCTGCATCTGGTTGTGGCAGGTCCGCGAGCCGAATCCTTGGCTGCGACGTGTCCTCAGTGTGCTCGGAGCGATCGGTGGGCTGTTGCTGGCAATCGTCATCTCAGCCGGATTTACGCAATCGTCATCCATGCGACTGGTGGGAACCACGACACTGGCGTCGGCGGGCATTTTGGTGGCGTGGTTGACGACTGGCTGGATAGGTCGCGTCCGCAAAAACTCGCTCGACCGATTGCAACTGGACCGCTCGGTGGGTTTTTTCGCGATCGCACTGCTGGTCACGTTGGGTTCGGCTGTGTTGCTCTGGGTAAACTGGTGGTTGCCCATTCACGATGGACTCACACCGGATCGCTGGAGCACGCTCGCGGTGGCGACTTGGTGGATGGTCGCG
The DNA here is from genome assembly GCA_041688415.1 of Rhodopirellula sp. GTDB lineage: Bacteria > Planctomycetota > Planctomycetia > Pirellulales > Pirellulaceae > Rhodopirellula. The sequence goes on along the minus strand of JBDNIG010000130.1, from coordinate 5,263 downwards.
TCGATTGGAATGCTATTCGGACGAGTGGCTGATCCGGTGCATGAGCAAATTGACGGAGCAGCGGAACGTCCTCGCACGCGCGTCGATGGGGCAGGGCAGGGCAGTTTTCTCACACGCGTCGGGTCGGAAAAAGCTTCATCCGTCTGGCGTTTTGGTGAAGATTCCGCGAGCAGGTTGTCGGCCATGTTATTGCCGATGGCGATCGGGATCAGCATTCCGGTGATCTTTTCCAAGCCCGCGGTGGTGTGGTGGCAATCCTCCGTGCTAGGCAGCGCTGCGTGGTTGATACTGGCGTGGATGCAGCAGAGATGGCGGGCAGCCACTGCCAGCGAGTCCGATCAAGGGGCGGCGTTGTCACGGGTCTGGATTGCCGGCGTTGGATTAACGTCTGCGGCCGTGGCATTGTGGTTTGTCATTCAACTGCATCAGTCCCCGTGGACGGTCGCTTGGAGCCTACCGCTCGGTGCATTGATGTCGTTATTGGCGTTGGTCATCTGCTGTAGCGATCACGTGACCGCCGCCAACCTGTTCGACGTGCGAGGGTCAAAGGTGCTGCGAAACCTGCCGTTCCTGCCGGTGGTGATGAGCGGCCACGTTGCAGCCATGGCGGAGACGATGGGCTGGGTCGTCACGCCACACACTCACTTGATCGTCATGGGCTGTGCTCTGGTTGGGTGCATCGGTTCGGCGATCGTGGTGTGGCAAAAGGCGATTCCGCTGCACGCGTGGCATGTTAGCGCGCAGACACTGGTGTTGACGGGATTCACGTTCTTTGATTGGCGTGGATCCTCTTACTTCACCTCGCAACTCGGTGGCTGGCCGGCGTGGATCGCACTGGCGGGACTCGCGACGGGAGCGGTTGGCCTGATGCGTTTCACGCCACCGCGTGAACTGGATGCGATTCCAACACGATTTCAACTTACCGATGTTTTGCCGCGTCTGTTGGGCTGGTTCATTGTCATCGCGGGTGGTTGGATTTTACTGGTTCATCCCGATATTTCACGGTCGTCGGAGTTGATCTCAACAACCTATTGGATGGGCTGGATGGGAGCCTGCGTTCTGTTGTGGCGGAGCGATCGATTGACCGTCTCCGGTCATCGCCGGGCGCCCCGGGCGGATATCGGCGTCTCGTGGCTATTGCTGCCGATGTTGGCATTGAGCCTGTTGGATCTGATGAACTGGGGGGGAGTTCCCCGTGGACACAGTGTGACTGAGATCGCGATGCGTCTGGCGCAGTTCATGATCGCCGTTGCGGTTGCCATCTCAGCTTGGCTGCGTCCCACGATAGTGCCGGCGCGGCCGGTCTCGATGTGGACGATTTCGATGGCTCTGATATCGAGCGGCGCCGCGGTGGCCGCGGCAGGTTTGTCGCGGTTGTTCGGTCATTCAAGCGAGTTGCCGGTGGTGGTGGCGATTTTGACTGCTGCCGTTTCGACATCGTTAATCGTCGGTACGCTGCCGTGGTCGGAGCGACTGCGCGTGAGGCTCGCTCGTCGGGTGCAGAGCAGTTCGGACGCGAGTTCCAGCGTCGATCGCCTGAGCGTTGCCACCGAACGAGTGATTGTGGGACTCGCATGGATCGGCAGTTTCGTTTCGATTAGATTGTTTGTCGGTGGCGCCGATGCCAACTTGGTAAGAACGAGTGTGCTGGCGATTGGCGTGCTCGCGTGGTCGCTGTTCCAGTTGTCTGAGCAAACCACGCCTATCGGATCGGAAACGGCAGAGCGTCGTCGTTGGCGGTGCGTCGTCATGGGTTTGTGGTCCGTCGCGATGATCGCGGTGCTGGGAGGACCCAGGGTAGACGCGTGGTTGCTGACGGCGACGATGCGACTGGTGATCGCGGGTGTGCTCACGATCGGGGTGCTGGTGTTGGCGGTGCCACGGTTATTGAGAGGGCCGTTTTTGGAACGCTGGCAAATCGCACTCCGCCGTGGCGGGCGACTGTCTGCGTGGGTGACGGCGGCGGCGCTGCTGAGCATGCTCGGTCTGGAAATGGTATTTCGTGAGAGTGGCGTCGGGATCCCGGGAATTGGCAAGCCGTTGGTTGTCGTGGTGGCGTGCCTGTTGGGCGGCCTGGCGTTGATGAGCGGAGTCATTGCAATCCTGAGTGGTCCCGGGTTCACCAATACCTTGTCCAATCAAGGCGAGCGAGCGAACTGGTTGCGGATGGATGACTCGCGTCGGCGCCGGTTGCTGTATGGTGCTCAGGCGATTGCTGGTTTGGCGTGGTTGCACGTGTTCCTATGCCGAACCGGGATGGCGTTCTTGGGGCTGCGTCAGGTCTGGCCCTACGTCGTGATGGTTCTGGCGTTTGCGAGCGTGGGTTTGACGCAGTGGGCGATCCGGCGTGGTGACCAGGTGCTGTCCGATGCGATGCGCAAAAACGCGATGTTCCTACCACTCATTCCCGTGATTGGATTCTGGCTGAGCGGTTCGTATGCGATTCTCTTCGATTCGCAGTCTTGGTCGTGGACCTTCTACCGGGGTACAACGTCGTACCAAGGTCTGCTGATTGTCGGCGCGATTTACTACGGCGTTTTGTCGGTGATGTGGAAACGCGGACTACCACGAATTGCGACCGTTGTGTTGGCCAACGGAGCGTTGTGGGTGATGTTAACGCAGACGCCGGGATGGGATTTCTTAACGCATCCACAGGCATGGCTGATTCCGCCCGCAGTCTGTGTGCTGGCGGTTGCTTATTGGCAGCGTGACCAACTCGACAGCACCATCGGGTCAGCGATTCGGTACGGGGCAACGCTGGTGATTTACATCAGCAGCACGGCAGACATGTTGATGAGTGAAATTGGCAGCTCGCTGTGGGGACCGGTGATCCTGATCCTGTTGTCGCTGGCCGGCATGCTCGTCGGGGTGGCCTTCCGTATCAAACCGTTTTTGTACCTCGGTACAATCTTCGTGTTCTTGGGCGTGACGAGCATGGTATGGCATGCGGGTCAAACTCTCGACGCGGTGTGGCCATGGTGGGCGTTCGGCATCACGACGGGATTGATCCTACTGTCGGTGCTCGCGGGCATTGAAAAGCATCGTGACAAGCTCCAGAGCTGGTCCGACGAATTAGCGAAGTGGGAGAATTAAGACAGCTATGCGACCGGTTCTTCGTCCTCTTTGGAGTCGCGTTTGAGTTCCATGACGCGTTGATTGTAGGCTGCGATTGTTTCGCGGCGACGCAGCATGCCCATCAGCACGCCGGGTTGGTCAGGATCGAGTACCGGCAATTCATCGAGGTCATGAGACGTGAATCGGAGTAGGGCGGTGTTGAGGTCGTCGTCGGGAGCGACGGACAGGAACTTGTCGATCATGATATCGCGAGCGACTGCGAGTTTCCAAAGACTCTCGTCGTAGAGGTACCCCCGCACGTCATCGTCACAGAAAATTCCCACCATTTTCTCGTCGCTGTTCACTACCGGAAAATAGTTTTGACTGCTGTAGGCCAAGTGATGCACGATGTCTTCGACGGTCATCCCTTCGGGAATCTTGGTGACTTTGCGATCGGGATTGAAAATGTCTTTGACTTGCAAGCCTTCCAGAACGTCGATGATAAAATCACCTCGGTGGGCCATCGAATCCATCCGCGTGGGGACCTGTTTCTGATACAGCCGAAAGCGGTGACTCATCACGAACGTGGAGGTGGTCACGAGCATGGTTGGCACCAACAACCCAAAGTCACCGGTCAGGGCACGGACCATGATGATTGTCGAGATGGGAGCCCGGGCGATGCCCGAGAAAAAACCCGCCATGCCGACCACGGCGAACGTTTCCGGTTCCGAAACAAGATTTGGAAAAAAACGTTGCATGGTTAAACCAACAGCAGCGCCGGTGCAGCCACCAATGACCATCGACGGACCAAACACGCCCGCTGAACCACCCGAACCGATCGTCAACGAGGTCGTCACAATTTTCATGAAGGCGATCACCACCAGCAGCGGGATGCCGAGACTCGTGGCGGCCGTCAGGGCTATTTGCAGGGTGCCATAACCGGTACCCAGAACGCCCAAAATCGCCGGCTCGTTACTGAAAATCTCGTACAGTCCAATGCCGATCAAACCCGCCAGGGCGGCACCAATGGCTGGGCGAACGTGAGGAATAACCGGCAGTTTGTGAAACAGTTTTTGCGTGCCGTAGAACGTACGAACATACAGACCGCCGACGAGCACGAGTACAACCGCAAGCACGAGGTAGGCGAGTAGCTCAAGCGGCGAGGCAAACGTGTGTTCCAATGCGTCACCAAAGATCGGCACAAAGCGCACGTCGGGTGGCAGTGATTGAACGTAGACGCTGTAGGCAATAATCGATGCGGCGGCGGCGGGCACGATCACATCGGCTTCCAAATCCGCGTCGCTGTACAGGATTTCGCCCGCAAACACAGCACCGGCGAGAGGTGCACGAAAGATTGCCCCGATCCCCGCGCCCATTCCGGCGGCCAGCATGATCCGCCGCTCGCGTCCCGAGAGTTTTAACTTGGTACCAAGCCAGGCACCAAATCCGGAACCAATTTGAGCGATCGGGCCTTCGCGTCCGCCCGAACCACCCGTGCCCAGCGTGACCGCCGAAGCAATCGTTTTGACAATCGGGACGATCGCTCGCACGCGGCCACGCTTATTGTGAAAAGCGTCAATCGCCGCGTCCGTGCCGTGCCCTTCCGCCTCCGGTGCGAACTTGAACACAATCACCCCAGAAACCAAACCGCCCAACGTCATGATGGCCACCAACATCCAAGGCGACAGCGACTGATTCACGTGAGCGAAGCGAGCATGCTCGCCAGCGGCCTCTAAGGGCGTGTACCCAGCAAACTGTGTCAGCGTGTACCGTGTCACGGTCTGTCCGAGAACGTCAAAGACGATCGCGCCGAGTCCGGCAACCATTCCCACCAGCGATGCCAATAAGATCCATTTCCCGAGCGAATGGAGCTCATTTTGTTGGAACAGTTGGCGAACGCGGTCCACGAGAAGGAGTGCTTTTGGTGATTGGTTGGCGAGAACAACAATGATGTCGCTAACAGCCTAACAGCATCTCGTTTGCCCGCTATCCGGGGATACCCAGTTGTCGCTTCAATTCCTTCGGAATACCGATATCAATGATCTCAATTTCTCCTGTCAATGATGAGCTGGCGGAGTTCATCATCCCGGTCTTCGGAGCGACGAATGTCAACGTGAGATCCGCTCGAAAGGTCGGTTCGGCGGCGTCTCCAGTGTCGCCGTCCAGACCCGAGGGCACGCCAATCGCCACGCGCCGATATTCCGCCCCC
>JBDNIG010000129.1:0-4113 GCA_041688415.1 Rhodopirellula sp. | reverse complement strand
GCAACAGAACTCTCACCAATCCACCGTACGATACTGGAGCTGCTGGGCGTGTCGACCGCCGATTACACGGCCTGAATCGCAGTCACCAACGCCGCCGTGAAATTCCGAGATATTCAAAATGAGATGTGCGGAAAGTAAGATGCTAACCTCGAAAGACTTCGATCTACTCACCGAGAGTAACACGTCACCTTCGCTACGGCGGTGTGGCTTCGCCATCTTACCGCCTCCGCTACGGTGCCGTGTTACCCCGTGAACCCTGGCGTTCGTAGACGGAAGTGACCGAACTGGCTTGCACACCACAATGTGCAACGCCTGAATCCATCGCCTGTGGTCTCCGTCGCGTGAATCCGACGCCCGTTTCCAACGCCCGTGATTTCCGACGCCTGTATCCAATGCTCGTGATTTCCAACGCCTGAATCCAACGCCCGCGATTACCAACGCCTGAAATTGCTTGCGTCCCGTTTGGTGGTTCGATATCATACGGCCAACGCCGTTCGCGTGTCGCGACGCGCGAAATCTAGGATCTACTGACAAACCGAGGTTGCAGTATGACTGCAGAGCAAGTAATCGCTGATATCTCGAATCTTCCCGTAGAGGAGCAGTTGCATGTATTGCAAACTGTCTGGGATTCGATGCCCGGCCAAGACCTGCCACCCGTCCAGGCGGACGCAAAGGCTGATTTAGATCGCCGGATGGAACGCTATCGACGCGATCCATCTTCTGCGATGACGGTCCAGCAGCTCAAAGATCGTTTGACGGAAAGCCGGAGAAATTGAACGTTCGGCTGCTCGATGAAGTGTACGACGACGTTAGCTCGGCGTTTATTGGTACGAGAAACGTTGCACGGGACTCGGCGAGGACTTTAGCCAGCTTTTCTTTTCCCTTGTGGAACGTTTGCCAGAGCAGGCCTTTCATCATGCAATCGACGATACGGGATACCGCCCATTGCGGATGCCACGATTTACTGCCGTAGTGTACTATGCGATTGAAACCGATGAGATCGTTGTTGCTGGTGTCATGGTCGGTGGTCGATCAGCCTCAAATTTGCTTGGCCGCGAATAGTTGGGGCGCGCATCCGTGTTGCTACGCGCGTGATCCAGTGTGCGCTACGAACAATGTGGATGCACCGGAGAATGCTGCTCACTCGGCAATTCAACCTTTTTCGGGCATCACCGTTAATCGCGATTCCAACTCTATCGATTTGGTCCGCAAACTCGGTGAACTAAAACGTTCGTAGACGGATTCAATTCGGCCAATACCTGACACCAACAGCCCGGCGGGCGGCACATGAACTGCCGGTGGCGTCAGCCACCGGTGTTGGGTTGATCGGAAGGTTGCAAGACCGGAGGTCGACACATTCTGCCCAGCCGGTCGGGAACGCGGTATCTGTCGCCCGCTGGGCTTGGGAAGCTACTTGAGGATTTGTTCCGGTGGCTGACGCCACCGGCAGAGATATGTCGGCCTCTGGCCTTTCAATCCATTGCGACCGAGTTGAGTCCGTCCATCGCCCATGATCTCCAACGCCCGAAATTGCTTGTGTCCCGTTTGGCGACTCGATATGATTGCGGTATCACCAACCGTATGTAGCGTGTCGCTACGCGCGTGATCCAGGGTACGCTACGAACAAATCGGTGCACGGGAGTAACGCGTCACCTCCACTACGGCGGTTGGCTCCGCCATTTCACCGCCTCCGTTCCGGTGCCACGTTACCCCGTGAGATGTACCGGTTAGAGTCAAGGGCTGGGCGGGGTATGCCCGCCACTTTTTTCCTTCTTTTGTTTGCTGGGTGTATTGGTGGCTTTGGACCGCCTGGGAAGTTCGATTCCGAGTCGCTCGGTGAGTTCAATTGACGCCTCATAAAGCGGCTTGCGTGTGTAGGCGACGTACAGATCCAGGGCGTTGCCTTGGCATCCGCATTTGGAATCGAAACAGCGGAATGCGTTCCGTTTCAGGTTTACCGAAAAGGTCTTTTTGCTGCGGCCCCCTGGCCCGTGAAGCGGGCAGGTTAATCGCTGCTGTGACTTGCCTAAATCGACCACGCAGCCCATCAACTGCAACACGCTGGCGAGGTGGATCTTGGTGCGGAGTTCCGCGTAGTCGATGCTCACTCGCTCGTTTTTCGGTGAGTTTGTTTGACTTGATGGAACGGGCGACGTAACATCGGTTGGTGTGGTTTCGGTGGTCTCCGTTTTTACGGGTTCCAAGGAAGCGGGGTTTCTGGTGACTACTTTTTCTGACGCTTGGCCTTGTGCCTGTGAGGCACTCGTTTGATCAACCGCGTTCGTGTGGCCCAGAGACTCCGTTTCTGTTTTTTCTTTCGCGGTGAGTTCGGTGTCTTCGAGCACTTGCTCGTCGGCTGGTGCTTCGCCGTGCTCGCCGAAGTTGCGGTCGAAGTCGGTGTCGGTGACCCACACGCCAAATACTTGACGCAGTAGCTTGGTCATGCAGTAACCCCAAGCGACTTGTTTGGAGTCGCCCGCGGCAATGCGGCGGAGGAACAAGGCTCGGACTTCGGGATTGCAGTTGTTGGGCATTGAGGCGCTCTTGGCACACTGCCATAGCAATCCTCGGACGAGGTCGTTGCCTTTGCGTGACATGATTTTCTTGCCGGGAGGCACGGGGCGACCCAACTTGTCGACGCCGCTTTGCAGCTCTTGCGGGAAGACGCCATAATAGCCTGTGAGCTTGCGATCGGACTCGAAACGCTCGATCGAGATCGCACTGGCGACGATCGCGGCGGCGGTCAGTTTACCGATCCCCACCACAGTGACGATGCGTTTGTGCGGTCCGTCAGGAAGTTCGTCGTAGGCCTTTTCCAGCAACTCACGCCACGTCTTCTCCTCTCGCTGTGAGTATTGGATTTCGCTGACGAGTTGCTTGATGAGCGTCTCGGCAAAGTCACCTTGGAGCGAGGAAACACTGCGTTTTGCGGACTCGTAGATCTTGATTGCTTTCTCATGGGAGAGTCGCGGGATGGCTTGCAGGCTGCTGAGCTTTGCCTTACCGATTCGCTCCGCCGTCGGGTATTTGCTGAACAGAGTCAGTACCCACGCGGACGAGACATTGTCTTGAATGGTGGCGAACTCAGAGAACGCATTTGAGAGCGTTTCATGGAACTGATTGATTAGCCGGGTGGTCTGCTTGGTGGTCGCTTGCAGTCGTGAGGCGATTCGCCGCAGCGTGATCAGTTCGAGCGGCACGCCGTGGGAGTCCATTGGTTTTTCGATGACAGCGTAGCGAGCCATAGCCCAACTTTCCGTAGCGTCATTCTGACTCTTGGGCGCATGGGCGCTGTGGTAGTCTTTGTTGCGTTTCGGTTCTCCGACGGAGATGGTGATGGGCAGGCCCTGAGTCTCCCTGAGAAAGACTTCCAGGTTGGTGGCGTACTGGCCAGCGGCGTCGATCCGCACGTGCAGATGAGCGTCAGGAAATTGTTTGTGAAAGCAAAACAGTTGCTCACTGAGAATGCTGTAGTCGTCAGTGTTCTCCATGACGGTGATCGACTCAGCGGCCTTCTGTTTGTCTTCGTGCATGAAGGAGACGTGATGTCCATAGCGTCCGGTATCGATACCGATTCCGATGTGTTTGACCGACAGGGGATCACGCTTGGAGATCGCAGGCTTGCGACTGCGCGGTCGTCGTGCGTGCTTGCGAGCTTTGGCATTACGAGCCTCATCAGGCTTCGATCGAGCCTTGACTTTGATGGGATTGCTCAGTGCGGTCATGGTAGGTCTCCGGCGCATGCGTAGGTGGACGAGATAGTGACGATGTTGGACGGCGGGACGTGGAGAGCGACGGAGTCCCCGAGAACACCTTCGCAAGGGATGAAATTTGTATAAGGAGGTCAGTGCCTCATGATGTACCTGTCATCTCAAAATGGGCGAAGGGTCGCGGGTATTCAATCTCACGGCAGGAAGATCAAAGCCTCAAATTCTAATAGGAAATCGCCTCACGACACCACACTCACGCGCCCGCTCCATCAGTACCGTGAGTCCGTCCCTTGCGGGACGCTCTCGCCCTCAATCCGTCGGCGAGATAGTTCAACCATTTTGTTGTAATCACTCTGGACTGCTGGTACACTGATTTTCTGTATTTCTAACCATACAAATTCCG
>JBDNIG010000128.1:0-11661 GCA_041688415.1 Rhodopirellula sp. | reverse complement strand
TTATCGTGGAGTGATGGAGGAGCCATGACGAGAATGGCGCCCTTCCCCCGATCATCCGCCGTGATGCTGACGCCCACCTCGCTGTGAAACTGCAGGCTCAACTGCGTGGCGATCGGATCGACCAGCTCGATGGGAACGGCGATTTGACGCAGTTCCGGGGCATCGAGGCGCTCGGCGAACACGACCGATGGCGAGACGCTGCTCAATGCAACTGCGGTCAGCACGACCGCAGCGATCCACCGATTCGATCGGTCAGCGAAAGGTCTATTTTTGTTAAACATGCGGTAGTTCTCTGGGCCAAGCACCAAGCGTTGAGATGGAAGCCGAAGGGTTCCCGTCACAACGCAACGGGGGTAGTTTCCGTATAACTGGTTCCATCGTCACAACCGGACCGTTTTCTTGAGTCCTTGTGGTCGCGATCGAGAGTCAGCTCGCTACAATACGTGCCCCATGTGGCGTAAGCTTCCAGCTTGCGTTCCCCAAAATCACAAGCTTCCAGCTCGCGTTCCCCAAAATCACGAGCTTCCAGCTCGCGTTTCCCAAAATCACGAGCTTCCAGCTCGCGTTCCCCAAAATCGCAAGCTTCCAGCTCGCATTTCTCAGATCGCAAGCTGGAAGCTTACGCCACTTCACGAATGGATATCCGCTTGGACAGCGCCATCAGATGAACAGCCAAACCGTGCAAGAAGTTCCGCCCGAGCCGGTTTACTCCGAGCCCGTGGGGCAGATCGCCAACGATTCACCGCCGATCCAGCCGGGCCAGGAATGGGCCAACGCGTGGACTCACGGGATCGCCGCGGTGGTGTGGGTGGGGCTGACGGTGTGGCTCGTCACGCGGGCGTCCCACGTCAATGCGGGGTTGGCGATCGCGTGCGCCCTCTATGGGGCGAGCTGCATCGGCACGTTCACCTGCTCGACGCTATCGCACACGTTTCTAGAACGACCGAGGCTGGATCGGTTCCGCGCCTGGGACCAAGCGATGATCTATTTGATGATCATCGGTACCTACACGCCGATCACCTATCAAATGGCCGAGCCACGGTACCGGCTACTGCTGCTCACGGCGATGTGGGGGTTCGCATTGTGGGGATTTGTTAACAAGGCGATCTTGAATCACCGCATTCATTCGATCAGCACCCTCACGTACCTGTTGCTCGGGTGGTTGCCGGCCATTCCGTTGTATGGCCGGGTATCGTTGGCGTTGTTCGCCTACGTGCTCGCCGGTGGGGTGATCTACAGTGTCGGCGTGTTGTTTTTGATCAATGACAATCGCGTCAAGTATTTCCACGCTGTCTGGCATTTATTTGTGATGACAGCCTCGATCGTGCACTTCGTCGGGATCGTCAAATACGTCGTCCCCGTGCCGGTCTAGGCTAAAACCCGAGGTCTCGGGGGTCGGTCAAGCCATCCGCCAATCGCCGCAGAGCCTCGGTTTCAATTTGACGGACCCGTTCGCGGGTCAAACCTAGCTCCGCACCGATTTCCTTGAGGGTCATCGGTTCGGCACCCGCCAATCCAAACCGCAGTTTCAGTACGTTGGCATCGCGCGGATCGAGATTATCGAGCAGGCTCATCGCGTGCTTGAGGATGTCGTGATCGAGCAGCTCTTCATCGGGAGACTTGACCCGATCGTCCATCACCATATCGCCCAGCGACCAACCTGAATCGGACTGGTCACTCTGCGGCGTGGCGTTGTTGATTTTGATTGCCTTGCGGATGATCGGCAGTTTCTTTTTAGGCAGACCGAGCATGCGTGCGACTTCCTCGTTCGTCGGGGTGCGACGGAGCTCTTCGTTGAGCCGCGCCGTCGCACGCCGCCACTTGCTGAGCAATTCGACCATGTACGCCGGAATGCGAATCGTTTTGGCGCTGTTGATCAATGCCCGTTTGATGGCCTGTTTGATCCAATAACTCGCGTAGGTGCTGAATCGAGTTCCATGAATTGGATCAAATCCCTCGACGGCCCGCAGCAGCCCGAGATTGCCCTCCTCGATCAGATCCTGCAGCCCCAGCCCTTTGCCGGTGTAGCCACGCGAGATATTGACGACCAAACGCAGGTTGGCGCGCACCATCCGATCACGCGCCATCACGTCGCCACCGGCAATTCGCGTCGCCAGCTCCGTCTCCTCATGGGCCGACAACAATGCCGTCTCGTTGATCTCACGCAAATAGATCTCCAGCGGTGATTGTGCCGCTTGACCACGGTCGATAGGCGGTTTTCGGCTTCGTGATTTCAGTAAGGCGACTTCGCCATGCTCCAGTTGCTCTGTAAAGCTCATCTCGTGCGGTCCGATCAATTAGGAGGTGCTCAGCAGGCTGGGACGACGCTGCGAGAGCAAGGGGGAGGGTCACCTTTGATGTCGTCCAATTGCACGCCACCGATCGACACATTGAGAATTTGTTCGCATGGTGCGGATCATTCCGTTTGTGAGCAGGCGCGAAACTGGGCAAAGTAGATGCCGCGTCAATCTCTGTTGCATTTCTATGATCGATTCAACTACAAGCGAGGGACCGTTTGCCATTGTTCATCCCATACCCAGTCATCGGGCCTGCCATGCCCCCCTATCTCAGATTGTCGCTTGCACACCTCCTGGTTGCTGCGATCGCAGTGATCGGTGCTGCGCCGTTGGCGTGGGGGCAGGCGCTCACGCAGTCACAGATTGACGAGGCAATGCACTCTCATCTGCCGACCGATCCGGCCGCAGTCGTTGCGATTGTCGGAGAGAGCACCATTTTACTGGGCGAGATCAATCCCAAAATCGAAGCCCGCATTGAGGATGTCGTGACGAATGCGGGCCAGAAAATTCCCGAAGACCAGATTCATTTTGCACGCGTGCGGATGGTTCGTAGTCTGTTGGCACAAACGATCCAGAACCGGATGATGCGTGAGTCATTCCTGCTGGACCAAGTGGCCACGCAAACCGCGGAAAAACGCCGTGAAGCCGATGCGCAGATGCAAGCTCAGGCACGACAGATGTTTTTTGAATCCGAGGTTCCCAACCTACGCAAGAAATACGATGCGGATTCGCTCGCGAAGCTCGACGAGAAACTGCACGAGGAAGCCAGCTCACTGGCGGCTCGCGAGCGTGAGTTCATTGACCAGATGCTTGGGCACGTCTACCTGCAACAAAAAATCGATCGCGATCCCCCGGTCGCACTCGCCGAACTTCATGAGTACTACGTCGCTCACCAAGACGACTTCTACAACAAGTCGCGCGCGAAATGGGAACAGATCACGGTGAAGTTCGCAAACTTCGAAAACAAAAAAGCTGCCTACGACGCGATCTGGGCAATGGGCCGTGACGCATTCTTCGGTGGTAATATGCAAGCGATCGCGCGTGAGAAGAGTCAAGAACCCTTTGCCAGCGATGGTGGGGTGCATGATTGGACCAATCAAGGCGCATTGGCGTCGCAAATCCTAGACGAACAAATCTTCTCGATCCCCACCGGCGCGATGAGCCAAATTATCGAAGACGCAGACGCCTATCACATCATCCGGGTCACCGACCGGGAAGCCGAAGGCGTGACGCCGCTCGCGAAAGTCCAAGACGAAATCCGCAAAATTCTGCAAGGTGAGAAAATTGCGAAGTCGCAATCCGAAGCGCTCGCGGAAATTCGTCGTCGGGTGCCGGTATGGTCGCTGTTTCCGGACGACATTCCTGGCGCGAAACCGCTGCCACAAATTGCCGCCCGTCCACTGAATCGCCAATGAGATCGCTTTCGCAAACGAGCATCTCGTCAGCTCGAACTGGGGGACGCCGATGGACCCGACGATCCGTTGTGGTCGCGTTGATGGCAGCAGCGGTTCTGCCGGCCGGATGCGGTTCGTTGGCCTACCGATTGACCAGCGACGTGCCGCAGCAGTACGTGCCCAACCCGCTCGAACTGCCCGCGGTCGCCGATGACTTCCTGTGGTTGCAGATCGTCGACACGCTCGACGACTACTTCCGTATCGCCCGCCAGCAACCGGTTGTGAACAGCAGCGGGCTCGTACTCGAAGGCAAAATCGAAACGAGCTACAAGGTCGGTAGTTCGATCTTTCAACCCTGGCAAAAGGATAGCACCACGGGATTCGAGCGACTCCAGAGCACGCTGCAAACAATCCGCCGGCGCGCGATTGTCACGGTGCGGCCGGAGACCACGGGATACAGTGTGGAAGTCATCGTGCAAAAAGATCTCGAGGACGCCGATCGCACGCAGCACGCCACGGAATCCATCATCCGGACCCGACACGACGGTTCACGCACCAACCGCGCAGATTCATTCGGCCAGAGCCCACAAACTCTCGGCTGGATTCCGCTGGGACGCGACACCTCGCTTGAGCAAGCCATCTTGAAGGACATTTTCGGGCGGGTGACACAGCCCGACGCCTGACGCTGTCAGTTATCCACAACTATCCCGAATGGGATTTCATCGATTGGACTCGGGACTCTAGCCGCAAAGCGGCGGCATGTTGTAGCCATGGGCGACAGCCCATGGACCCGTCGTGCGGCCCGACAACAGAGTCCCGAAGGGACGGCATGGGGTCGATGTGGGATCACACATGTCACCCCCTGCGGGGTTGGGCGGGTTGGTGGAGACCGGTGTCCACGGGCTGACGCCCGGGGCTACAACATTTCGTCCCTCCGGGACTATAGCCGCAAAGCGGCGGCATGTTGTAGCCAGCCCATGGCCCCGTCTCAAAACCGGGGCAAGCCTGCAAAGGCTTGCGTGCAAGCTGCGATCACTTGCACACCCCTCTGCGGGTGCGACTCCGCCGGAACATGTCTTTTTCGGGGGCGTTTCACGACTGGAATAGCTCCGTTCGCTGCCCCTGCGACAAATTGGCACACCACGTGCAGCCTACCCATCGTCGTCAGAGCATCACGGACGATGTTCGCCCTCCCCAATTCTAGCCAACGAGGCTTATGATAATGTCACGCATGACTCAAACACTTTCCCTGATCACCGCTTTGATTTCTGGCGGTATCTACGACACTGCCGAAGCGAGCCCCGCCAAATCTCTGGAGACAAATACCACGATGGTGCGCGGTCTCGACACCAGCGACGACGACTTGCGCATCATGATTGAGGCCCGCATCGCGCTGGGAACCGAACTTTCCCAGCGATAGTGACTTCCGCTCGATGAGGGGGTGGCTTCCCGACGCGGTTTCTTTTTTGAAGTGCCGGTCAAACGTGTGGTATACTCGATCATGAGACCCCTCGTCACTGACTTTGAACTCGATCTGGAGCGGCACAGCAGCGCCTATTATCATGAGTGATCGTTTGAAAATTGTTGGCATCAACTTCGATCATTTCCACATGGGCGACTTGCTGCGGATGGCGTTCGAACACCGCAATGTGGATGTGGTGGGCATTTGCGACGAGACTCCCGAGCGAATGCAGGGGGCTCGTGAGACGTTCGATATCGCCGACGAACAGGTTTTTACCGACTATCGACAACTGCTCGAAACGACCCAACCGGACTTGGCGATTCTGTGCCCCGCGGCGTCGACGCATGGAGATTGGGTCGAACGAGTCGCGCCGTTTGGATGCGACATTCTCGTCGAGAAACCCTTTGCCGCCTCCCTGGCCGAAGCTGACCGGATGATTGCCGCGTGCGAGGCATCGGGCAGCCGCCTGGCGATCAACTGGCCGCTTGCCTGGATGCCGTGTCACCGAACTGCGAAACGCTATGTCGACGAGGGGCATATCGGTGATGTCTTGGAAGTCCACTATTACGGCGGCAATCGCGGGCCGCTGTATCATGGTGCGGACAAGGTTGAGCGGACGCCAGCGGAGATCGCGGAGGGAAAATCAGAGAGTTGGTTTTATAAGAAGAGCCACGGTGGAGGATCGCTCCTAGATTACCTCGGTTACGGAACGACGCTCGGTACCTGGTTCATGAATGGACGTCGCCCGCTGGAAATCACCACCATGGTCGACGGTGCGGCCGGACTGGAGGTCGACGAACACAGCATCTCGATTGCAAAGTACGAGAGCGGGCTATCCAAATTCGAAACGCGTTGGGGTACCTACACGGATCCCTGGACGCATCAACCGCAGCCCAAGACGGGTTTCGTTCTGGTCGGCACACGCGGCACGATTGCCAGCTACGACTACGGCGCGCGAATCCACTGGCAGAATGAGTGGTGCCCGGCAGGCGAGTGGGAAGACGCGGACAGCTTGGCTCCGCCCTATCACAACCCGGTGCAGTACATGGTTGATGTGATCCGCAACGACAAGCCCATCGAAGGCCCACTTTCAATCGAGATCAGCCGCATCGGCCAGCAAATCGTCGACTCTGCCGTGCTCAGTGCGAGTGAGCGAAGGACCGTGGCGTTAGGACCGTTCGGTCTTTAAGTGTCCGATTTGGTCGTAGCGAAAGTCGCCAAGACTTTCGAATTGTTGGGTGGCCGAAACTCTTGGCGAGTTTCGCTACGACAGTTATTCATCGAATGGTCCTTAGTCGGAAAATAACGGTGCAGTGGATTTGAAATCGCGCGCCGGTCGGGTGCGTCGCAACGATGCTCATGAAGCTTGGTGGTATCAAATTCCATAAGCCGAAAGGTGCAACAGGATCCCCAAACAGGCAGACTGCCGTTTATTGCGAATGTTCGCAGTCAAAAAATTCGAGTGGTTGATCCTCGTTCAGGTCGGCAACTCGAATTGCTAGTTTGCCGGCTAAGATTTTGCGGAAATTATTACCCACAATGTCTCCTCGCCAGCCTTCCAGGAGTGCCGGTGTCGCGGCGCCGCGTCGCGGTGCGAGTTCATAGGCGATGAGGTCTTTGACATCGTCGGAGTTGCCGACAATCGCGGGCGCGATTTTGTGCTGGCGACTGATGCAGGCGATCGCCGTTGAGAGAAATTGACTGAGCATGGGCGAAGCCGACCGCGAACGGCCACGCGAACGGCGCGGCAGATCTTCTTCAGGCGTCGCGAGAGCGGTTTGGATGGCCGCCGCGATATCGTCGTATTGGTCATGGAAATTTCGGCGTTCCAATCCGCGGATGCTGCGGATTTTGTCGGCGCTCGATGATCCACGTTTGGCGAGTTCAACGACCAAGTCATCGCGCATGACCCGCCGCGGCACGCGATCCTTGCTCTTGGCGACTGCTTCACGCCACTGCCAAATTTGGCGAACAATTTCCAGTTGCCGTGGCTTCAATCCCGCGCTGCCGCTGACGCGTTGCCAGTTCTCCGCCTCTTCGGCGTCCATGACCTTCTGCTGGAGTCGCTGCGTTTCTTCCTCGACCCACCACATCCGCTCGAGCCCATCGATTTCGCTGCGGAGCTGTTCGTACATATCGTGCAAATTGGTTACGTCTTGCAGCGCATACGTCAATTGCTCGTTCGTCAACGGGCGATATCGCCAATTCGTCCGCGTTTCGCCTTTGGGTAGCGTCAAACCCACCAGTTTCTGCACGAGCGTTCCCAACGAGGCTGGGTACTCCATTCCTGCAAACCCCGCGGCAAGCTGGGTATCGAACAAGCCCGCGATGGGCTTGCCGGTGAAGCGATAGGCAAACCGAATTTCCTCGCGCGCCGCATGAGCGACCACGGTACGGCCCGGCGTCACCAACAAATCCCAAAACGGCTGAGTATCTCCGACCGGATAGGGATCGATGATGGCCAAGTGGTCACCGGCGGCGACTTGGATCAAACACAGCTCAGGACGATAACAGTCTTCGGATACAAACTCCGTATCGAATCCGATCACCGACTCCTTCGCAATTCGCGCGCAAAATTCGGCGAGTTGTTCGGCGGAGTGGATCGTTTCGTAGTTCACCAGTGAATTTCCAGTCAGTTGAGTAGCGTTTGAAGAGGCGGAAATCTACTCGCTCAGAGGAAAACGGACCAGTAGCCGACTGTACTAACGCGACGTTAGGCAGGTTCGGGTAAATCAGTCCGCATCACCCCATTAGCCGTTTGGGCCTAGCGGGCTGTCGATTGAATCGTTTTTACGAAATGAGCGTGCAAATCATAACCCGACGCGTAAGCGAGGGATGCAACCTGGTCCCTCGCTCACGCGTCGGGTTACTAAATCGACAGTCGAACTAGGCCCGGTTGAATGCAAGAACCGTGGCTAACGCCAAAACGGCTGAAAGGCCGAAACACTTTCCTCGACCTGCTTAGAAAAACTTCGCTAGCGTTTCTGGTTTGGGTTTCGGTGTCAGCCACGAGACGACCACGGTCGTGATCAAACAACTGAAAAACATCACCACGACGGGCATGATCAAGTATTCTTCGCCACCGAGATAAATTGGGAATTTGAATTCGCGCAGTCCCGCCGGCGAGTTGATGCCGTAGTAGAACAGGATGCTCCAGCTCGTGATTGCCGCAAACACGCCGCTGATCGCTCCGGCGGCACTGAGACCACGCCAGTACAACGCTAGGAACACGATTGGGAATAGGGCGCTAAAGCCGCTGAAACACCACACCCCCAGCGCGAACACGCTCGTCGGATTGTCGAGACTCAAGAAGTACGTCACCGCCACGATCGCGACGATGAACATTCGCGTCGTGAATACCTGTTGCCGATCGCTAACGTTCTCGGCGCCGCGGTAGTGCGTGTAGATGTCGTTACTGAAGATCGTCCCGATGCACAGAAACTGGCTGTCCAAACTCGACATGATTGCTGCGAGAATCCCGGCGGCGAGAAAACCACCGAGCACCGGGCCGGTCTGTGTTTTCACTAAGAACGGCAACACGGCGTTCGCGTTCACCCGGTCAGTGCCCGGAATCAGCGGGAGTTTCGGTGCGAGGTCACCGGTCGCCCAGACACCCACGAGCACGCAGGGAACCCAGACAATCATGATGAACAGGGGATGGCAGATCACCGGGATTTTGAACGACGCCGCACTCTTGGCCGTCATCCAGTGCTGGAAGAGGTGCGGAAACATCCCCACCGATAACGGGATTAATAAATAGGTGAAAAACAAACTCTTGCTCATGTCCACGCGCGTCGCTCGGTTCTCAGGAATCGATTCGCCGAGGACTCGCAAATTGTCGAGCAGACTGACTTGACCGCCGAGTCGATTGGCGATCATCACGAATGTGACCACGCCGAGGATCATGAACACGAGCGTTTGAAACGTATTGGCCCACGTTGTCCCCCGCATCCCGCCCATGAAGACGTAGATCAGCACGACGCTGCAAATCAGAAGTGCCCCGAGCCAAGGAGGAATGCCGCCGTGCAGCCCACGGTCGGGAGCACCATCGGGAAGAAAGACCGGAAACCATTCCGGCGACAACCCCGCCGTCAGCGTTTGGATCACCGTCCCGCCGCCGATGACGCCGACGAGCAGGTAGGGAATGACCAACCCGACCAAGATCGGAAAGAGCAGCAAGCCGATGAAGTCGCTATCGAGTCGGTCGCGAAAAAACTCGATCTGCGTCGTGTAGCCCCGCACGCGGGCAACCTTCCACACCTTCACGCCGATCACGAAAAAGCACAACGAGTGGATGATTCCGCTGCTGCTGGCGAGCATCCCGTACACGCCGATGCCTTCTTTGAACGCTTCGCTGCTGCTACCGACCAGTGCGAATGCCGTCATCGTGGTACCGAAAATACTCATCAACAACAGAAACGGGCCGATCGAGTGACTCGCGACTTGGTAGTCCTCCTTCGTCCCACGGAACAGGCGGCTCGAAAAAACTCCGAGCAGCAGTAGCAGCGAAAGGTAAATCAAGATGATTACGAACTGCGGCAATCCAGGATGCGCCAGCCATCCGCCCTCTGCGGCGGGAGCGGGAGCTTGGGCAATCATCGATTCAAGGAAAGCAAAAGACATCACTTGGCCTCCTCCTGCTCATCCGCCTGAGTCGCCGATTCGGCATCGACAGCGACCACGGCATCGAACTCAGAATCCACCGGCCACGCGATCTGGGTGGAGAGAAACCACGTGATGGAGGCGGCAACCGAAATACAGGCGTGCCAGAACAGACCAATCGGAATAATACCGAAGACCAAGCGGTCATCCGTCCAGAACCAGTTGTCTTGATGCAAGATCAGCAACAGCAACACGAGCGCCGCGATGATCCATGGGCCGGGGCGGGACGATCGGGCCGTGCTGGGAGCGAGCGGCGGAGGTGGGGCAGGCATGAGGCGAGGAGGCAGAGAGAGGGGGAGAGGGGGAGAGGGGAGTCGGGAGCGGGGGATTCGGAGTGGACGGGGGCTAGTTTAGTGACAATGCAGAGGTGACGATATCGGGGTTTTAAATTACTCTAAGGGGCCGTTCCGCCGCCTCCCGAATTCTTGTACCCCCCCAGATTCCTGATTCATGATGTTCCCGGCCGATTGGCAGATGTGGTTGACGCTCGCGGTCGCGGCCGGTTTGTTGGTGAGTCTTGCGCTGCGGGTGGCCGCAACCGACCTGATCGCGTTGGCCGGATTGGCCGTTCTCGTGCTGGCCCAAGACCTCAGCGGCACGGACCGATTGCCGACCCCGAGCGAAGCCGTCGCGGGATTCGGTAACAAGGGGCTCGTGACCATCGGACTGCTCTTTGCGATCGTATCGGGGCTGGAACTGACCGGCGGGACGGAATATGCAACCGGTTGGTTGTTGGGTGGCGTCAAGGGACTGCGCAGTGCTTTGGTTCGGATTCTCCTGCCCGTCGCGGCGCTGTCGGGGTTTCTCAACAACACGCCTGTCGTCGCGGCATTGCTGCCCGTCGTTCATGATGTCAGTAAACGGATTGGGGCCAGCCCCAGTCGGTTGTTGCTGCCGCTTTCCTACACCGCGATTCTCGGCGGGACGTGTACCTTGATGGGCACCAGCACCAATCTGATCGTGCGAGATTTGTTCATGGGACGACAGGTCGGGGGCGAAGCGTTGGGCTTCTTCGCGCCGGCGATCGTTGGCGTGCCAGCGACGATTCTCGGTCTGTTGTACATCATTTACGCCTCGCCGTGGTTGCTGCCCGAACGCAAACCCCCGGTCAGCGCCAGTGATGACCCGCAAAAATACACGGTAGAAATGCAGGTCATGCCGCTGGGGCCGCTCGTTGGCAAAACGATCCAACAAGCCGGCCTCCGCGCATTGCCAGGATTGTACGTCGCGGAAATCCAACGCGCCGACGGACGCATCGAAGCGGCCAAGCCGGAACAGCGAATCTACGGCGACGATATCTTGATCCTCGTCGGGGCACTCGAGAGTGTGGTCGATCTGAGAAAAATCCGGGGGCTGACGACCCCCGATGGCCAAGCCAGAAAACTCGAAGTTCCCGCGTGGCAGCGGACCCTGATCGAAGCCGTCGTCAGTACCCAGTGTTCCTTGATTGGTAAAACGATTCGCGAAGGCAAGTTTCGATCCAACTACAACGCCGCCGTGGTCGCGGTGGCACGCGGCGGACGACGGCTCAGTGGGAAGCTGGGCGACGTGAAAATCGAACCCGGAGACGTCTTGCTGCTCGAGGCATCGCCGTCGTTCGTGTACCGGCAACGCAGTTCGAAGGATTTCTATTTGGTCAGTCGTGTGGAACACGGCGAAGTTCGACGACACGAAAAAGCGATCGTGGCCATCACGATTACCGGCGCGATGGTAGTCGTCGCGGCGCTGGGATGGATGGAAATCCTCACCGCGGCGCTGCTCGCAGCCATCGCCATGATCGCTTTCCGATGCTGCACGTCGAGTGAGGCCCGGCGAAGTGTGGACTGGTCCGTGCTGATTATCATCG